>CAZIEA010000215.1:0-3952 GCA_964538495.1 uncultured bacterium | reverse complement strand
CCATTAGACACCTGCCTCCCAGTTACAGGTGTCAAACTATATCAGGACGACACACCAACTGCTTACTCCTGACTCCTGTTTCCTGATTCCTGTATCCTAGTTTTCGGACTCTATGCTCTATGCCCTCTGCTCTATGCCGAAACGTCCACAGATTTCACAGATTTTTACCTTCATGCTCTTCATGATCTTCATGGTGAGAAAAAAATCTCTGTGGCCTCTGACTTTTCTCTGTGAACTCTGTGGTGAAATGGCGTGCGCGGGCTCCGGATTACGGATCACTGGTTACGGATTACGGGTGCCCCTGAACCCTGAACCCTATGCTCGCCGGCGGTTTTCTGGTATATTGCTTCCCGGACAACCAACCCCACGCGAAGAGGAGGTGCAGAATGGAAACCTGGATCTGCTTGGTCTGCGGTTACGTGTACGATCCCGCGGAAAACGAGAACGTGCCCTTTGAGGACCTGCCGGACGATTGGACCTGTCCGCTTTGCGGGGCCGCCAAGGACCAGTTCGAGAAACAAGGATGATTTCATGAAAAAGATAAGCGTTGGCATTGCCCTGGCGGCCTGGGTGGTTTTCTTTGCCGTCCCGGCGGGGGCGCAGGAAGAAGCGGCCGCGCGCGGCGCGGTTGAAGCCTTTCAGGCGGCCGTGAAAGCGGGGAATCTCTCCGGCGCCCGGGCCCTGGTTTCGCCCGAGCTGCTCAAGTTGATCGATTCCGGGTCCACGGAGGCGCAGGAAGGGGCTTTCCTGCACCAGGACGCCCTCAACTTTCTCCGGGGCGAACTCTCCGGGAACGCCTACCGGGAATGCGAGATTGCCGGCGCGACCGTTCAGGGCGAGCGCGCCACGGTCGATCTCAAGCCCGCGGAAGGGGGCCTGGTCCTGCTGCACCTGGCTAAAAGCGGCGGCGCGTGGCTTTTGTCCCCCGCGCCGGCCGATCCTTTCCAGAAGTTCGAGGCCGAGGGGGAAACGGTGATCAATAAGGACCAGACCGAGATGAAGGACTGGGTCAAACAGGAAGGAATTGACGAGGACATCGCCGACGATATCAACGAAGACCGCCGGCGTTAGGCCGGGAACCCGCTCCGGCCCGATGACTGGAAAGGCAAACACCCCCTCCCTGGGGGAGAGGCTCTGCGCGGGTCTTGTCGTCCTCGACGGCGCCACCGGGACGGAGATCCAGGCCCGGGAGGTGGCGTCGGCGGCCTGGGAAGGCCGGGAAGGCTGCCACGAGATTCTCAATCTCACGGCCCCCGGCCTGGTCGGGGAGATCCACTCCGCCTACCTCGCCGCCGGCTGCGACGCCGTCGAGACCAACACCTTCGGGGCTTCGAAGCTGGTGTTGGCCGAGTACGGGCTGGCGGCCCGGACCCGGGAGATCAATCTGGCCGCGGCCCGGATCGCGCGGAAAGCGGCCGCCGCCGCCGGGGGAAAGCCCCGCTACGTTATCGCCTCGGTCGGGCCCGGGACCCGGCTTCCCAGCCTGGGGCAGGTTTCCTTCGCCGAATTGCGTCTTTCCTATCTCCCCCAGTTAGAGGGCTTGCTCGAGGGCGGGGTGGACGCCGTCATTCTGGAGACCTGCCAGGACCCCCTCCAGATCAAGGCCGCCCTGGACGCCTTTGCCGCCGCCGCGGGCGGGGGGCCGCGGCCCCTGCTCTACGTCTCGATTACCATGGAAGCCCAGGGGACGATGCTGGCGGGGACTTCGATCGGGGCGGCCTGCGCCATCCTCCGGCCCTATCCCATCGACATCCTCGGCCTCAACTGCGCCCTTGGCCCGGAGGGGATGCGCCGCCACCTCGAATACCTCCGGGACAACTGGGAGGGTTTTCTCGCCTGTATGCCCAACGCCGGTCTTCCCGAACTCCGGGCCGGCTCCGTTTTTTACCCCCTGGGCCCGGAGGAGTTCTCCCGGAGCTTGGCTTCCCTGGTCCGGGATTGCGGGCTTAACCTGGCCGGGGGCTGCTGCGGCACCACCCCGGCGCACCTGGCGGCCCTGGCGGGGGAGTTGAAGGGTTTTTCGCCTCCGGCTCGGCGGGTTGACTTCCCCGACCGGGCCGCCTCCCTTTTTTCCGAGGTCGAACTCGCCCAGGACCCCCGCCCCCTCTATATCGGGGAGCGGGGCAACGCCACCGGCTCCAAGTCCTTCCGGGACGCGCTCCTGCGGGATGATTACGACCGGGCCCTGGAGATCCTCGCCGCCCAGGAGGATTCCGGGGCCCATCTGCTGGATTTGAGCTGCGCCTACGCCGGGCGCGCCGAGACCGCCGACCTCTCCCGGATGACGGCACTGGCGGCTTCTTCCTGCCGGGCGCCCCTGGTCATCGACTCCACCTCCCCGGAGGCTTTGGCGGCGGCCCTGGAGAATTACGGCGGTCGGGCCGTGATCAACTCGGTCAACCTCGAGGACGGGGAGGAAAAGGCCCGCCGGGTCATCGCCTTGGCCAGACGTTTCGGTGCGGCCCTGATCTGCCTCTGTATCAGCGAGGAGGGGATGGCCCGCACCGCGGAGGACAAACTGGCCGTGGCCCGGCGCCTGGTCGAGCTCTGCCGCCGGGGAGGGATTCCCCCGGGGTCGCTCCTGGTGGATCCCCTGACCTTTACGGTCGCTTCCGGGGATCCGGAATTCGCCTCTGCCGCCGCCGAGACCGCCCGGGCCTTGAAACTGATCAAATTCGCTCTGACCGGGGTGAGGACGGTGATCGGGCTTTCCAACGTCAGTTTCGGGCTCCAGGGGGAGGCCCGGCGGGCGCTCAATGCCGTCTTCCTGGATTGGTGCCTGGCGGAGGGGCTCGATGCCTGCATCGTCGACGTCGCCGCCCTGGCTTCTTCCGCCGAGATCCCGGCGGAGGCGCGCCTCCGGGCGCGGGCCGTACTCGAGAACACCGAGGAAGGTGCGCTGGAAAAATACCTGGATTGGTTTTCCGGGAAAACCGCCGCCGCCGCCCCGGCCCCGCCTCCGGCGGACCCCCGGGAACGGCTCCGGGACGCGATCGTGCGCGGGCGCAAGGAGGGGATCGCGGAAGCGATCCGGCTCCTGGAGACCGCGGTGAAGCCCAAGGAGATTCTCGACGCGGTGATGATTCCGGCCATGCAGGAAGTGGGCCGGCTTTTCAACGCGGGCCAGCTCCAACTGCCCTTCGTGCTCAAATCGGCCGAGGCGATGAAGGCGGCGGTGGACATCCTCAAGCCGCTGCTGGGAGCCGCTTCCGACTCTTACCGCCGGACCCTGGTCCTGGCCACGGTGTCCGGGGACGTTCACGACATCGGCAAAAACCTCGTCAACATCATCCTCTCCAACAACGGGGTGCGGGTGATCGACCTCGGGACCCGGGTCCCGGTCGAGGAGATTATCGCCGTCGCCCTCCGGGAGCGGCCCGACGCGGTGGGGATGAGCGGGCTTCTGGTTAAGTCCACCGCGGTCATGGCTGGGAACCTCAAGGTCATGGCCGCCGCCGGCTTGGAAGTGCCGGTGCTCCTGGGGGGGGCGGCCCTGACGGAGGAATTCGTGCGGGACCATTGCCGGAGTTTTTACCCGGGGCCGGTGGTTTACTGCCGGGACGCCTTCGCCAGCCTCGCCTTCCTGGAAAAAGGTTCCGCCCCCGAGCCGGTTGTCCCGGTCCCCGCCGTCTCTCCGCGGAAGCGGCTTTTCCGGGTGGACTCCTGGCCGGAAGCGCCGAAACCTCCTTTCCGGGGCAGCCGGGTGATCGAGGATTTCGACTGGGACGACCTCCGCCGGAGCATCGACCGCCGCCGCCTCTTGGCCGGGCGCTGGAAGTTTAACCCGGGCCGGCTCTCCGCCGCCGAGCAGGAAAGGATCCTGCGGGAGGAAGCGGAGCCGGTCCTGGAGGACCTGCTCCGGCGCGCCCCGGAGCTGCTCCGGCCCGGGGCGGTTTACGGCTATTATTCCTGCCGCCGCTCCGGGGACTCGCT
The DNA here is from genome assembly GCA_964538495.1 of uncultured bacterium. Lineage (GTDB taxonomy): Bacteria > Auribacterota > Erginobacteria > Erginobacterales > DAOSXE01 > CAZIEA01. Next base: position 19 of record CAZIEA010000215.1, on the reverse strand, counting down.
CCTGGTCGGGACCGAGGGG
>CAZIEA010000214.1:0-3973 GCA_964538495.1 uncultured bacterium | reverse complement strand
ACGCTGATCTGGTAAAGCGGCCGGGGAGTAAGCAAAAAGCGCTCCTTCCAGCCGAAATCCCCGCAAAGAAAATCCACCGAAGCGAAACGCTCCCGGCAGGCCATATCGATATGATGGAAGTTGATGAGCTTGGCCACCCCGGGAAACTCCGGGTTGGTCCCCCCGGCCAGGACCGTGTAGGCGTTCTTCCAGACCGCTCCCACGTCCACGGCCGCCACCTTTCCCCCGATCAAGGCCGTGGTTATCCGGAGCGCGCCGAGGTCATGCAGCCAGGCCAGCAGCCGCTGGAATCCCCGGAGAAACCTGGGGTCGGAAAAATAGGAATATTCCTTGAAGGCCGCCAGGTTCATTTTCAGCAGCAGATCTATGTCCCGCGTTTCCCCGTAGCGATACTCCGTCCCCTGCGCCTCCAGCCGGTCCAGTTCCCGCCCGATCCTCTTCAGGCGCTGCCGGGGAAAACTTTCCCGGTAGGCCGAAAAGGAAAAGTTGTAGTCGGAAGGGATGAAAACATAGCGGATCTCGTCGGCGACCGCCCCGGCGGCCCCCTCGGGCAGGATGGACGACTCCAGATAACGCAGATTGGCGGGCCCGGGCACTTCCGCCAACAGAGCCTCCAGAACGGAACGGTCGCGGGCCAGGATCCGGTTTCCTTCCAGCCAGGTCCGGTCCTTCCAGGTTTCGCCGGGGAAAAAAGCGCTCCCGCCGGTTTCTTCGACCCGGCTCAAGGGGAGAAACCCGGTCAAGGAACCGGAATCGTCGCGGGAGAAGATAAAAAGCGGGGCCCTTCCGTAGCCTTCCTGGAAGCAAAGGCGCACCTCCCAGAGATCGAAGAGCCGGTCGCCCCAACCGGGAAGCTCGCTCCACAGACTCCGCCCTAGTTCCAGGTCTTCGCAGATCCGGATCATGGGAGAAGGTTACTTCCGCAGGACCACTTGCAGATTGGCCCGCGCGCCCCTGAAGTAGGCTAAAGCAAACTCCCTGACCTGCTGGGGGTTATAGGGCTTGCAACTGAAAACATCGAGGTAGACGGTGTTGCTCTGGTTGGCGAAATGCGCCGAGATCAGGGAGGTCTCGATCAGTTGCACCATCGAATACCCCGCCACTCTCTCGTCTTCACCGAAATGCACGACTTGCGTCTCGCCGAACCTTTTCATTTCGATCAGGTCGCACAACTCGACCACGAAGCGCTTGATGGCTTCCGCGTCCCTGATCAAGCCGGGGTCGCAGGAATAGATATCAACCGCCGAAGCCATGCCCCAAACTTTTTGGGCCTCGGCCTGCAACATCAACTCCCGCCCCTCGGCCAGACTTCGGACCTTTTCCGCCTTCCGCACCGCGGGGTTAACCATGTAATCTCGGATCATTTCCGTCTCCTCGTTCTCTTCTGACCACTGTTCTCGTCGGTTTTCCCTCTTCCGCATCCGGGGCCGGGGTTTGCGCCCGATCTCCGAAGCATTGAGGCTTTCAAACTCGGCTTCCGGCCGGAAGGTTTCCTTAAGCCTCCACGGCAACCTGCCCTTCCGTTTCATGTCTTCTTTCCCCCAGGCTTGGGGTTGCCTTTCGCCAAACCCAACCTGCACCCTATTACTAAGCAATATCCATGCCATTCCCCGGCTATAAAGGGGAAAAATAAGGTTTTTCTCTCCCGTAGGGGGCAGATTTCCCGAAAATTGCCGCACTCTCACGGCCAGGCCGGGTTTTCCCGGGAGAAAGACGGCTCCCCACCCGGGGAAACGGCCTTGGCGCCGGGATGAAGTTAATTTTTCGGCAAATATATTCTGAAATTTTGTAATTCGGAATTATTATTCCGATCTTCCTCCAAGCCCCGAGGCCGGGTGGAAAAATTCATCTTGATTTCTCCTCCCGATCCGGGGCATATTCCCGGGCAGCAAACATTTTCGGCATATCCCTTCCGAACTCAGGAGAGAGCCATGCTTATCCGTCTCGGTCTCTGCGTGGAAAACAAGCAGTTGCAGGACAACCTCAAGCGCCGTCTCGACGCCCTGGACATCATGCTCGAGAACTACGGCCAGCACCGCTCCGCCTGGCAGAAAGTGATCAGGAGCTGCGCCGACATCATCGTGATCAGCGAGAGCCTGATCCCCCAGCCGCTGGAACTGGGGATCGCAATGCTTAACGAGCTTCCGGAAAACCCGACCATCATCGTCATCCACGACGACAACTCCTCCGAGGGTCAAGCCCGCATGGTCGCGGCCGGGGCGGACCTGGCTATTTTCTCCGGTGTTTCGGTCCAGAGCATCTCCAACGCCATCCAGTCCCTTCTGGAGGCGCGGATCCAGTACACCATCAAGACCTCCAGCTCCGCCCTTAACGAATACCGGCCCAAGATCGCCGACTTTTCCAGCAACAGCGACGTCATGCGGGTTTTCATGCAGCAGGTCAAGCAGTTCATTCCCAGCAGCGCGCCCTTGCTTCTAATGGGGGAGACCGGGGTGGGCAAGGAGCACTTGGCCCGGGCCATCCACGCCGAAAGCCCCCGGGCCAGCGGGCCTTTCGTCACCGTCAATACCGCCGCCCTCCCCGAACAACTCCTGGAAAGCGAGCTTTTCGGGCATACCCAGGGCGCCTTCACCGGGGCGGCCCGCTCCCGGCGGGGGGCGTTCGAACTGGCCCACCACGGCACGATCTTCCTGGACGAGATCGGGGAAATGCCGCTGCACCTGCAGTCCAAGCTCCTGCGCACCCTCCAGGACTACGAGGTCAAACCGCTCGGGAGCGAGACCCCGATCTACGTCGACGTCCGGGTGATCGCCGCCACCAACCGGGACTTGGAGGAGGAGATTCGCGCCAAGAATTTCCGCAAGGACCTCTACTACCGCCTGAGCGTGATCACTCTCACTATCCCGCCCCTGCGCGAGCGCCGCGAGGATATCCGGCCCCACGCCCTGGCTTTCCTGGAACAGCAGCGTCTCCAGTTCGGCTACGCGGTGGAAAGCATCTCCGAGGAGGCGCTGGAAGCCCTGGAACGCTACGACTGGCCGGGCAATATTCGGGAGCTTTTCAACGTCCTGGAGCGGGCCGTCCTCCTTTGTGAAGGCCCCGAGATCGCCCTCTCCGACCTGCCCCAGGTGTTCAGCCGGGGCCATACCCTGGAGCTGACTTTCCCCGGGCAGTTGAACCAGGACTCCTGGCGGGGCAAGACCCTGGTGCGCGTCCTGGAAGAAAGCCAAAATCTGATCGAACACGCCTACCTGGAGTCCGTCCTGCGCGAGACCAAGGGAAAAATCGCTTCGGCCTCAAAAAGGGCGGGGATCAGCCCGCGCTGCCTCTACGGGAAAATGCAGCGCCTGGGGCTGCAGAAGGAAACCTTCAAGGAGAAACCCCCGGCGGCGGCAAAGCAGCTATAGCATGAGACTAAAAATGCATGGCATTTTTAGTCTCATGCCCGGAGGGCGTCGGTCAGCCCGGAATCGCGCTCGACCCGACGGAGAACCGCCTGGCGAAAGGTCTCTTCCGCGCACCAGAACTCCGCCCGTTGCCGAGCCCGGGTCAGGGCGGTGTAGAGCAACTCCCGGGTGAGCAGAGGGCTCGAGACGGGGGGGACCAGCAGGAGAATCCGGTCGAACTCCGAGCCCTGGGCCTTGTGCACGGTCAGGGCGAAGGCGGTTTCGTGCCCGGGAAGCAGCCCCAGCGGCAGTTGCCGGCATTTTCCCTCATCTCCCGCGCCGGGTTCGAAAAAGACCTTCAACCCCCCTTCCCCGCTCCAGACCAGTCCCAGATCGCCGTTATAAAGCTCCAGCCCGTAGTCGTTGCGAGTCACCAGCACCAGCCGGCGATGATAATGCCCGCCGGCGGCCGGAAGGCGCCCCGGAAACAGGATCTCTTCGATCAGGCGGTTAACCTCCTCGACCCCGTAAGGCCCGCGGCGATGGGAACAGAGCACCCGGAAGCCCCGCAGGGCGGCGAAGGCCGCTTCGGGGCCGGGGGCGGCAAGAAAGTCCCGGTAGCCCGC
>CAZIEA010000213.1:0-3997 GCA_964538495.1 uncultured bacterium | reverse complement strand
GGTTTCAGGGCGCAAACCGGAATCCAGAATTCAGAATCCAGAATCCAGAATGCGCGGCTTTGGAAATTGATTTTTTGGCGTCTTGGCGCCTTGGCGTGAGAAAAGCGGCAGTTCCTTCAGCCTTCAGCCTGGTTTTTCGGTGCCACACCTCACACCGTGAACGTGAACGAGAACGAAACGCCGAGTGCGAGTACGATGCACAGTGCCCTGAACCCCGAACCCTGAACCCTGAACCCGGTTGAAAAGGCGGCGGTTCTACATGTCTACATGTGAATGAAGCGTCGGTTGCTTCGGCGCAAATAGGCTAGGAAGGGGACCGGGATCTGGGTTATATTTTCTTTTACGGGCTAAGCCGTCCGTGACCTGAGGGGAAAAAGCCATGTGCGGAATCGTCTGCTATATCGGGAAGAAAAACGCCACCCCCATTCTGCTGGAGGGGCTGCGGCGCCTGGAATACCGGGGCTATGATTCGGCCGGGCTGGCCGTCAGCACTCCGTGCGGAACCGTGGTGGTCAAGGCGGTGGGCAAAGTTTCCAACCTCGATGCCGCCGTCGCAAAGGTCAACCCGGAGGGAACGCTGGGCATCGCCCACACCCGCTGGGCCACCCACGGCAAGGTCACCGAGTTCAACGCCCACCCCCAACTGGGCGCCAGCGGCAAGCTCTTCCTGGTTCACAACGGAATCATCGAGAATTTCCAGATCCTGAAAACAGAACTGGAGGAGAAAGGACACAATTTCGTTTCCGAGACCGACACCGAGGTCCTGGCCCACCTGGTGGACGAGTGTTTCCGGGGCAACCTGGAGGAAGCGGTCCGGGAGGCCCTCGGCCGGGTGCGGGGAACCTTCGGAATCGCCCTCTTCCACATGGACGACCCCCGCAAGATCGTCCTGGCCCGGCGGGGGTCGCCGCTGGTGATCGGGATCGGCACGGACGAGCTCCTGGCGGCCTCCGACGTCAACGCCATGCTCCGAATCACCAACCAGATCGTCCACCTCGACGACAACGAGTTGGCGGTTCTCACCGACAGCGACTATACGATCATGGATTTTCACGAACGCCCGGTGGAAAAAAACGCCGAAACCGTGGAATGGTCCGACGAAGACACCACCTTGAGCGGGTTTCCGCACTACATGCTCAAGGAAATCTTCGAACAGCCGGAAGCGGTCGAGAACGCCATCCGGGGCCGCCTAGTCGAGGGAGAAGGGGTGGCGCGCCTGGGCGGCTTGGTGGGAGCGCTGGAGCGCTTCAAGGAGATCGACCGGATCATTTTCGTTTCCTGCGGCACCTCCTACCACGCGGGGATGCTGGCCACCTACGTTTTCGAGCGGATCACCGACATCTCGGTGAGCGTGGAACTGGCCTCGGAGTTCCGCTACCGGAACCTGCGTCTGGACAAGCGCACCGCGGTGATCGCCCTCTCCCAGTCCGGGGAGACGGCCGATACCCTGGCCGCCATCCGGGAAGCCAAGCGCAAAGGCGCCCTGGTTCTGGGCATCGTCAACGCGGTGGGCTCGACCATCGCCCGGGAGACCGACGCCGGGGTTTACAACCACGCCGGGCCAGAGATCGGGGTGGCCAGCACCAAGGTCTTCGTCTCCCAGTGCGTGATCCTGGTCCTGATGGGACTGCTCATCGCCCGCTACCAGCGGCTCTCCTTGAGCGACGGGATCGCGATCTCCGAGGCCCTGAAAAAAATCCCCGCCCAAATCCGGGAAATCCTCCGTCAAACCGCCCGGATCGAAGACCTGGCCCGCAAGTACCACCATTACCGGGACTTTCTCTTCATCGGCCGCCTCTATAACTACCCGATTGCCCTGGAAGGCGCCCTCAAGCTCAAGGAAATCTCCTACATTCACGCCGAGGGCTACGCGGCCGGGGAGATGAAGCACGGACCCATTTCCCTGATCGACCCGGAATTCCCCACCGTGGCCCTGATCCCGGGGGATTCCTCCTACGACAAGATGCTCAGCAACATCGAGGAGATCAAGGCCCGCTCGGGCATGATTATCGCCGTAGCCCAGGAAGACGACCGCAGGATCGCCCGGATCGCCGACGACGTCATTTACGTCCCGCGGACCATCGACATCCTCCAGCCCCTGCTCAACACCGTTCCCCTCCAGCTCCTGGCCTACTACATCGCCGTGCAGCGCGGCCTGGACCCGGACAAACCCCGGAACCTGGCCAAATCGGTTACCGTGGAATAGGCCATGCCGCATAATTCCCTGCTCCGGGAACTGATCGCGGCGGGGGGAGCGGAAAAAACCCTCTCTCCCGCCCAGATCCTGGAGATCGGAGCCCGGACCGGAAAGCCCGGGCGCGAACTCGAGGCCGCCGCCCTGGATTCGGGCCTGATCCCGGCGCGCTATGCGCGCAATCTTCCCCGCTTCGGCCCCGGGGGACAGGCCCGGCTCCTTCGTTCCCGGGCGGCTTGGGAGGCTATGTGATCGAGCTCCTGGCCCGGGCCGGGGTCGGGGAGCTGGTGGTAGTGGACGGGGACCGTTTCACGGCCAACAATCTCAACCGCCAGCTTCTGGCCACCGGGGACAACCTGGGCGGCCTCAAGGCGGAGGCGGCCCGGGAGCGGATCGCCCGGGTCAACCCGGGAATCTCCGTCATCGCCAAGCCGGTTTTCCTCGACCCCGCCAACGCCCCCGGGCTCCTGGCCGGCTGCGAGGTGGCGGTGGACGCCCTGGACAGCATCCGGGCCCGCCTGATCCTGGAAGACGCCGCCGAGGTCCTGGGGATCCCGGTGGTCCACGGCTCCCTGGGCGGCTGCCAGGCCCAGGTCTCGGTCAGCGTAAAGGGCGCCCGAACCGTCCGCGGACTTTACGGAGATGGACGGGAAGACCGGGGCGCCGAAACTTTCCTGGGCACCCCCACCCCGGTCCCGGCCCTGGTCGCCTCCCTGCAGGCGCTGGAAACCATCCGGCTGCTCCTGGGGGAAAAAAGCCCCCTGGCCGGGAAGCTCCTGCTCGCGGATCTCGAAAGCTTCGGCTTCTCCCTGCTCGATCTGGGCAAGAGCGGAGCATGAAAATCGAGCTCCATCTCTATGGGCGCTTCCGTAAAGCCGGCGAGCCGAGCGTCTCCGCCCGGGAGGTTCCGGCGGGAACCACGGTGGGCGGGTTCTTCGATCTGTTGGGGATCGAGGAAAAGGTTTACCGGATGGCTCTGGTCAACGGGTTCCGCAGCGCCGACGAAGTCGTTCTCCACGACGGCGACGAAGTCCACATCTTCCAGCCGGTGGGCGGCGGCTGACGCCCGTGTTCACATGTAGCCATGTAGAACCGCCGCCTTTTCAACCGGGTTCAGGGTTCAGGGTTCAGAGCACTTTGCATCGTACTCGAACTCGAACTCGTACTCGTAATCGGCATAGCGCAAAGTGCAGAGCGCATAGCGTCCGGCGACTGCTTACTGCTTACCGCTAACTGCTCACTGGTTTCCGGGAGCCCCCGCAGGGAGTCGTAGCGCAGGGCTTCAGCCCTGCTGAGGGAACCGCCGCGTTCACATGTAGGCATGTAGGACATGTAGAAAACCCGCTTTTTTTCACGCAAAGGCGCCAAAATTCATTTTTTTCACGTCATTGCGAGGAGGACCGAGCGAAGCGAGGGACGACGAAGCAATCTCCTAAAGGATTGAAGGCGCGGGGAGATTGCTTCGCCCCTAGAGGGGCTCGCAATGACATTGAAAACTGGGTGCTTCTGAATTCTGTCTCCTGACTCCTGTTTCCTGGTTTTACGGATCACTGATCACGGATTACGATCTTTTCCGGCTCCTGACTCCTGAATCCTGCCTCCTGTTTCCTGGTTTTCTGAAAGCTGAAGGACCCGTCGCCTTGATTTGTGGGGATTCGCGAGATTCGCGGTTAATCCGTGAAATCAGCGGAAGGCAAAAAAATCAAAAAAAACGCTTGCGCTCGCGCCGGCTTTTTTTTAGATTTTAAGGTTCTCTTCCATTCTGTGTGGGTAAATGACCTTTAGCTCGGCTTTTGAACGGCA
>CAZIEA010000212.1:0-4011 GCA_964538495.1 uncultured bacterium | reverse complement strand
CAGGCTGAAGGCTGAAGGAACTGCCGCGCTATTCACATGTAGACATGTAGGTCATGTAGAAAGGCAAATTTGAAACCGCGAATCTCGCCAATCCGCGCCAATTCAGGCGACGGATTACGGTTCACTGATTACGGATCACGAGTTTCCCTGAACCCTGTTTCCTGTATCCTGGGTTTTTACGGTTTACGGATTTTCCCGGTGGAAACGCCGGGCCCGGAGGAGTAAGATAAGCATGAATCTAACCGGAACAATTTATTAGAGGAGGGAAGAAGATGAAAAAGTACGGATTGCCGGCGGTCGCCGCGGCGTTGGCCTTGGTTTGGGGGGTATGGCCGGCTGGCGCGGGTTTGCAGGAGCTGGCGGACGCGGCGGGGCCGGGGGGCGTGCTCGAACTCCCGGCCGGGCGTTTCCAGGGTCCGGTGGCGCTCCCGGAGGGCTTGATCCTCTCGGGGGCCGGGGCGGGGCTGACCGTGATCGAGGGGGGATCGGCCCAGGCCGTGATCGAGGGCTCCGCTGGCTGTATGATCAAGGACCTGACCGTCGCGGGCGGCTCGGCGGGGATCCGCAACGGGGGCCACCTCATTCTAGTGGCGGGCTGCGAGTTCGTGGACAACAAGATCAGCGCCGTTTACGCGGGGGGCGGGGGCTGTGTTCTGGTCAACAACCTGGTCCGGGGCGAGGGCAAGCTCGGCTTCCAGGTCAGCGCCGCCCCGGGGATCGTGGCCAACAACACCATCGCCGGGCGCGAAATCGGGCTTCAGGTCTGGAAGACGCCGCTGGGGCTTTTCGCCAACAACATCCTTTTCGGCAACTCCGCCGGCGCGCGCCTGGAGACCACCCCCCACCCGCAATTGACCAACAACGATTTCTGGGGCAACCGAAGCCTGCTCGAATCCGGCGACGCCGTCCCCGGCAGCCTCTATCTCGATCCCGCTTTTGCCGATCCGGAAACCGGGGATTACTCTCTCCGGCCAGAATCGGTCCTGCTCGCGGCGGGAGTCCCCGTGGAGGGGGTGCCCGAGGACCTCGCCCGCCGGGTGGGTTGCGATCTCTCCCGGTCCCTGAGCGTGGATGAGTGCCGCGCCCTGCTCCAAGCCCTGGAAGGGTTTTTGGCTTCCTGGGGCGGGACCGTGGTCTATACCCTGGGCGCCGAACCCGGCGTCTTCGGGGTTACCGTGAGCCAAGGTTTCCCGGAGTTCCGGGTGGTTTCCTCGGCTTCCGGCACCCGGATCGATGAGGTCGAGGCTTACGACCGCGTTGCTGATTCCGACCTGCCCAGCGAAGTCCTGGAGGGGGAGCCGGAATCGGTCCAGGTTTTCGCCCCCGAGGGGACGGAATGCCCGCTGGAGCCCGATCGCTACGTCATGGACAGCGATTTCTCCCTCCCGGAATCCTTCCGGCTCGACTCCGAGGGGAAACTGGTTTTCAACCGCAAGAGCAACTTGCGCCGGATCCAGGTGGTGATTCCGGAGGGCTGGGAGGTCGAATCCTGCTCCCCCGCGCCCGCCCCCGATGCCGGGGGAATCCTGATCGAGAACCCGCGGGGAGAACTGGTCGAGGTCTCGATCCGGCTTGCCCCTTTGACGGATTGACGGGGTTTCCGGGGGGATAAGGGCCGGGGCGCCTCCTGAGGGCTCCGCCCGGGAAGCCCGGGACCCGCGGAAGGCGGAGGAGACCGGGGGCTTTTCATGTTCGATGTGATCGGGATCGGGCGCAACTGCGTGGATTACCTCTCCTTGGTGGATGGTTTGCCCCGGGAAGACACCAAGGTCCCGGTTCTGGAACACCTGGTCGAGGGCGGGGGCCAGGCCTCGACCGCTCTGGCCGCCCTGGCCCGGCTGGGGCTGAAGACGGCGTTCGCGGGGCTCATCGGCGACGACGATCCCGGGCGTTGGAGCCTGTGCGCCCTGGAGAGGGAAGGAGTGGATGTTTCCCTGGTTCGGGTTGTCCCCGGTCTTCCCACCCCGGCGGCCCAGATCCTGGTCAATACCCGGACCGGCTCCCGGACCATCGCCTACCTCGACAGCCTGGCGGGATGCCTTTCCCCCGATCTTTTTTCCCGGGAGGACCTGCTGAGCTGCCGCCTTCTGCTGATCGATCCCTTCGGGGCGTCGGTCGGGGCCGCCCTGGCGCCGGAAGCCTTATCCCGGGGAATCCCGGTGATTTTTGACGCCGAGCGTTCCGGTCCGTTCGTGGAGGAAATGCTTGACTCCTGCTCGCACGCGGTCGCCGCCGCCGAGATTGTCTCCGCGCTCGGGGCCGGGAGTCCCGACGAGGCGCTTTCGGAACTCTATCGCCGGGGGGATAAAACGGCCGCCGTGATCACCCTGGGGAAAGAGGGCAGCATCGGGTTGGGTCCGGAAGGATTTTTCCGCCAGGCCGCTTTCCCGGTCGAGGTCGTGGACACCACCGCCGCCGGCGACGCCTATCATGCCGGTTTCGCTTACGGGGTTCTCCGGGGTTGGAGCCTCCCCCGGGCTATGGCCTGCGGGAGCGCCCTGGGCGCCCAGGTCTGCCGCGGCCTGGGGGGGCGGTCGCCCCTGCCGCGCCGGGAGGAAGTCGCCGCTCTGCTCGGAAAGGACTGGGACGCTTGAGGAGCGCATTACGGCAACGATCGCCCGGGACGGCCTGATGAAAACGAGAAGGGAAATCAGAAGTTGGGGATGGCTGCCCGCCCTCGGGGTCCTGGCTTTGTTGGCCGTGCTCCTCTACGGGGAAAGCCTTTTTTCCCGTTTCCGGATGGTTTCCGCCCCCTTTGGGGATGTCGCCCGGCTCTATTACCACTGGCGCGCTTTCGGATTCGGGCTGCTGAAAACCGGCGTCCTTCCCCTCTGGACCCCGGCGGTATTCTGCGGAGTTCCCTTCCTCTCCTACCCGGAGACCGCCGTCCTCTATCCGCCGAATTTGGTTTTTCTGCTCTTGCCGGTGTCGGCGGGGATCAACCTTTCCCTGGTCGGGCACCTGGTGGCGGGAGGATTTTTCCAATACCTTTTCCTGCGCTCGCTCAAGTGTTCCCGCCCCGCCGCCCTGGTCGCGGGGACGGCTTTCGCCTTCAGCGGCCCCATGGTCCTGCACCTTTACGCCGGGCACCTGAGCAACGTCTGCACCATGGCCTATCTCCCGCTGTTTTTTCTCCTGGCGGAGAAAACCCTGCGCGCTCGCGGCCCGATCCCCCCGGTTCTGCTCGGCCTGGCCGGGGCCTTCGCGATTCTGGCCGGGCACTGGCAATATCTTTTCTTTTCCGTCCTTGGGTTGGGACTTTACCTGGGTATGCGTCTGGCTCTATTGGGCCGGGCAGGGCTGGGGGGGCGGCTGGGGCGGCTCCTGCTGGCGGCCCTGTTGGCTCCGGCGGCGGCCGCGGTCCAAATCCTGCCCGCGTGGGAGGCGGGGTCGGTCTCGATCCGCCCCAGCCTGGGCTACGACTGGGCGGCCGCTTTCTCGCTGCCTCCGGTTAACCTGCTCACCCTGGCCTTTCCCGGTTTCCTGGGAGACGGGATGGGGGCGATGTACTGGGGGCGCTACCTGCACTGGGAGATGTGCGTTTTCGCCGGGGTTTCCGTCCTGCTCCTGGCCGGGCTGGGGTTATTTTCCCGGCGCGGGCGGATCCCCGTGATCCTGGCGGTCCTGGGCGCGGCCGCCCTGCTGTTGGCTTTGGGGGCCCATACTCCTCTGCACCGGGTGTTTTACCGTCACGTTCCCGGATTCAGTCTCCTGCGCGGGACGGCCAAGGCGGCTTTTCTGGCGGTTTTTTCCCTTTCCGTCCTGGCCGGGTTGGGGGCGGACCGGCTCGGCCGGGCCCCGGCCAGGTTTCGCCGCCGGCTCGGGATTTTTTTCGTCCTCCTGGGGACCGCCGCGGCGGTGCTGCCCCCGGCCGCCCCCCCCGGCTGGTGGCGGGACCTGGTCCGCCAGGAGTTGCGCCGGGGCCGGCACAACGAGTTCATTCCCCCGGGGATGCCGGAGTGGTGGCAGGAGCTGGCCGCCCGGACCCCGCCGGAAAGGTGGATCGAGTAC
>CAZIEA010000211.1:0-4037 GCA_964538495.1 uncultured bacterium | reverse complement strand
GCCCTTCACATGGCCGAAAAGTTCGCTCTCCAGGAGCGCCGGGGGGATGGTGGCGCAGTGAACCGCGACAAAAGGCTTATCCCGACGCGGCCCGGAATAGTGGAGAGTCCGGGCCACCTGATTTTTGCCCGTCCCCGATTCTCCGGTCAGGAGAACGACAGCATCCGAACTGCAGAGCTTGCGGATCAGAACAAAGATCGGCGTCATGGCGGGGCTGCTTCCGAGCAGGTTTTCAAAGCTGGAGAGCGAGGCCACATAACTCTTGAGCGCCCGGTTCTCCGTCCGCAACGCCCGCCGGGTCCGTTCCCGCTGGAGAACCAGGAGGAGCTCGTCCAAATCCACCGGCTTGATCAGGTAATGGTCGGCCCCCGCCTTCAAGGCGGCAACCGCGTCCTCGATCGTGCCGTACGCAGTCAGCACGATGATGGTGGCCTCGGGATGCGAGGAACGGAGTCGCGGGACAAGTTCGAGCCCGTTGCCGTCGGGGAGGCGAACATCAACCAGATAAACGTCGTGAGAATCCGCTTCGGCGACGCCCACCGCCTCGGCCAAGGTATAGGCGCATCCGGTCTTATAGTCGCGGCGTTCCAGGAATTGTCCCAGGCTCTCGGCCGCGATCCGCTCGTCTTCGACGATCAATACCTTATCCATGCGCTCCTTCCGCTCCTTCCCGGGGAAAGGAGATTCTCACTTCGGTGCCCACCCCGGGCTCGGAATCGAGATCGAACTCGCCGCGGTGCGCCTGCACTACCCGGAGCACGTAGGCAAGCCCGCAGCCGGTTCCATCGGGTTTGGTGGTGAAGGGAAAATCGAAAATGCGTTCCTTCTCCTCCCGGGAGATGCCCGTGCCGCTGTCGCGGACAATCACCGTCTGTTTCCCCTCCGCCTCTTCGTTACGAACGGCGAGAATCCCCTCCGGCCCCATTGACTGACAGGCGTTGAGAAGAATGTTGAGAATGATCTGGTGAAAACGGTTCCGGTCCAGCGAAATCGGGGGAAAATTACGGAGATCGACCCGGAGCCGAATACCGAGAAGATCGATCTGGGGCTTGACCAGGTCGAGGATAGCCCGGAGTTCGCGGGCGAGATCGAGTGGCTCCCGCCGCAGAGTGATCTGCCCCCCGGCCTGGACGAAATCCGTAACCGTCTGCTTTAAGCGCCCGACTTCGGCGCAAAGGCGTTCAATTTTTTCTCCTACCGGCCGCCCCGCCGCTTTCAAATCGTCGGTGAGGAGGCGGAGGTTGATCTCGATGGAATTGAGCGGATTGCGGATTTCATGGGCCAGCTCGGCGGGCACCCGCCCCAGAACTGCCGCTGGGTCCGGGCTACCTTTTCCTGGGACTTCCGCAGCTCCGAGAGCATGTTCCGGAAATGGCCGGCCAGTTCCTGGAACTCCACCCAGGAGAAATCGGGAATCAGGACCGTGATTTCGCCGCGGGAGACCCGATCCATGATCGGCAGCATCTGCTTCAGGGGCGAAGAGAAATTGCGGCTCAAAAAGACGGTAAACAACACCGCCATCAGCAGCGAGATTACAAAGGTGAATGTCAAGGTGAGCCGGTTCACCTTGATCGGCCGCAGGATCGCACCAATCCCCTGCCAGAGGAGAAGACCGCCGAAGGCCTCCCCGGTGGCGTGGTAGACCGGGATGTAGACGCCCCAGGACTCTTCATGGCCTCCGGAAAATGTAACCCGGGCCACCCCGCCGGGGCCGACGGCCGACGAGGCCAGAACCGACGGTGACCAGTGTGGCGGTTCCTGGGTAGTGGAGGCGATCAGAAACTCCCCGCCGAAAAGAGCCAGTTCGAACCCGGTGATAGTCTTGTAGGTCCGAAAAAATCCTTCGTCGAGCAGAACACCGGTCATTAGAGTGCCGACCGTGTCACCCCGAAGGGAGACCACGGGAGAAACCGCCCGGAGGGCAAGCCCGGATGCTCCCTTCTCAATATCCGCCCCCGGCGAACCCCGGAGGGCATTCCGGATGATCACCTGCCCGGTTTTGTCCTCGCCCCAGTCTCCCGGCCGGTGAGCGCGGGCCAGGACAAGACCACGGGCATCCCCCGCTTCCAACAGGTCGAGATCGGAATAGGGGAAAAGATCGCCCAGGCGACCTTCCAGGAGCGCTCGATCCCCGGCCTCCAGGGAACCTACGATACCGGGGTTGCGGGCATAGGTCTGGGCAAGGGAGAGGAGTGTCTCCGAGCGTCGCCCAATCTCGGCGGTGATGCCGCGAGCGACTTTATCCGCCTGAGCGTAGAACTCGCTTTCCGCAGTGGCTTTCAGAAACGCCTTGAACAGAAGAAAAGAGGCGAGAATAGGGACAACCACAATCAGGAGAAAACTGAGGTACAAGCTAAGCTGATAATGCAGGCGCACGGCAGAAACACCCCGCCGAAAGATATTGGAACTGCTGACAGCGAGGCATCCTGGCGGGCAAGCTCTCCGAAAACAGCAGTCGGTCAGTTGAAAATCCAGTTGATATTACTCCTGGGCCAAGCCCGGTCAATCAATATCAAACAGCGTGTTTTTGCGCCTACCGTGCTCCTAAAATAGGGCTAGAGGTCATTCCCCGGATCAGCCAGCACCCCACGGAACCCCGGAACACCGCAAAGTCCAGCGTCCCATCCGAGCTGCGCTCAGTGGAATAGCCGGCGGCGGAGCGGCACAGGCCCGGAAATTACCCGCCGTCAGCAAAGATGACCGGGCCGGGCCCGGAGGACCAAACAGAGGGAAATGCCGGCGGCGGCGCAGAGGGCGTTGATAACCATGTCCTCGATATCCCCCACCCGGTCGGAAAGGAAATGTTGGAAGACCTCGTCCAGCACCGCCAGGGCAAAGGCGATCTCCGCCCCCGCGCGGATGGAAAAAAGCCGGACCGAGAGAAATCCGAACATCCCGAACAGGGGAATATGCAGCCAGCGCTCGGGATTTTGCCGGAGGTAAAGCATCAATCCTCCCACCAGCAAAATCATCCAGGCCAAGTGGCCCAGGCCGGGAAGGCCGGACTTCCTCACCAGGATATATCCTGAGAAAATCAGAAGGAAGGCCACGCCGGCCGCCAGCATCCAGGCAATCCCCGGCCGCCCGACATTATCCGCCAGAAAACGCTGCAGGGGCCGGCCGAAATAGGAAACCGCGGGGATGGCCGCCAGGTTGATCGCCCAGAGCAACCCGGTCCCGGGGCGCTCCCGGAAAGCCCTCCGCGCCGGCGCGATCATAACAACCCTCTTTCCCTAATGTGGGCGCTCTTCCGTTTTGCGCGGGTTGACGCTTGCGGGAAGTCCGCAGATTTCACGGATTCGTTCACGTTCACGGCGTGAGGCGTGCGGCTTGGCGCGGCAAAGACAGGCTGAAGGAACTACCGCCATATCACGCAAAGACGCCAAGACGCGGAGAACCGATTTGTCCACAGATTTCACAGATTAACCAGATTCATTTTTGCGCATTCTGGATTCTGAACGCGTCTTCAAACCGCTAATCTCGCCAATCCCCACGAACCAAGGTGACGGATTACGGATCACTGATCACGGATTACGTTGGTTCTCCTGACTCCTGTTTCCTGTATCCTGGGTCTCGACGGATTACGGATCACTGATTACGGATCTTGGCGGCCCCCGGGACCTTGAGGCGGAGGGAGAGGCGGGGAGCGTCGCCCCAGAGAGTTTCCAGCTCCAGGCGGCTCCGCTCCTCTTCCAGGAAAATGTGGACCAGCACCCCGCCCAGGTCCATCACCACCCAGGGGGATCCGGAAATCCCGTCCCGCCGGATGCGCCACTCCAACTTCGGCTCCAGGCGAAGCTGGATCTCGTCGGCGATGGCCTTGAGCTGCCGCTCCACGGAGGCGCCGCAGATCATGAAGATATCGGCGACGGCGGAGAGCTCGCGCATGTCCAGCAGCACGATGTCGGAGGCTTTCTTCTCCGCGGCGGCCGCGGCCGCCGCCCGGGCCCGGGAGAGGGCTTGGCGCATCCATTTTTCCATCCTCAACTCTTCTCCTTGGGGACACCGTAAAGCCCCGTTTCCCTGATGTATTTTTC
>CAZIEA010000210.1:255-4057 GCA_964538495.1 uncultured bacterium | reverse complement strand
GTCCCGGAACGCCGGGATCCGGTCGCCAGCGGGGATAGATGAAGATAAAGCGCAAAGGGAAAAAAATCTTGCCCAGGTAGAACCAGAAAGCCCGGCCGGCGACCAAGACCCGCTGCGCCGGGCTTAAAACCCATTCCGGTCCCTTCACCCCCACGTGGTCCACCTCCAGATACCAGGTCGCGGAAGCGGCCAGCGCGGAAAGCACGAAGAAAGGAGCGATCTCGAGGAATTTCTCCCGGCCCACCCGCCCGGTCCGATACCACTCCAGCAGGAGCAAAAAAACCGGAAAGGTGGCAATGAACGTCTTGCTCGCGAGCGCCAGAGCATAAAGAATCAGGGAGAGAAAGTAAAATATCCGCCTGCCTTCCGCCTGCCGGCGCAGGTAAAACAGGAGGGCGAGGAAGAGGAAAAAACCGGAGAGAACGTTTTTGGCCTCCGTCACCCAGGCCACCGACTCCGTCAGCAGGGGGTGCAGCGCCCAGATCAGCGCCGCCGCCGGCGCCGCCTTCAGGCCCAATTTTCGCAGGATGAGCAGGAGCAGGATGGCGTTGAGGGCGTGCAGGAAGACGTTGGAGAGGTGGAAGCCGACCGGGTTGAGCCCCCAGAAGCGCGCCTGCAGCCAGAAAAAAGTGTAGGTGAGCGGATAGTTCTGCCCGGGGACGGGCGCCCCCGTCCAGACCCGCCCGATCCCCATCCGGCCGGTCACCGCCGGGTTGCGGTAGACCCAGAAGTCGTCGTCCCAGATGAAACCGGCCCGCAGGGCCGGCCAGTAGGCCGCCAGGATCAGCGCCGTGGCCAGGGCCGCGAACCCCGCGTACCGCCTCAGTTCACCTGTAGACATGTAGAACATCTAAAAGGGTTCAGGGTTCAGGAAAAACCGTAATCCGTGATCAGTAATCCGTAATCCGGCCCAAACCGGGATACAGGAAACAGGAGTCAGGATTCAGGATTCGCGATCTTTTGCACCTGATTAACTCTGATTCTTCTGATTACCTAACTTCCTTACCACAGAGAGCACAGAGGGAAACCAGAGGCCACAGAGAATTTTTTTCTTACCATGAAGATCATGAAGAACTTGAAGAAGTAATCTGTGGAAAGAAAAAATCTGCGTAATCTTAGTTCACGTTAGCGTGGATTAGCGAGATTCGCGGTTAAATCGCGGTTTCATCTCAGTCTTGGTTCGCGGGACCCAAAGCCGCAAGTTTGCCGGCGGCGACCGGATGCCCCGGGAAAAGCCGCAGGATCTCGAGATAACAGGACCGGGCCGAATCGGTCTGACCCAGCCGCCGGTAGGCTTCCCCCAGGTTAAGCAGGGTGGAGACGTTCCCCGGCCGGTAGCGCAGGGCCTCCCGATAAGCCGCCACCCCTTCCTCAATCCGACCGAGCCGGACCAGGGCCACTCCCAGGTTGTTCTGGGCCTCTACCAGGTCGGGCCGGGTCTTGAGCGCTTCCCGGTAATGCCTGATCGCCTCCAGGACCATTTCCTCCCCCCGGTTTGTCCCGGCCAGGGGCGCCGCCACGGCCTGGTTGTAAATGGCGTTGCCCAGGTTGCTCCGGGTCAGGGCCAGCAGCGGGTAGTATTCCAGGACTCCCCGGTAAACCCGCTCGGCCCCGGCGAAATCCCGCTGGAACATCCGGATGTTCCCCAGGTTGTTAGCAGCCTGGTAAAAATCCCCCCGACAGCGCAGGGCCTGCTCGAACTCGCCGGCGGCCTCCTCCATCTTGCCGGCGTCGCTGTAGGCCAGCCCCCGGTCATAGTGCCACTTCTCCGGGGAATGCCGATAGCCGGCAAGATTCAGGTTCAGGCCCGCCGCCAGCAGCCCCGCTCCCGCGGCCCAGCCGGCCAGGAGCCGCCATTGCCGGCGGCGAACCAGTTCGGCCATCCCCTCCAGCCAGCAGCCCCCGAGCAGAAACATCCCCGGGATAAGCGGGACCCGGTAGCGGCCGGCCACGGCGAAAGGCAGGAGGGTAAGGAAGGAGCCCCAGAAGAATACCAACAGCAAGGTCCCTTTCTCCCATTCCCGGCGGCGCCGCTGAGACGCAATCAGGATCCAGGCCGTTCCCAGCAGGGCCAGGGCCGCGGGCAGGGGGAACGATCCCGGCAGGGAGGAAAGAAGGAGGGAATTGAGCCGGGCAAAGTGATCTTCCCGGACGTTGCGAACCTCTTCCGGACCCCAGAAAAGCAGAGCCTTGCGCCCGGTCAGGGAAAGAAATCTGCCCGGATGGCGCCGGATCCAGGCAAAAGTCTCCCGGACCAGGAGGGAGGAAGCCCCGGAATCGCTCAAATCCCCCGGGAAGATTCCCCGGTCCCGCTCCAGTTTCCGGATCAGGACCGGCCAGTCGAAGGGGGTGCCCACGTCCCCCAGACCCGGGATGACGTGGGTGGTCCCGTCGCTCAAGTCGTTGTTGGCCACCGCGATGCTCACCCCGGCGTTGGCCGCCACCGGGACCAACTCCCCTGAAACCAGCCAGTTGCGCAGGGCCGCCGCCCCCACCGGGAGAATCGCCCCCAAGAGAAAAACCGCCGGGACCAGAAGGCGGCCCCGCAGGCGGCTTCGGTCCATCCAAAAGAGCCAGCCGCCCAGGAAAGGCGCCAGCAGTACCGCGTTGGGCCGAAAGAGCGTCAGCAGCCCCAGCCCCAACCCGGCCAGAAGGCCGCGCGCAATACCCCTTTTTTCCCCCGCTCTCCCTAGAAGAGCGAGCAGGACCAGGCCCAGGAGCACCGCCGCCGACTCGCCCAAAAGTTCCGCCTCGTAGTAGATGAACACCCAATAAAGGCTAAGCCCGGCCGCGGCCAGGATACCCGCCGCCGGCCCGAACCAGCTTCGGCCCAGGGCCCAGGCCGCCGCAGCAGCAACCAGGCCCAACGCGGCCTGCGCCACCCGGGGAGCCAGGGGGCCAAGCCCGCAGACCCGGTAAATCCCGGCCAGAAAGTAAGCGTAGCCGGGGGGACGGTAGAAGGGGCGGTTCTGGATCTGGGGGTCCTCCCGCCCGGCGGTCACGAACCATTTGCCGGTGGCAATCCCCCGAGCCCAGTATTCGTGATAGGCGGTGTCCCCGGAAGGGAAAAGGTATTCGGGATCCTCCCTGATCTCCCCAAGGTACCCCCCCCGCAGCAGAGCCCCCGCCAGCAGGATCGCTCCCAGCAGGACCAGTTCCCAGCGGGGAAGGCGTTTTTTTGTCTTCGGTTTCATCTTCAGCCTGCTTTTTCACCATGAAGGCCATGAAGAGCATGAAAAACATGAAGTCCGGTAATCCGTAATCAGTAATCCGTGATCCGGTCCAACCCTTGGTTCAGGAGTTGGTCCACTAAGTCCACTTCGTCCACATCGTCCACTCGATTCTACATGCCTACATGTGAATAGCGCGGCCTTTCCTTCAGCCTAACTTCCTCACCACAGAGAGCACAGAGGAAAAACCAGAGGACACAGAGAAGTTTATTTTCTTACCATGAAGATCATGAAGAACTTGAAGAAGTAATCCGTGAAAATCTGTGGAATCTGTGGACGAATCTCTTCGTGGCGTCTTTGCGCCTTGGCGTGAAAAAGTAGGTTTTCTACATGTCCTACATGCCTACATGTGAATGCGGCGGTTCCTTCAGCCTGTCTTTGAGTTCGCGGGCGCGCCGGTAAAGCTCCTCGGCCTCCTCGTTTCGCCCGGCCAGCTTTAGGGTGTAACCGTAGTTCTCGAGCACGGCCGGGTCTTCGGGCGAAACCTCCAAGGCCCGGCGATACAGCTCTTCCGCCCCGGGATAATCCCCGGCGGCGGCCCGGAGGTTGGCCAGGTTGCCCCAGGCTTGGGG
>CAZIEA010000210.1:0-245 GCA_964538495.1 uncultured bacterium | reverse complement strand
TTCCCCTCCAGCGCCCGCCGGTAGGCATCTTCCGCCTCGGCGAGCCGCCCCTGGGAGGCCAGGAGGTTCCCCAGGTTGTTGAGGGCCTCGGCGTAGCCGGCTCGAGCGGCCGCGGCCCGGCGCAGAAGCGCCTCCGCCTCTTCTTCCCGGCCGGAGCCGGCCAGGAGATTGCCCAGGTTGTAAGCGGCTTCCGGGTAAGAGGGGTCCCGGGCCAGGGCCTCCCGGAAGGATTCCTCGGCTTGGTC
>CAZIEA010000209.1:3013-4062 GCA_964538495.1 uncultured bacterium | reverse complement strand
GGCCCTGCTTGCTCAAGATCGCCGCCAGGTTCCCGGCGGCGGCCCCGTAATCGGGATCTATCGCCAAGGCCGAACGGTATTCCCTTTCGGCGGCGACGGAATCCCCGGCGGCCTCGAAGGCAACCGCGCGATCATAGCGGTATTTCGAGCCCGAAGAAACGTAGCCGGCAAAATTGACGCAAGCCAAAGAGAAGAAAACCGCCCAGGCCGCCACCAGCCCCGCGGCCGCGGCCCAGCGGCGCCCCCGGCAGAGCCGGACGGCCCCGGCCAGTCCCAGCGCCGCCAGCAGCGCCAGCGGAGGGACGACCGGAACCCGGTAGCGGGCGGCGGACGCGGCCGGGAGGACCGAGAGGAAATAAATCAGGATAAACCCCGTCGTCAGCACCACCAACTCTCCCCGGCGGGAGCTTTCCGGGTCCCCCGGGGGGCGCAGCTTCCAGGCCGTCAGCCCCATCAGGGCCAGGGAGACCAGGAGGGAGAAACCGAGCGGGTTCCACTTCAGCCAGGGAGAATGGGCGCGCACCGCCGGGATGTCCCGGTTATTGACCACCTCGGCCGGGCCCCAGAAGAGCAGCGTTTTCTTCCCCAGCAGTTTCAGGGTTTTTCCAGGCTGTTCCCGGACAAAAACCAGGGCCTCTCCGGCGTAACGGGCGGAAGCCTCCCGGTAACCGACTTTTCTCCCCAGGGAGCGGGAAAGTTTCTCCACCGCTTGGGGGTAATCGAAGGGAGAGCCGAACTTCCCGTAGCCCGGCAGGTGATGTTCGGCACCGTCGGTAACGGGGTTGAGCCCAATGCTCAGGCTCATGCCGGTGTTGGCGGCCAGGGGCACCGGCTCCCCCGCGATGAGCAAGTTGCGCAGGAAAACCGGGAGGATGAGCAGGGCCAGCCCCGCCGAAAGCCCCAGCAGCGTGGGCAGAAAACGGCGTTGGGGGGCGCGGCGCTTCAGCCACCAGAGCCAGGCCGCCGCCGCAAAAGCGAGGGGAACGGCGTTGCTCCGGAACAGGGCCAGCAGCCCCAGGGCGGCCCCGGCCGCCAGCCCCGGGAAGAAG
>CAZIEA010000209.1:2225-2911 GCA_964538495.1 uncultured bacterium | reverse complement strand
GGACAAAGCCAGCATGCCCGCCCAAGCCAGCCCCGCCGTTGGCGAAAACCAGGCCCGGCCCAGGCGAAAAGCCCAAAAGGCCAGAAACAGGCCCAGGACGGCCTGAAAGATCCGGGGGGCCAGGGGCCCGGCCCCGGTGAGCCGGTAGATCCCCCCCAGGAGATAGGCGTAACCCGGGGGTCGGAAAAAAGGCCTTTCCCGGATCCGGGGATCGGGGAAGCCTTCGGAGAGTTGCCACTCTCCGAAGGCGATCCCCCGGGCCCAGTGGTCGTGATAAGCCGCGTCCACGGCCGGATAACGGAACTCCGGCCACCGCGCCTGCTCGGCCAGGTAACCGGCTCGCAGGACCGCCCCCGTCAGCAGGATTGCCCCCAGCAGGATCAGCTCCCCCCGCCGCGGTTTCCCGCCAGGTGCATTGTCGTATTTCTTTTTCAAGTTCAAAGGGTTCAGGGAAACCCGTGATCCGTAATCAGTAATCCGTAATCCGTAATCCTGCCCAAAGCAGGATACAGGAAACAGGAGTCAGGAGTGCCATTTCACCATGTGGAACATGTAGATTACGCCGTTGTCGTTATCGGGGCGTGAGGCATGGGGCATGGCACTAATTTAAATTCGAATTTTATCCGGCTTTTCTACATGTCCTACATGTCTACATGTGAATGAGGCGGCGGTGCCTTCAGTCTTCA
>CAZIEA010000209.1:0-2215 GCA_964538495.1 uncultured bacterium | reverse complement strand
GGCAAGCTCCGCGCATAAAATCCCCCGCCTTTTCCAGCTTCGCGGCGTAGGCTTCGGCGGCTTCGGAGGCCCGCCCGGCCGTCTCTAGAGTATACCCCAGGTTGAACCAGGTCCCGGCCGCGCCGGGATCGGCCTCGAGCAGGATTCGGTATTCCGCCAACGCTTCCTCGAACCGGCCCAGAGAGGCCAGGGTATTGGCCAGGTTTCCCCGGGCGTCGAGCCGCCCGGGGTCGCCCATAAGCGCGACCTTGAACTCCTCCAGCGCCGCCTCCGGCCGCCCCCCGCGAAAGAGGAGGTTCCCCAGATTGATCCTGGCTTCCAGGGCGGCGGGGTTTGCTTCCAGCGCCAGCCGGAAGTGGCGCTCCGCCCCCGCAGCGTCCCCGGCCCGTTCCAGGAGATTGGCCAGGTTGAAGTGGGCGGAGGAATGGCGGGGATCCTTTTGGAGCGCCTCCAGGTAGAGGATGCGGGCTTCTTCGGTTCGCCCCCTTCGCTCCAGCTCGTTGCCCAGGTTGTAGGCCGGAACCGGGTGGCGGCTCTCCCGGAGCGGGGACCAGAGGGAAAGGTTGTCCCGCCAGCGCTCCTCCTGCCGGAGGGTGAGCAGGGCCAGGCAACCCAGGACGGCGGCGGCGGACAGGCCCGACCGGCGCAGCGGAAACCGGGGTAGGAAGGAAACCAGGACCAGGCTCAGGCCCACGGCCGGAAGGTAGCTGAAGCGGTCGGCCACCGAAGTCAGCCCGGTGCGGAGCGCGCCCGAAACCGGCAGCCAGCTCAGGAAATACCAGCCCCAGCCCAGGACCGAAGCCCGGGAAAGGTTCCGGCCCCGCAGCAGCGCCAGGCCCAGGGAACCCAGGCCGGCCGCGGCGACGACCCCTTCCAGGAAAGCCGGCGGATCGCCCAGGGTATAAACCGGGTGCAGCCCTAGGGGAAACAGGGTTTTAAGGAGGTAAAAAACCGCCGAAACCGCTGCCAAAGCCGCCCGCCCCGCCCAGGAGAGTTCCGTCAGGGAGGTAAGCGCGCCCCGGGAAGCCTGGGCCGAAATGGCCGCCAGCGTGGCCAGGAAGGCGGGGATCAGAAAGGGAATTTTGTTCCGGAGAAGGGCCTGCCAACGTGCCGAACGCTCCTCCTGCCAATCGAGCAGGATCAACACCAACGGAAGGGTGACCGCCATCGCCTTGGACAGGAAGGCGGCGACCCCGGCCAGCCAGGCGGCCAGGTACCAGCCCCGGGATGAATTCCGGCGGTAACGCTCCCAGGCCCAGACGGCCAGCAGGTAGAAGAAGGCAAACTGGACGTCCTTGCGCTCGGTGATCCAGGAGACCGACTCCACCCGGAGAGGGTGCAGGGCCCAGAAAAGGGCCCCTAGAACCGCCCCCGGGATCTCCGCTCCGACCAGTCGACGCAGGAGGAGATAAACCAGCAGGGCGTTGAGACCGTGCAGGAGGAGGTTCCCCATTCGGTAGCCGAAGGGGTTCAGACCCCAGAAGCGGTATTCCAGGGCATAACCGGCCCAGACCAGGGGCTTCCAATCCCCCCCGGTCCGGCTCCCCAGCCACCAGGACGGGGAGAGCGCTTCCCGCCAGCCCGTGGTCTCGATCAAATTCAGCCGGTCCTCCCAGACCAGTTCTCCGGAAAGGGAGGGCAGGAAGACCGCCAGGGTGAGCAGGCAGACCCCCAGCCCGGCCAGAGCGCTTTTCCAGCGCGGCTTTCTCACCATGAAGGCCATGAAGAGCATGAAGTCCGGTAATCCGTAATCAGTATACGTAATCCGTAATCAGTAATACGTAATCCGGCGCCTGAAACAGCGGGAATCCAGAATCCAAAATGCAGGAGCACTTGTGTCAGGGGTCAGGCGTTGGTCCACTAAGTCCACTTCGTCCATATCGTCCACTCGGTTCTACCTGCCTACATGTGAATAGCGCGGCTTTTCCTTCAGCCTTCAGTCTTCAGCCTTCAGCCTGTAGTTCAATCCGTGGACGAATCTCTTCCTGGCGTCTTTGCGCCTCTGCGCCTTTGCGTGATATGGCACCAATTTTATAATAACCCAAAACGCCGGCCGGTTCCTCTGGGTCCTACGGATCTTATGCGCCTTATGGGTCCTATCTCCTTGCGGGCACGGCGGGAGTGCGGGTAACCTATTGGCGTGCGCCCGCTCATGAAGCCGATTTCCGGGTTGCCCTCTTCCGTCCGGACCGCCCTGGCCGGGGCGGTCCTGGCC
>CAZIEA010000208.1:3583-4070 GCA_964538495.1 uncultured bacterium | reverse complement strand
CCCGGCCTCGGGAACCCCGACAATGCCGAGAACCTCGACCGGGGTGGCCGGGCCGGCTTCCTTGACCGCCCGCCCCTGGTCGTCGAACATGGCCTTGACCTTGCCGGCGCAATTGCCGCAGATCACGGCATCGCCGCAGCGCAGGGTGCCGTTGTGCACCAAGAGGGTGGAAACCGAACCCCGTTTTCCGGTCAACTGGGCCTCCACCACCACTCCCTCGGCGGGAAGCGAGGGTGAAGCCTTGAGTTCCATGATCTCCGCCTGCAGTAGGAGCATCTCGAGCAGGTTGTCCAGGCCGGCCCTGGTGACGGCCGAGACCTCGACGCAGATGACTTCCCCGCCCTGGTCCTCCGGGGTGAGACCTTTCTCGGCCAGTTGTCTCTTCACTCGGGCCGGATTGGCGGTTGACTTGTCGCACTTGTTGATGGCGACCACAAGCGGAACCCCGGCGGCACGGGCGTGATCGATCGCTTCCAGAGTCTGGGGC
>CAZIEA010000208.1:2990-3573 GCA_964538495.1 uncultured bacterium | reverse complement strand
GCATGATTCCGTCGTCGGCCGCCACCACCCGAACCACGATATCGGTCAGGTTGGCCCCGCGGGCCCGCATCGAGGTAAAGGCGGCATGACCGGGGGTGTCGAGAAACACCACCCCCTGCCCCCGGACCTCGACCCGGTAAGCCCCGATGTGCTGGGTGATCCCCCCCGCCTCCCTGGCGGCGATCCGGCTGTGCCGGATGGCGTCGAGAATGCTGGTCTTGCCGTGGTCGATGTGGCCCATCAGGGTGACGACCGGGCCCCGCGGCTT
Source organism: uncultured bacterium (assembly GCA_964538495.1). Taxonomy (GTDB): domain Bacteria; phylum Auribacterota; class Erginobacteria; order Erginobacterales; family DAOSXE01; genus CAZIEA01. Next base: position 3,305 of record CAZIEA010000208.1, on the reverse strand, counting down.
GAGATCCGGAGGAAGCGGAACCGCCGGGGCGGCGGGCTTCTCTTCCCGGGGCGGGGCCTTCTCTTCCCGGGCGGCCACGGCGGCCGCCGTGGCCGAGATCAATTCATAGCCGCAATCGGCGGCCATTACGCAGGCTGTTTCCTCGTCTAGGAACTGGTTCAGTGACGCAAAAATGCCGTTGTCCAGAAGGCGCTTGATCAGGATGTTGGGCTTGAGATCGAGCAGTTCACAGAGTTGCCGCACGGTAATCGGGAACTTGACGGTCAGGACCCGGGGAGGCGCCGGAGAGGCCGCCTCCGGCGCGGCGGGCGCCTC
>CAZIEA010000208.1:0-2980 GCA_964538495.1 uncultured bacterium | reverse complement strand
GGGACGCGTGGCACGGGAAGCATGGCCATAGGTGCGACGGGGGCCGACGCGGCGCGCAGCCGGGCCGCTTCCTTGTCGCCGATCGAAGAGGAGTGGGACTTGACTTCGATCCCCATCTCCCGGAGCTTGGCCAGGGCTTCCTTGCTGCTCAGGCCCAACTCCTTGGCCAGTTCGTAAACTCTCATGTGGCCTCCCCGCCATCAGTTTCCCCGCTGCCGGGAGCTCCGGTCCCTCCGGGACCGGCCACGGCCTGGGCGGCGGCGACTATTTCCCGTGCTTTCTCCTCCTCGATCCCGGCAATCCCCACCAAGTCGGCCGGGTCGGAGATGGCCAGAACCGGGATCCCGACAAAACCCGCTTCGACCAGTTTCTGGGCCAGGGCGGCATCCATCCCGGGCAGGGCGCAAAGCCGCCGCACGGCGTCCTTCATCCCCTTCTGGACCTCGCCTTCCTGGAAAATATCAACCTTCCATTCGGTCAAGCGGGAGCTAAGCCGGACATTCTGACCCTTGCGCCCGATGGCCAGGGAAAGCTGGTCCTCGTCCACGATCACCTCGGCTTCCTTGGTCGCGGGATCGATGGTGACCTGCTTGAGCTTGGCCGGGCTCAAGGCATTAGTAATGTAAGTGACCGGGTCCTTGTCCCAGCGGATGATGTCGATTTTCTCGCCGTTCAGTTCCCGAACCACGCTCTTGACCCGGGCCCCCCGCACCCCTACGCAGGCCCCGACGCAATCCACCCGGGGGTCCTCGGAGTCAACGGCGATCTTGGTCCGGTAACCCGGTTCCCGGGCGATGGCCTTGATCTTGACCACCCCCTGTTCGATCTCGGGGACTTCCATCTCGAAAAGCCGCCGGACAAAATCCGGATGGGTTCGGGAAAACACGATCTCCGGGCCCCGGGAGCGTTCCCGGACCTCGACCAGAATGGCGCGCAGGCGCATTCCCGGCCGGTATTCCTCGTGCGGGCACTGCTCCTGGGGGGGCATTACCGCCTCGGTCCGGCCCAAATCCACGTAAATGTTCTGTTTTTCGATCCGGCGCACCACCCCGCTCACCAGCTCTCCCACCCGGTTGCGGTAGGTGTCGAGAATCACGCCTTTTTCGGCATCCCGGATCTTCTGGGTAACCACCTGTTTGGCGGTCTGAGCGGCGATCCGGCCCAGCTTCTCGGGCGGGAACTCCATCCGGATCTCGTCGCCTTCCTTGACCTTGGGATCCACCAGGCGGGCCTCGGAAAGGCTGATCTCCTCCCGCGGGTCCTTTACCTTCTCCACCACCACCATATTGGCGATGGCACGGATCTCCCCGGTCTTGGGGTTGATCGTGACCGTAAGGTCGCGGGCCGGCCCCTCGTCGCTCCTGCGGGCGGCGCTCTGGATCGAGGACTCGATCGCCTCGATCAAGACCTCGCGGCTGATCCCCTTGTCCCTCTCCATGTATTCCAAAACGGCCAATAGGTCCGAGTTCATCTTTCACCCCCGTGGGTGTTTCCCGCCCTCCCCCGCAAACAAAAAAGTGGGCAGATGCCCACTTTACGTAAAACGGGCCGGTCTTCAACCAGAGAAATTTATGATAAAAGGGGGCCCGAATCAAGATAAAATTTCCCGGATCGTCCGGGACGGGCGGATTCGGATCGCTAGTCCCGGAAAACCGCTCCGGCGGCTCTGGAACTAAGGCCTTCTCAATCCGCGGCTTCCGACGAGGAGGCCGAATTGCCTTCGGGGTGAAGGCTCTGCTTGGTCTCGTTGAGCAACTGCCCCACCGGCCCATCCCGCTCTTCCAGGCGCTGCGCCCCCTTGCGGGCGGCCATCACGCACCCGCCCAGCGCCAGAAGGGCCAGCGCCAGCAGGGCGAGGAAATTTCTTTTCCGGGGAATCATAGGTCAAAGGGTTCAGGGTTCAGGACGCCCGTAATCCGTGATCAGTTATCCGTAATCCGTCGAAAACCAGGATACAGGAAACAGGAGTCAGGAGTCAGGAGAACCAACGTAATCCGTGATCAGTTATCCGTAATCCGTCGAAAACCAGGATACAGGAAACAGGAGTCAGGAGTCAGGAGAACCAACGTAATCCGTGATCAGTTATCCGTAATCCGTCACCTTGATTCGTGGGGATTGGCGAGATTCGCGGTTAAATCCGTGGACAAATCGGTTCTTGGCGTCGGGTCGTGATGCTGGATTTTATCGTAATTCCGGGACGGAAAGCCAGAAAGATAGGGAATCCGGATTGAACCCCGGAGATTTTCGGGGTATAAAGCTTTTTTGCCGATGACTAAGGGAGAAGGGACGATGCCAACCTACGACTACACCTGCCAGGATTGCGGCCATACTTTCGAGGTATTCCAGCGGATGGACGCCCGCAAGCTCGGGAAATGCCCCCGCTGCCGGGGAAAACTTAAGCGCCTGATCGGGACCGGGGCCGGGATCATCTTCAAGGGCTCCGGTTTCTATGCCACCGACTACCGTAGCCCCGCTTACGGGGCGGCGGCTAAAAAGGAAAAAGCCGCCGAACCTTCCGCCCCGGGCAAGGAAAAGAAAAAGCCCTCCGGGGGCGATGACTAAGCGAAGAAATCAGGGTCCCCCCGGGACCGGGGAGAGTGGGATGGATGAATTCGTCCTGGTCTTGACCGCCTGCGCTTCCAGGGCGGAAGCAGAAGTCCTGGGAAAAACCCTGGTGGAAGAAGCCTTGGCGGCCTGCGTCCACATTTTCCCCGCCGGGGTCTCGATCTACCGCTGGCGGGGAAAGCTGGAACATTCCCCGGAACACACTCTCCTGATCAAGTCCGTCTCATCCGCCCGGGACCGGTTGCGGCAGCGGATCCGGGAACTCCATTCCTACGAGGTCCCGGAAATCCTGATCCTGCCCGTGGCCGGGGGCGACCCGGATTACCTTTCCTGGGTTTCGGAGTCCGTGCCCTCCTGACTTTTTCCCCGCTATTCACATGTAGGCATGTAGAAGGGTTCAGGGTTCAGGGTTCAG
>CAZIEA010000207.1:2431-4101 GCA_964538495.1 uncultured bacterium | reverse complement strand
GCCCTCTTCCGGATCGAGGGTGGTCCCCAGGATCCCGGCCCGGAGATAGAAGTCGAAGTAAGTGGTGATCCGGCTGCGGAAGGCCGCCTGGGCGGTGTAGCGGTAATGCTTGAGCCCGGTCTCGAGCCCGGTCCCTTCCATCTCGACGTCGCCGAAGTCGGTGTAGTAGCCGCTCCCGTAAAGCCCGAGGTCGAGGGCCCCGTAGCCGTATTCCTGGCGGACCAGCCAGAAATACGTGCCCAGGCCCGCCGAGAGGGCGGTCTTGTCCTTGACCGGGTCCCAGGAGATAGTCTCGGCCCCCAGGTCCACGAAAAGCTCGATCCATCTCTTGTCCCGGAAGCTGATCCGGCCCCCGTACTGGTGGAAGGCCAGGTTTTCCCCGGCGATCTCGTTCTCCACCCGGTAGTCGTAGAAGGCCCCCAGGCTGAAACCCGAGGGCGGCAGGGTCTGGGCCGCGCCCGGGGAAGGCAGGACCCAGGCCAGAACCGCGAGCAGACCGGCGTATAGAAGGATTTTTTTCATGATCAGTAACCGAACCTCGGGTCCTTTTCGAGCTTGCTGATCTCTTTCTCGTCGGACCATTCGAGGATTCCGGTCCTCAGGTTTTTCAGGTTCATGGTGAACTTGTAATAAACCGCCGTCTTCTTGTTCCAGAACTCCTCCTTCTTCTGCTCGATCTCGGAGAGGTTGGCGGTGAGCTGGAACTCGGCGGCTTCCTGGGTTCCGAACTGGGCCGCGGCGTCCTGCCGGGTCAGGCCCTGCTCCTGCTGCCGCCGGATCTCGTCGATGGTCGCCTCGTCGGTGCTCTTGTCCAGAAAGCGGAACTTGCCCGAGCGCAGCAGCTTGGTCCGGATGGAGTCGGTAATGGACTCGGTGTCGATGTGCTGGGAAGTCTTGTTCTTCACTTTCTCGACCACGATGACCGGGCGGCGCTGGCTGGTGACCTCGACCACGGGCGGGAAGGTGAGCAGGGAGGTCACCATCTGGTCGGCGATGGCCTGGAGATCGGTGGCCCCGAAGTCCGTGTCATAGACCGGGACGTTGCCGGCGTCGCCGTACTCGTAGGTGGTGCTGCAGCCGGCCGCGGCCAGCAGGGTCGCGAGCGAAAGGCCCGCGCAAAAAAGAATCTTCTGCTTCATTCTCCCCTCCCTTTACTCGGTTCTGAGTTTGATCTTGAACTTTTTCGCGCTCGGGTTGGGGGCGATCCCCTGGACGGTCTTGGTCTCATTGCCGTAGAGGACCAGCGAAAGCCAGGGCCGGGCGGCCATGTCCAGCTCCACCCCCTGCTCGTCGTACCAACCGAAGCTGTACTTGACGCTCTGGGTGTCGGAATCCTTGGAGACCAGAGTCACCGTGGCCCGCATCAGGTCGCCCACGAAATCGGTGTAGAGCTTGACGATCTGGATGTCGTCGGCCAGCGATGGGTTGTTGACCACCACGTACTCGCTGTATTCGTAGACCCCGGGGGCCACCTCGGTGGCGCTCACCGAGCCTTCGATCCCGGCGGTCGAGGAACACCCCGCCGCGATCAGCGCAGCCAGCGGCAGCGCCAAAACCAGGTAAAGACTTCTTTTCATCCCGCACCTCCTGTTTGACTGCGGATTCATGTCACCACTTCAGGGGCGCCGCGCCGGAGCCCGGGGTGTCGGGGCTGACCTTGCCCGGGGCGA
>CAZIEA010000207.1:0-2421 GCA_964538495.1 uncultured bacterium | reverse complement strand
GGTCCCGGACTTTTCCTCCCCGCCCGACCAGGTGGTCCGGGGAACCTCGACGGCGGCAGCTTCCGCGGCGTCCAACTCCACGATGCAGCCCTCGGTCACGCCCAGGTCCTCCCCGAGAGAAAGGGCCGTGCTCTGCTTGGCGTCGCCGTGGACGATCTTGGCCCGGCAAAGCGGGGTCTTGTCCCGGTAAACCTCGCCGGTGTCGGCGTCCTTGACTTCCTCGAAGTGGAAGACCGTGACCATCCCCCCGGGCTCGAACCCGCCCTGGGACCCGCGGTTAATGAGCATCTGGACCTTGCCTTCGCCCAACTGGGTCACCTTGAGCACCCGGGCCGGGCGCAGCAGACCCACCACGTCCCGGCTCAGGCGGTCGGCGGCCTCGCTCGCCATCTCGACCAGCACCCGGTCGCGGGCGCCGGCCTGCCCGGGCGCGGCCATTCCGGTGGTATCGACCTTGCTGATCCGGAAGGTCGGAGAATCCGTCAGAACCTCGCCGGTGGTGGTGTTGACCACCTGGACCAGGGCCGAGAGGTAGTACTCCCGGGTCACCGATTCCCGGCCGACCGCCTGGTAGGCGTCCTTGCGGGTCCGGACTTCGAAACCGTCGATCTCGGGAAAGAAGGCGTATTTGGCCCCGGTCATCTGCAGGACCTGGGCCGCCCCCTGCCCGACCGCGACCTGGCCGAAGGCCTGTTCCTCCTGGATCTCGGCCACCCTTTTGCGGTCCACGAGTTGGAAAACCCGGGTGGCGTTGACGGCGTTGATAAACTGGGTCTCCAGGGACTCGGCCACCCGGTTGACTTGGAGATCGAAACCCTCCTCCCGGGCCAGGGCCGCCACCGAGGGCTGCACCTTGACCCGGCCGATGAAGATGGTGTCCTTGCCCCCCTTGGCCGGTTCGTCCGCGGCCTTCCCGGGCGCGGTCAGGGCCGCCGCCAGAGCCAGAAGCGCTATCCCCGTCAGAAAAGTCTTTTTCATCGGGTCCCTCCGGTTTTCTGGGAATCGATCATCATGTTTTTCTCCTCCACCGGGGCGTAAACCTCGGCTTTGGACGTGTCGATCCGCTCGTAGCTCTCCTCCAGGCGCTTCTTCTCCCCGTCGGCAAGCTGCTTCTTGGCGTAAGCGTCGGCCTCGCTCTGCTCGCGGGCGATAGCCATGGCCGTCTTGAAGCCTTCCAGGTCCTTGTACTTGGCCAGGCCGTCGGCGGAGAGTTCCATCGCCACCGCCAGCTTCTGGTCGGGATAAATGTTGATCCGCCTTTCCCAGGGCTGGAACCACTCCCGCGTGATCCGGATGGTGTGAATGCCGGGGGCGGCGTAAAACCGCGTGGCCGCCGTTCCCGTGGAACCGATGGCCAACCCGTCCAGTTCGACCGTGGCCCCGTCCACCCCGCCCGCGGAAACCTCGAAAGGAACCTGCCCGGGCCGGGCGGAAACCGCGGAGGCCAGTTTTTCCGCCTGGCCTTTCATGGACCGGGCCAGTTCCGCGGCGGCGGTGTCGAGCAGGGAATTGAAAGTCTCGGGGGTCTGCTCGACCTCGAGGCCGTCCAGCCCCGGAATCTTTTCCGAGACCGTGACCGAGTCGCCCCAGGCCGCGCCCCCCCCCGCGGCGTCCAGCACTTTGAGGGAGGCCCGCAGCGTGTACTCGGTCACCTCGTTGGTCACCCCGAAAGCCGCCGCCCGGGTCCGCCTCCGCCCCAGAGTGTCGAGGGTGGCGACCGCGATCAGGTCGGCGCCCATCATCTGCCCCAGGCGCAGGATGGAAGCATCGGGGACGCCGGTATCGTCTTTTTCGCCTTTCAAGACGGCCAGGGCCTCCGCCAGTTCGGGATCGCTCCCGGAGCGAAAGCGCTCGATCACCTCCGAGCTGGTGATCACCCGGTAGCCGGCGCCGACCAGCCGGGCTTCCAAAAGACCGGAAAAACTATCCACTTGCCCGTCGAGGCCGTCGGCCCGGTTGCGGGCGAACACGGCCACGGCCAGCTCTTCCGCCCCCGACACCCCGGGGACCGATATCAGGAGCGCTCCCAGCAGGAGCGCCCAAATCAGACCCATCGCTCTCATCTGCTCCCTCCTCGTTCTTGTTGCCAGGTTAGTCCCGGCCGGGTGAAAAACCCGGTTTTCGTCAAATTGGACGCTGCGGCCCGCGATTTATTCACGCCGCCGGGACGGCCCTTCAGGCCTTGATCTCCGCCCAGGAGGCGCCCGTTCCGCGATAGCCGGCGAATTTCAGGGCCATGGTGAAGGCATAAAGAGCCGACATCGCCCCGAAAGCCGCCCAACTCCCCACCAGGCCCCAGCCGGTCACCACCGTGGCCAAGTAAGCCGACGGAATCAGGAAAATCCAGTATAACAGGACTTCGGCCTTCATTACCCAGTGGGTGGCCCCCGCCCCGTCCAGACACTGCGAGAGAACCCCGCC
>CAZIEA010000206.1:0-4294 GCA_964538495.1 uncultured bacterium | reverse complement strand
GGCCTTGGGAACGAATCTGTGAAATCTGTGAAGAAGAAGTAGAAGGCAGTTCACTTGAGAGGAGGAGAGAAAATGGAATACATCCCGATCGCGATGGCCCCCCCGGGGGGGCAGGGCGGCGGTGGGGGCGGGTTCGGCTGCCCCTCCGGCGCCGAGGGGCAGGGCGGCGGCGGGGTGATGGGGTTTTTGCCCATCATCCTGATTTTTGCCATCCTTTATTTCATCATGATCCGGCCCCAGCAGAAGAAACAGAAGGAACACCAGAAACTGATTTCCGAGCTGCAGAAAGGGGACAAGGTCATCACCTCGGGCGGGATGCACGGGGTGATCAGTAGTCTCAAGGACGAGACGGTGATCGTCAAGATCGCCGACAACGTCAAGGTTGAGATCAACCGTTCCAGCGTCACCCGGGTTCTGGAGAAATCCGCCGGGGAATAAAACTCCTTAAAGATCGGACACCTGCAGATGGACAAGAACCTGAAGTGGAGATTGCTCCTGATCGCGGGCCTGGTGGCCCTTTTTGCCTGGGTCTCCTTTCCCCTGACCGAGACCAGCCTGCGCGAATATCTCGCCCGAAACGCCGCCAACCAGGACGAAGCCTTCACGGGCTTGCTCCAGGCCCTCCAAGAGGCGGAGACCGCCGCGGTCGGCAAAAAAGTCCCGGTTTCCGCCATCCAGGTGCTGGAGGCGGAGGTGGCGGCCCGGGAAATCGACCTGACCCGCTATTTCCCGGGATACGAGGACAACCACGCGGTCCTGCGCCGGCTCGGCAAGGGGATTGCCGGCCGGCTCAACCTCGGGCTCGACCTCCAGGGGGGCATCCACGTCATCCTTTCCATCGATGAGATCGAGTTCATCCGCAAGGGGGCTGTCAATCCCGACGAGGCTTTCAAGGAGTTTATCGCCGACGTTAAGGAGAAATCGCGCACCGGGGCCCGGCTTCCCCTCGACGTCCTCAAGGCCGAGGCCGGGGAGCGGCAGTTCGACCTGGTCAAGTATTACGCCCCCTATTACACCGAGAAGTACGGACTGGAGGGCGACGACGTCCCCGACAGCAACGAGGAGATTTTCGGTTTTTTCACCCGCGAGCTTGAATTGGCCCACGGCGGCTCCCTGGACATTCTCCGCAACCGGGTGGACCAGTTCGGGGTCTCCGAGCCTGAGATTCAGGTGCAGGGGGACAACGAACTTCTGATCCAGATGCCCGGGGTGAGCGATCCCCGCCAGATCATGGAACTGATCCAGGGGGAGGCCTTCCTGGAATTCCGCCTGGTGGACGACAGCGAGGAGCGTCTGGCGAAAGCCCTGGAAACGGGCGAGGCGCCCGCTGGGTTCGAGCTCAAGACCTACCTGGGGACCGGCCGGGACGGCCAGGAAAAGTCGGAGAAACTGCTGGTCCGGGAGAAGGCGGAACTGACCGGCGACACCCTGGACGCCGCCTATTTCGACAGCAACCCCAACACCCGCGAGCCCATTGTCCGTTTTAAGTTCGACAGCAAGGGAGGGCGGCTTTTTTCCAGCCTGACCAAGCAGCACAACGCCGAGGACAATCCCCCCGGCCGCCGCCTGGCCATCCTCCTGGACGGCAAGGTGCTTTCCGCCCCCCTGATCCGGACCCATATTCCCCGGGGCGAGGGCTACATCGAGGGCAGCTTCGGGTTGGAAGAGGCCAGGCTCCTGGCCAGCCAGCTCTCGGCCGGGGCTTACCCGGCCCCCCTGATGGTCAAGGAACAGCGCTCGGTGGGGCCTTCCCTGGGGGAGGACTCCATCCGCAAGGGGATCAAGGCCGCGCTCTTGGGCCTGATCGTGGTCGTCGTCTTCATGGCGGGCTATTATCTCCTGGCCGGCCTGGTTGCCGACTTCGCCCTCTGCCTCAACCTCCTCCTGATCGTGGGCGGGTTGTGCCTGCTCCCGGCCCTCTTCACCGGATTCAAGGCCACCCTGACCCTGCCCGGGATCGCCGGGATCATCCTGACCATCGGGATGTCGGTGGACGCCAATGTCCTGATCTTCGAGCGGATCCGGGAGGAACTCCAGGGAGGGAAGACGATCCGCCGGGCGATCGCCGCCGGCTACCAGAAGGCGTTCCTGACCATCGTGGACGCCAACCTTACTACCCTGATCGCCGCCCTGGTCCTGCTCAACCCGCTGGGGTTAGATTTTCTTCCCACGGCCGGACCGATCAAGGGCTTTGCCCTGACCCTGACCATCGGGATCCTGACCAGCATGTTCACGGCCCTGGTCGTCACCCGGACCGTTTTCGACCTTTTCTGCCTGAGCCCCCGGTTCAAGAGCCTGCGGATGCCTACCTATCTGCGCCGCCCCAACTTCGACTTCACGGGTAAACGCCGGGCGGCCTTCGTCCTCTCCGGCTCCCTGATGGTGCTGGGGATCGCCGCCTTCATCCGCAACGGGGAGAGGAACTTCGGGATCGATTTCAGCGGGGGCATCCTGGTCCAGCGCGAGTTCAGCCGGCCGGTGGCGGCCGGGGAGATCAGGGATATCCTCAAGGGGATCGGCCTGGGGGACGCTTCCGTCCAGAGCTACGAAGAGGGCCGGGGCGTGATCATCCGGGCTTCGGGCGAAGACGCTTCCGCCATCGACGCCGCCCTCCGGGAACTCCTCGCCGAGGCGATCGACGAAAGCATTTACGAACAGCGCACCGAGATGGTCGGGCCCAAGGTGGGCCGGCGGCTGCGCATCCAGGCCGTGGGGGCGGTCCTGCTCTCCCTCGGCGCCATCGGGATTTACATCTGGTACCGCTTCAAGGACATCAAGTTCGCCCTGGGCGCGGTCCTGGCCCTGATCCACGACGTGGTCATCACCGTAGGGTTCCTGGCCGGGTTTTTCGTGATGCCGCTCAGGGAGTTCAGCGTCCCCCTGATCGCGGCCCTGCTCACCATCGTGGGCTATTCGCTCAACGACACCATCGTGATTTTCGATCGGATCCGGGAAAACATGAAGCTGATGCGGGGCGAGCCCCTTGAGAAGGTGATCAATTCCAGCATCAACGACGTCATGAGCCGGACCCTGCTCACCTCCCTGACCACCCTGATCGTGGTCTTCTTTCTCTTCCTCTTCGGAGGGGCGGTGATCGCGGATTTCGCCTTCGCCCTCCTGGTGGGGGTGGTGGTGGGGACCTACTCCTCGATTTTCATCGCCAGCCCCTTTCTCCTGCTGGGCAAAAAGGGGATTTCCAAGAGCGCTTGAGGGAAAGGCGTGCAAATAGAAAAAGGGCTCCCGCGCGGGAGCCCTTTTTCTTTTCGGCGCCGGTTATTCTCCCGGCGATTTCGGCTTCTTCAGGGTTTGATGATTTTTCCGGCCTTCAAACAGCCGGTGCAGACCCGGACGGATTTCACCTCGCCCGCGATCACCGCCCTGACTCTCTGGAGGTTGGGGTAGAAGACGCGCTTGGAGACGCCGGTGATGTGCTTTCCCACCCCCCCTTTTTTCTTGGCCTGGCCTTTGCGGGTGATGCTCCGCCCGGCCAGGGGATGTTTTCCGCAAATCGCGCAGACCTTGGACATGTCGGGTTACCTCGTTTCTTAAGTTTCTGGTAAATTGAAGTGAGCGTTTTTAACACAGACCCCGGACCCTGTCAAACAGGAAACTTGGATTTTACGGATTCGCACGGATTAACCGCGAATTTCGCGAATCTCCGCCAATTGAAACTAAGATTACGCAGATTACCGCGGATTTTTTTCCACAGATTTCACAGATTATCACAGATTTTTCTTCATGCTCTTCATGTCCTTCATGGTGAAAGAAGCAGGCTGAAGGCTGAAGGAACTGCCGCCTCATTCACATGTAGGCATGTAGGACATGTAGATAAATTCGAAATTCGAATCCCCGAAATTCGAAACCGCAAAATCTGCCAAGCGAGTTTGGTAAATTCGAATTTGAGATTTGTTTCGGATTTCTGACTTCGAATTTCGAATTTTGCTTCTGAATTCTTCCCTTCTGGCTTCCGGATACTTCAGAGGTCGGATTACGGATTACTGATTACGGATCACGTGATTCCCTGAACCCTGAACCCTGAACCCTGAACCCTCTATGCCTCATCCCGGGAAATCGCCGTCTCCGGTATCGGAGGCAAGCCCCCTGATAACGCTGGCGGGGATCGGCCCCCGGCGGGCCGAAACCCTGGCCCGGGCGGGGTTGAACACGCTCGGGGAGCTGATCCATTACTTCCCGCGGGCTTACCTGGACCGGAGGTGGACCACCCCGGTGAGCCTTCTGTCCGAAGGGATGGAGGCGGTGGTGCAGGGGAGGATCCGCTCCCCCCGGCTCGGCT
>CAZIEA010000205.1:0-4308 GCA_964538495.1 uncultured bacterium | reverse complement strand
CCCCACGGCCAGGCCCCGGGGCAGGCCGGCTTCTTCCCGCCCGCGGGCCAGCAGCCAGAAAAGAAACACGCAGAGGAAAGCCTCGATCGAGGTTCCGAGCAGTTCCCCTTCGTAGTAAATAAAGATCCAGTACAGCGCCATCAGCCCGGCATACGCCACCCCCACCGCCGCGCCGAAGGGGCGGCGCGCGAAGAGGAATGCGAATACGGCCGCCGCCAGGCCGATCAGCATCTGCAGAATGCGGGGGGCGAGATATCCCCGGCCGAAAAGACGGTAGACGAAGGCAAGCCAGTAGGCGTAGCCGGGGGGGCGAAAAAAGGGCCGGGTCCGGATCTGGGGGTCCGCCTCGTCCCCCGGGACGCGCCAGTCGCCCGTGGCGATCCCGTTGGCCCAGTAGTCGTGATAGGAGGCGTCGACGGTGGGCTGGAAGAACTCGGGCCGGGCGGCGATCTCGCCGAGGTAGAGAACGCGCAGGAGCGCGCCGGCGAGCAGAACGCCGGCGAGGGCAAAACGCGCCCGGCGGGGGATTTCCGGGGAAGGAAGCGGCGCGGGCATCGAGATCGAACCGAAAAACGTCCGGGGCAAAGGAGGCTCAGGGGGAGCCGATAACGATTTCCCCGCAGGCGACATCCCTTACGCTCCCGTCCGCCTTCAAGGCGACCGAGCAATCCCGGCCCTGGCGGGAAACGATCACGCCCTCAATCAGCTCATCCCCCTCGGCGCGGATCTTGACCTTCACCCCCTCCGTGAGCGCCTGAACGCGAAAATCTTCGCGGGCCAGGAATTCGTCCGGCTTTCCCGGGTCGAAATAGCGGACGCTGAACATCCCCGCGGACCCGTCCACGATGGAAGCCGGGTACCAGTATCCGTCCCCCTTGTCCGGGACCAGAATCTCGGTCCCCGGGCTCAGGTCCCACGCGCCCGGGTCGAGTACCTCGGGTTCCGTTTCGGTGGCGGCTTCCGCCAGGGGGGCGAGTTGAACGTCCTCCGGGGATTCCTCCGGCGGGAAGTACTCCTCCGCCGTGGACTCCGCGGGAACCGCCTGCGCGGCGACAGGCGAGACCGCCGCCCAACCGGCGAAAAAGAGAACCGCCGCCAAAGAGGTCATTATTTTCATTGCCGCCTCCGGTTCGCGCGGGCGCGCGACCTGTTTTGCCCTGTTTTTCATTTTCCCCGGCCGCCCGGTTCCCGTCAACCGCCGCGGGGGGTCACCGCGGGCGCGGATCCCGGGGCGGCCAGCGGGGGGACGATGGAGAAAACCAGCTCCGACAGTTCCTCGTCGTTCCGGAACAGGACCACCCGGTAGCTCCCCGGGGGGAGCTCCTGAGCGTGAAGGTCGCAGACAACCTCCGGCGCCGGGTTCTTGGGCTTCTCGAGGACGAGCGAGATCAGTTTCCAGCCCCCGGCCTCGTCCCGGAAAAAGAACTGGAAGGCGATCGCGTCCTGGAAAAGAACGTCCTGGCGGTAAACCGCCCGCGCGGACTGGCCGGAAGACAGGAACAGGTTGACCTTATTCCCAGAAGCGTCCTCCAGGTAAAATTCCCATGTCCTTTCCCGGGAGCAGGCCGAAAGCAAAATGAAAAGAGAGAGCAGCGCCGCAACCGGCGCTGCTCTCCCCTTTGTGGCTTTACCGGACAACTACACCCTCTGCCTCAATACGTGGACTTGTAGGTGTAAACGTAAATGGCGTCGGCCTTGTAGGCGTTGGCGACGGTGGCATTGAGGATGCTCATGCAATTCTCGTCGTTGTCGGTATCGGCGGCCGCGGTCCAGTTGAAGGAGCCGGTGATCACGCGCGGGCCGCTGGTGGTCCCAGCGTCGATGGCCATATACTTGTCGTGCAGGAGGCCGGCGTAGGTGTCCTTGCGGACCGCGCAGCCCGCATTCCTGAGATTGGTGAACGTGGTCCCCGCCTGCCAATTGTCGAAGGTCCCCTGAACCGTTTTCCCGGCGGCCTTGCGGGCGATCAGGGCGTCCTGGATCCCCGTGTCGGTGAAGGTGAAGATGTTGAAGTAGATGCTGGTGCCCGCGGTGGCGATCTGGGTCTTGACGGCGTCGCGCACGGCCTTCTTGGGCGAGAAATAGGTGTAAATGGTCGAGCCGTCCACCGTGTTGGTGCCGGACTTGTCCACCTTGCTGGTTCCGAACTTCCCGGCGTACATCTGGAGGAACTCGTCCTTGAAGCGGGTGGCAAGGGTGGAAGTGCCGCTGAAGATGATGATGTTGTTCTTGTCCGCGGTGGTCTGGTCGGTGGTGAAGTTGTAGGAACCGGTCAGCACCTTGGTTCCGTCCACGACGATGAACTTGTTGTGCATCAGGGCGGAGCGGCCGTCGCAGACGATGGGGATGCCGTAGCTGGCCAGCAGATCGTAGGAAGCCACGTAGCCGGCCTTGTAGCGGTAATCCGTATCGGTCACGATCCGGACATCCACCCCCCGCTGCTTGGCGGCGATCAGGGCGTTGACGATCGGGGAATGGTTCATCCCGTAAATGGCCACGTAGCAATAGCTCGCGGCCGAGTTAATGAGCTCGCAAACCCTGGTGTCGATGTAATTGGAGCTCGGCGGGTTGTTGAAGTAGGTGGAAATGGCCGCCCGGACCGACGGAACCAAAACGGCAAGCATCACCATCACCGTGATCGCCAAAACCTTCACTCTCATCGCCGCCTCCTTGTAGGTTTGGAGTCCCTTACCCCTTTCATGAGCAATTTCCACGCCAATACTCTTAAAAATCGCCAGAACTCCGGAACTGCCTATCCCGCAGGATATTGCGAATTGCCGCCTGCCGGGAAAAGAACCCGTCCCCGGCATTTTGGCCCAAAACCGGGGAAAAAATGGCGAAAAAATAGGGCCAATCAGGCCCTAATCTTCCCTGCCACCTTTGGCGCCAGTATCCCCCCCTGCCGCGGGCAGAAAATAAATCGCTTCGGAATTTCCGCTCAGATGTCCGGAAGCGGCGGAAAAATCCCTCCGCGGGCCTGGCGCCCCGTCCCCCAGGGTAGGGTTAAACCCCATAGCCGGGGATTACCCCGCCCAAATATGGTAATGAAAACGCAACCAGGATGCGGTAGAGCCCGCGGAGATTTTCCCCGGTCCATTTGCACTATTCCGGCCGGACAAGGGGAATAAAGTCAATTATTGGGGGTTTCCGGTCATTGGCTTCGGGATGTCTTTCCCCCGATAATGGCGGCAAATTCAGGGAGGAGCAGCAATGAAAATCTTTATTCCTCTTTTCCGGAAAAAACCGTCAGCCCAAAAACCTTCTAACCGCCATGCGGGAGGTGTGCGCATGAGTTGCCAAGCCCTTGCGTTTCCAGGGAGCATCACCATGAGGAAACCGGCCCTCCTGATTTTATTTTGCCTGACTTTTCTGAACCTGTCCATGTCCGCCCCGGCCCAGAATCAGTATTTCTACCTGGTGGCCGACTCCGGGGGGACGCCTCCCGGCAACGACCTGCTGACGCTGATCGACGTCACCACCCCCGGCAGCGAGATCGCGATCGGGACCGGGACCGGAACCTCCTCCATGGAAGGGATGACCACCTATCCCGGCGGCAGCTTCAATACCCAGACCATGTACGGAAGCACCGCCGCTCGCCTCTACCGCATCAACAAGACCACCGGGGTTGCCTCCACCCTGTCTTCCTTTTACGGGACCGGGACCGGGGCACTCGGGCCGATAACCTTCGATGACGTTGATGGGGTTGACTTCGATTCGAGCACCGACCCCGTGATCTTGTACGGGACCGTCCGGAGAGAGGGGGGGGGGAGCCCGGCGGATCTCCTGATCCAGATCAACCCCATCACCGGCGCCCACGTCGACTCCGCCTGGGGAGCCAACACCGACTATCTGGTGATCGAGGGCCAAGGACCGACGCTGCACGACATCGACGACATCGCCATCCGCGCGGACGGAACGATGTATGCCATCAATAACAACAGCGGGACAGAGGACCGTCTGATCATCATCGATAAGACCGATGGGAGCACCACCGACGTAGGGCGCCTGCGCCGCGACGACGACTCGGAGGACGTCGAGGATATGGAGGGGCTCACCTTCGACTGCAACGACACTCTCTGGGGCACCACCGGCCAGAATTCTTCAGACGCCGGCCAACGCAACCGGATCTGGATGTTCCAGACCGACGTCGGCGGCGACCCGACCCGGTACGTAACGGAAGTCGATCACATGACCCTCGGGTCGGATTATGAAAGCCTCCAGGGTTGCGTGCTGATCGGAACCACGCCCAGCCCATCCCCCTCCCCGATAGTCCCCGCCGCCACAAATTCGATTCTGTCAGGCCGCAGC
>CAZIEA010000204.1:0-4358 GCA_964538495.1 uncultured bacterium | reverse complement strand
CTATTCACATGTAGACATGTAGGTCATGTAGAAGGGTTCAGGGGCGAATCGGGGTCGGTATCGGTATCACTATCGGGATCGGGTGAAAGCAGGCTGAAGGCTGAAGGAACTGCCGCACCTATTAACCGCGAATCTCGCGAATCCCCACGAATCAAGGCGACGGATTACTGATTACTGATCACGGCTTACGTTGGCTTTCCTGACACCGGTATCCTGATTTTCGGTCTCTATGCCGAAACACGATAACGACAACGATAACAACGGGGAGAGATAGGTGAGGATATTCATCAACGGGATGGGGCACATGGGTTCCTGGCTGAGGAGGACTCTTTCCCGGAAGCACGAAGTTGCGGTTTACGATCTCGACCCCGGGAAACTGGAGGAGCTCCGGGGAGTGGAGGTCCTGGCCGGGCTCGACCGGATCCAGGGTTTTTCCCCGGAGCTGGCCATCAATGCGGTCAGCCTCCGGCACACCCGGGCCGC
Organism: uncultured bacterium; assembly: GCA_964538495.1. Lineage (GTDB taxonomy): Bacteria > Auribacterota > Erginobacteria > Erginobacterales > DAOSXE01 > CAZIEA01. Next base: position 3,875 of record CAZIEA010000204.1, on the reverse strand, counting down.
CTTCGAGGGCATGGTGCTGAACCTGAGCCCGAACTGCATCCTGGCCGACATCGCCTCGGTCAAGGCCGGGTTGGGGGAGTACTACCGCCAACTCGGCCGGCCCTTCGTCTCCACCCACCCCATGTTCGGGCCCACCTTCGCCGACATCGACCACCTCCGGGACGAGAGCGCCATCATCATCACCGAGTCCTGCGAACAGGGAAAGGAGTTCTTCCGGGACTTCTACCGCTCCCTGGGGTTAAAGATTTTCGAGTACGGTTTCCAGGAACACGACGAGACCATCGCCTACTCCCTAGCCACTCCTTTCGCCGCCAGCATCACCTTCGCCGCCTGTCTCAAGGATCAGGAAGCCCCCGGCACCACCTTCAAGAAACACAAGGAGATCGCCCAGGGTCTGCTCAGCGAGGACGACTACCTCCTGGCCGAGGTGCTTTTCTCTCCGGGGGCGCTGGGGCAGATCGAAAGGATCGCCCAGCAGCTCGCCTTCCTCACCCACATCATCCGGGGTCGGGACTACGAGGTGCTGACCAAGCTCCTGCGCCGCCTGCGCGACAACATCAAGGGCCCCGCGAAGCCTGGAGACTGAAGCGCGAGCTTATTCACATGTAGAGCAGGTAGAAGGGTTCAGGGGGCGAATCGGGGTCGGTATCGGTATCGCTATCGGGATCGGGTGCGCAAAGCATCACGCCAAGAAACCTGATTCGTCCACAGATTTCACGGATTATAAAGACAGGCTGAAGGCTGAAGACTGAAGGCTGAAGGTAAGGCCGCTTTCATCACGCAAAGGCGCCAAGACGCCAAGATTCGATCTTTCCACGTCATTGCGAGGCCCCGAAGGGGACGAAGCCCGGGGATTGAACTACGAATTACGCGAATTACACGAATTCAGGCGCCGGATTACGGATTACTGATTACGGATTACGGGGTTTTCTGTTTCCTGTCTCCTGGTTTTCGGACTCTATGCTCTATGCCCTATGCTCTATGCTCCAAAACAGAGAAATCAGAGTTAATCAGGTGCAAAAAATCTCTCTGTGGCCTGAAGTTTTTTCTCTGTGCGCTCTGTGGTAAAAAAGGCGCGCTTCAAGGCTCTCGGCCCAGGAGGAGGTCCAGGAGAGCGAGGGAGCGGGCCAGGCCCCGCCGGGGCGAGGATTCCTCCAGGAAGGGCTCGATCAGGGCCGAGCCCACGATGGCCCCGTCGGCGAATTCCCAGATCCGCTCGAGCTGCCGGCGGTTCCTGATCCCGAAGCCGACACAAACCGGGGTCCGGGTATGGCGCCGGATTCGCCCGACCATCCGGGCGAGCCCTTTTCCCGCCTCGGTTCCTCCCCCGGTCACCCCGGTGCGGGAGACGCAATAGACGAATCCCCCCGAACTCCGGGCGATGAGGCGAATCCGCTCCGGGGGACTGTTAGGCGCCGCCAGGAAAACCAAGCGGATCTCCCGCCGGTTCAGTTCCCCCCGGATCCTTCCTGCTTCCTCCGGGGGAAGGTCGGGGACGATCAGGCCGGCCCGGGCCATGTCGGCGGCCAGGGAAGCCGCCGGGACGGCCAGGAACGGGTTGAGGTAACCCATCAGGAGAAGCGGGATATCCGAGTTTTTCCGGACCGACGCCGCCAGGGCAAAGGCGTCGGAGAGGGTGGTCCCCCGCGCCAGGGACCGGCGGGAGGATTCCTGGATCACGGGCCCGTCGGCGGTGGGGTCGCTGAAAGGTATCCCGATCTCCACCAGCCCCCCCCCCCGCCGGTCCATCCGGCGGATCTGGGCTAGGTTGGTCTCCAGGTCCGGGAAGCCCAGGGTCAGGTAGGCAATCAGGGCCTGGCGCTTTTGAGCTTTTAGCTTTTGGAATTTATCTTCGATCCGGTTCATTGCCAGCGTCCCGGGAAACCCGTAATCCGTTATCAGTGATCCGTATTCCGTAAAAAAACCAGGAAACAGGGTTCAGGGTTCAGGATTCGCGATCTTTTGCACCTGATTAACTCTGATTCCTCTGATTACTTCTCGTTGTCGTTATCGTTGTCGTAATCGGAGCGTAAAGGCAGATTTTCTACATGCCCTACATGCCTACATGTGAATGCGGCGGCAGTTCCTTCAGCCTTCAGTCTTCAGCCTGCAGCCTGAAGTTTAATCTGTGAAATCTGTGGATAAAAAATAATCTGCGGTAATCTGCGTAATCTTAGTTCAGATTTGTGCGGATTCGCGAGATTCGCGGTTTCGAAGTTGCCCTTCTACATGTCCTACATGTCTACATGTGAATGCGGCGGTGCCTTGGGTTATCTGAGGACTCCGCTCTGCTGGAGGATGCCGAGGTCCTTGTCTCCCCGGCCGGAAAGGCAGACCACGATCGCCGCTTCCGGGGGGAGGGAAGGGGCGATCTGGAAAGCTCCGGCCAGGGCGTGGGCGCTCTCCAGGGCCGGGATGATCCCTTCCCGGCGGCTCAAGGCCACCGTGGCCCGCAGGGCCTCGCGGTCGGAGGCCACGAGGTACTGAGCCCGGCCCGAGTCCTTGAGAAAGGAGTGTTCGGGGCCGACCCCGGGGTAATCGAGCCCGGCCGAGACCGAGTGGGTGTCGAGAACCTGTCCCCGCCGGTCCTGGAGCAGGTAGCTGTAGCTCCCGTGCAGGACCCCGGGCCGCCCGCGCTGCAAGGAGGCGCCGTGCTCCCCGGGGCCTTTTCCCCTTCCGCCCGCCTCCACTCCCACCAGCCGGACTTCGTCGCGGAGGAAGGGATAAAACATCCCGATGGCGTTGGAGCCTCCTCCCACGCAGGCCACCAGCGCCTCCGGCAGGCGTCCTTCCCGGCGGAGGAACTGGGATCTGGTCTCGCGTCCGATCACGGTCTGAAAATCCCGGACCATGACCGGGTAAGGGTGGGGCCCGACCACGCTCCCGAGCAGGTAGTAGGTGTCTTCGACCCGGGCCGCCCAATCCCGGAGCGCCTCGCTGCAGGCGTCCTTGAGGGTGCGGCTCCCGGACTCCACCGGGATTACCCGGGCGCCCAGCAGCTCCATCCGGAAGACGTTGAGGGATTGTCGCTCGATGTCGAGGGCGCCCATGAAGATCTCGCACTTCAAGCCCAGCAAGTCGCAGACGGTGGCGGCGGCCACTCCGTGCTGCCCGGCCCCGGTTTCGGCGATTACCCGCTTTTTGCCCATTTTTTGGGCGAGCAGCGCCTGTCCCAGGCAGTTGTTGATCTTGTGGGCGCCGGTGTGGCAGAGGTCCTCGCGCTTTAGGTAAATCCGCGCCCCGCGCCCGCGGAGGTTGCGGGCCTCGTAGAGCGGGGTCGGCCGGCCCGCGTAATCCGCCAGCAGCTTGTCGAGTTGGGCCCGGAATGATTTGTCCCGCCGGGCCTCCCGGTAGGCTGAATCCAGCTCCCGCAGCGGGGCCTGCAGGGTCTCGGCCGCGAAGCGGCCCCCGTAGTCCCCGAAGTATCCCGTCTGGTTTTTCCGTTTCAGCATTTTCATTGTCCATCCATTGTCGGGCCTTGTAATCCGTAATCAGTGATCCGTAATCCGTAAAAAAACCAGGAGACAGGAAACAGGAGTCAGGATTCAGGATTCACGAACTTTTGCACCTGATTAACTCTGATTCCGCTGCTTGCCTCTTTTTCCACAGATTTCACAGATTTACACAGATTATTACGCGATCGTATCCCAGCATAGAGCATAGGGCATAGAGCATAGAGTCCGAAAACCTCGCTTCGCTTGGTCCTCCTGGCAATGACGTGGAAAGATCGAATCTTGGCGTCTTTGCGTCTTGGCGTGATGCTTTGCGCGCCCGATCCCGATAGCGATACCGATACCGACCCCGATTTTCGCGCCTGAACCCTGAACCCTGAACCCTTCTACATGTCCTACATGTCTACATGTGAATGAGGCGTC
>CAZIEA010000203.1:2958-4389 GCA_964538495.1 uncultured bacterium | reverse complement strand
AAAGTCCTGAACCCTGAACCCTGAACCCTGAACCCTGTTGAAGCCCCCGCCCCGAAAAAAGGTCATCCTGATTTTTTCCTTGGTTCTGGCCGGCCTGCTGGCCTGGGACCGGCTGGTTTACGTTCCGCCCTTGCTGGGAGGCGGACCCTTCAACCCGGTAGGGATCCTGCGCAACGTCCTCGGGTTCTGCTGGTGGTATTCCCTGGGCGCCTGGTCGGCCCGGGGCTGGGAGAAGAAACCTCTTCCGGCCCTGGCCGCCCGGGCCGCCTGGTATCGCCCCGGCCTCTGCCGGGAGCTGACCGGGATCGCCCCCGGCGACCTCGACTCTCTGGCCGGGAATTATTTCTCCCTGGGTCTGGACCGGCAGGCTTCCCTGCTTCTCAGGGCTTCTTCTTCTCCGGCGGGGCCCCGGGCGGCGCTCCTGGCCCAGCTCGGGGACTGGGAAGGGGTGCTCCTGGTTTGCGGGATTTCCGGGGACCCCTGGGCTCGCTACTGGCGGGGGAGGGCGCTGGAAGCCCGGGGAAGCTCCGCAGAGGCCGATTCCGAGTTTGCCTTCCTGCCCGACATGCCCGACGCCCTGGCCCGCCGGGGCCGGGCCCGGGAAGAGCTGGGGGCCCCCGGCGCGGACGAGCTTTACCGGGAAGCCCTGGAGCTCGATCCGGCCAACCGGATCGCCTTGGAGGGGTTTTCCCGTCTGGGCAACGACGCCGAGCGCGAGGCGGCCTTGACGAAGCTGAAATCCTTTTTCCCGGCGCGGGAGAGCGGAGTCCCGGTGGGCGGGAAATTTCTCTTCCTGGGCACGGGGGAATTTCCCCCCGCGGCCGCCACCCGGCAACAGTCGTCCCTGGACCTGTGCCTGCTGGGGTGGTGGGGGGAGGGCGCCCGGATCCTGCCCCTGGCGGTCCTCTCCGGCCCCGGCGATCCCTATCCCTGGCGCCAGGGAGGGGAGGAATTCCCCGTCCCCGCTCCCGGGAGCCTGGCCAAAATCCGGATGAGTTGGGAATGGCCTCTCCAGGTCAATCCCGGGGAGGTCGAGCTGGGGCTGGGCTTTTTGGAAATGCCCGGGAAATTCCCGCTTCCGGCCCGGGGATTTGCCGAGGCGATCCCGGCCGCGAAGGTTGAACTTTCCCCGCGCTGGGTGGGACCGGAGAGCCGGCCCGTCCGGGCCGCCGCTTTCACGGCCGCGCAGACCTGGCTGGGGCCCTGCGGCCGGCTCCGGCTCGAGCTGGAACCGGTGGAAGCCGGAGTCCTGCTGGCGGTCACCGGTTTTCGTCCCCGGGGGAGCGTCCGCCCCGGGCAGCCGGTGGGGGAGATTGTGCTGGAAACGGCCGCCGGCGGACGCCACGCTTTCCCCCTGCGCTACGGCCTGGAGACGGGCGATTTCCGTCCCGCCCGCGCGGAGATTCCGGCCGCTTCCGCATTTCCCGCCCC
>CAZIEA010000203.1:0-2945 GCA_964538495.1 uncultured bacterium | reverse complement strand
GTCCTTTTCCGCTCCGAGATTCCCCTCCCCGTTCCCGGCCCCTTCACGGCCCTGGAGGCGGTCAATCTCTCGGGCGACGGCGGCCTGCGCCTGGACGGCTTCGGCTTTATCCCGAAAGCCCCGCCGGAGGCACTGAACCCCTGACTTTCGCCCCCGCGTGGGCCGCTGTTTCAGGAGAACGTGGGCAGGATGTAACCGAAGAGCGAGACCAGGTTCAGGGCTAGGAAAACGAGGGTGACGGTCGCGGCCAGAACCCATTCCCCCCGGGCCGGGAGCAGTTGGCGCCAGCCGAGAACAAACAGGATCGCCCAGGCCGGCATCACCAGGAAAAGGTGTCGCCCCTGGGTGCTGGTAGCCTCCGGTTTCAACCCCCAGAAGAGATAGTATCCCCCGAGCGCCACGACGGCATAAACCATCAGGCTGAACGCGGCTGCCCGGCCCCGGGAAGCCGGCCCGGGATTTCTCCTTGGCCGGCCGGCCAGGAACAGCGTCAGCCCGACCAGGGCTCCCAGGGTCGCGACCATGAAGCCGGAGTAGTAGGCGGCAGGCAATTCGTAACGGAGCCAGCCGTACTTGAGCCAGAAACTCCGGAACAACTCGCGGTTGAACCAGCTCCAGTAACCTTCCGGGAAGTTTGTCCGTCCCGAGCAGAAATTGACGATGGTGTCCGCGAGAAGGTTGAGTCGGACTACGAATACCCTGGTGACGGGAGGGAAATGCCAAGCTAAAACGGAATAAGCCGTCAGGAGGAACGCGGCGGCCAGGCTCGAGAGAATAAAAAACCTCCGGATGGGAAAAATTCCGTTTCCGGCGAAAAAAGGGCCGAGCAACAAACCCCCGCCGAGGGCGGCCCAGACGATCAGGAGTTTGTAGCCGGCCAGGAGTCCGGCTCCCTGCCAGAGGGCCAAAAGAAGAAGGCGGGGGAAGGTCCACCCCGTTCGCTGGAACCTGATGGCCAGCCAGATTGCGCCGGCCCCGAAGAGGTTGATCAGGGGGTCGGGGCTGACCGAGGTCCCGATTACCATGAACTGGGGCAGGAACGCCGCGGCGGCGGCGGCGGCGGGGCAGAGGGGGGAGGCGGCCCCGAAAACCTCCCGGGCGCAGAGCCAGACCACGGCGATCGTGAGCAGGGAGAAGAAAAGCGAGAGGGCGCGCAGGCGGAAGACGCCGCCTTCCAGGGTGGAAGCCGGGGACGATTTCAGGACCAGGGATGCCAGCCAGTAGTAAAGAGGGGGGTTTTTCCCGATCTGGCTGGGCGCGGCCGAGAGGAACGGGGCGTCCCGGAACGAACCCGGGAGCGGGGAGGGAGGCTCCACGCCGACGTGCCGCCAGTATCCGTGTCGGTCGAGCGAGAAGACGATCTCTCTCTGGAGGTCCGGGGAGGGGGACGGGTCCCAGGGCCCGGCGCCGTCGGCCAGGATCCGGGCATACTCGAAATGGGTCGGCTCGTCGGGCGACTGCCAGGGCGGAATGACGGCGATGTAAGCCGTCCCGAGCGCGAGAGCAGCCAGAAGTACGGCCAGGATCGTCGCTGAAGGCCTCAAGAATACCCCCCCTTACCGCGCGAAGCGTTACGACACCGGCCTTATTTACCATGGCCGGCCCTGAAGGCCATAAGGGAAACCGCCTTTTCCCGTCGCGTTTTCTATTTGCCTGAATATCGCCTGATGAACTATACTATTAGCATAGATGGGATTGAGAGAGGACTCTTAAACAAATAAGGTTTTTTGCCCGGGGAAACCGGGAAAGGGAGGTGCGGCGTGAAGGTGTATCTGGCATTGGCAGTGGTTTTGGCGGGGCTGGTCCTGATGGTCCAGCCGGCGGCGGCCCAGTGGACGCAGAGCGGCAACCTGCTTTACAACTCCAACCAGCTTTCCCAGGTCGGGATCGGGACCACCAGCCCCATCTCCCGGCTGCAAGTGGAGGGGAACGCCGGGGCCAACCTCTTCAAGGTCCGCAACTACCTGGGGCAGACCCAGTTGACGGTCAGCAACAACGGTTTCCTGGGCCTGGGGACTTGGGATCCCCAGAACCGTCTGGACGTGGTCGGCGGGGACATCGGGCTTACCAATATGGATGCCATCCTGTTCGAGGATGGAGGCGGAAGTTATGCCCAAGGGATGTATATGGACAGCAACAGCCGGTTGCACATCGACAACCTATCGGGCGCCGCGTCGGGCGTGCAAATTTACACCGGCGCCGACACGACCAAGGCGTCATTTGTAATTATCCAGTCCCTTGAGCCGGCGTTCAGCGTCGAGACCGGCTCTGCCAGCCCGGCGAGAGTCAAGGTGCATTCGCTGGCAAGCCAAGGCACGGTTTACAGCAATAACGGAGTTTTGACCAACACCAACCCCTCTTCCGTAGACTACAAGGACGAGATCCAGCCGGTCGATCTTCGGGCGGAACGGATTCTGCTGCTGGAGCCGAAATCGTTCGTCTGGCGGGACAGCGGGGAGAAGGACTTCGGCTACATCGCGGAGGAAGTCCGGGACGTGCTCCCGGAAATCTACCGGGAAGACGGCGGCATCAAGGGGTATGATACGGCCAAGCTGTCTTTCTATCTCGTCGAGATGGTAAAGGCACAGGAACGGCGAATTTCGGCTCTCGAGGAGGAGCTGGCGAACCTGAAGGCCGGCCAGTCGGGCCAATAGCAGGATTCAGTCGGAAGATTTCCCGGGACGTCCGCGCCCGGGCCGGGGCTCCAGCCCGGTTTCCCGGGCCGGAGCCCCGGTTTTTTAGCGCGGTCTGGCGATGGAATTGAAAACGGCCACGATCGAGGTGTCAGTCATAGTCCCGGTGGGCAGGGAGAACATCGCCCGCTGCCTGGATTCCCTGCGCCGCCAGACCCTCGCCCGGGAACGCTACGAGATAATCCTGGTCTCTCACCACCCCCTGCCCGTGCAGGCGGAGGGGGACCTGGTCTGCCTGACCAGCGCCGCCTC
>CAZIEA010000202.1:314-4431 GCA_964538495.1 uncultured bacterium | reverse complement strand
GGATCCGGGCCTGAGGCCGGTCCCGGGGGGCTTGACGGCATGGGCTGGATGGGAAAACTCACCGGGGGCATGGTCGGTTTCGCCCTCGGCGGTCCGCTGGGGGCTTTGCTCGGGGTGGGGATCGGATCGCTTTTCGATTCCGCCTCCTCCGCTTCCGCCCAAGCCCGGCCCCGGGACCTCGATCGCGCCGAGCAGGCCCGGGCGGTTTACTTCACCGCCGTTTTTTCCATGCTGGGGAAAATGGCCGTCGCCGACGGCAAGGTGCAGCGCTCCGAAACGGACCGGGTGGAGGAGTTCATCCGCCTGCAGGGGATGGGGCCGGTCGAGCGGGCCATGGCGGTGAACATTTTCAACGGTGCCCGCCGCAGTCCCTATACCTTCGCCGACCTGGCCCGGCAGACCGCCCGGGTTTTTCGGGAATCCCCCCAGCTCCGCCTCAGTCTGCTCGATCTGCTGGGTTCCATCGCCGCCGCCGACGGGGTTATTCACCCCGCCGAGGAACGCTACCTCCGGGAGGCCGCGGAAATTTTCGGCCTGGGGGAGGCGGGTTTCCGGCGGGTGATGCGGGAATACGGAACCTCTTCCGGCGGCGACTACGCTGTCCTGGATTCCTCTTCCGCCGACTCCGATGAGACCGTTCGGGCCAACTACCGGCGCCTGGTCAAGGAGTTCCACCCCGACCGGCTCCGGGCCAAGGGCCTGCCCGAGGAGTTGATGAACCACGCCGTCGACAAGTTCCGCCGCATTCAGGAAGCCTGGGAGCGGATCAAAAAAGAAAGAAATCTTTGAGAGAGAGCGTCGAAATTAGACCTCTCAACCGGGGGAAAAAGGAGGGTGAAGGGATGAGCAAATTGCTTGTTTGCGCCGCCTGGGCGGTCCTGATGCTGGCGGGCGGTTCCGCCGCCCAAGCCCAGCTCGCCTTCAGCCTGGATTATTCGACTTATCTGGGCGGGCGCTTGAACGACTACGGCTACGGGATTGCCGCCGACGGCGCCGGCGGGTTTGTCGTTGCCGGCCGCACCTCCAGCGACAACTTCCCCACCGTAAACCCCTGGCAGGCGTCCTGCGATCCCAACGGGGATGTCTTCGTCAGCCGTTTCGACGGTTCCGGGGCCCTGGTCTTCTCCACCCTGCTGGGGGGGAGCCAGCTCGATCAGGCCAACGCGGTGGCGATGGAGGAAGGCCGGATCGTGGTGGCCGGCTTCACCAACTCGGAAAATTTTCCCACCGTCAATCCCTTCCAGGCTTCTTTCCACGGCGGCGCTTTCGCCCTGCAGAGCGACGGGGATGTTTCCGGTGATGCTTTCTTAAGCACCTTCGATTCTTCCGGGAACCTGGTCTACTCCACTTACTTCGGCGGGGCCGGGCCGGACGGGGCCCGGAGCCTGGCCGTGGAAACCGGCATTGTCGGCATCGCCGGGTTCACCATGTCCACCGATCTTCCCACCGCCTCTCCCTACCAGGCCGCCCTGGCCGATATCTCCGGGGACGGGTTCGTGGCCCGGTTCAATTCCGCCGGCGCCCCGACCTTTTCCACCTACCTGGGAGGAAAGGACTTCGACCGGGCCAACGCCGTGGCCCTGGAAGGGGGCTATATCTACGTGGCCGGGCTGACCGCCTCGGAGAATTTCCCCACGGTGTCCCCCTACCAGGGCAAGTTGGCCGGCATTCTGATCAACCCTTCTCCGGACTGTTTCTTGAGCAAGTTCAACTCTTCCGGCAACCTTGTATATTCCACCTTCCTGGGGGGCAATACCTTCGACGAGGCCAACGGCCTGGCCGTGGAGGCGGGGAGGATGTATATCGCGGGCTGGACGACCTCCCAGCTCACTTTTCCCCTGGTCAGTCCGTCCCAGGCTGTTTACGGGGGCGGCGCCTACGATGCTTTCCTCAGCGAGTTCAACTCCGCCGGCGGCCTGATCTACTCGACTTTTCTGGGCGGTTTCAGGGGCGATCGGGCCGCGGCCGTCGCCGTCAGCTCCGGGCGTATGTTCGTGGCGGGGGGGACCACCTCCGACGATTTCCCGGTGGCCCAGGCCGTTCAGGAAAATTTCGCCGGGTATTCCGAGCAGGCGGTCGTCCAGTATAACGGCGACGCCTTCCTGAGCGTCTTCAACGAGGCCGGGGAATTGAGGTTTTCCACCTACCACGGCGGTTATGTGGACGAGGGCGCTTACGGGATCGACGTGCTTAACACCACCTGCTACATCGCCGGGCGCACGGATTCCCTCGTCGGGTTTCCCCTGGTGGACCCTTACCAGGACACCTGCATCCTGATCGATGCTTTTGCCGCCGTTTTCAGCGCCGGCCGCCGCGCCGTAGTCGGCGATTACAACGGGGACGGCACCTCCGACATCGCCCTCTTCCGACCCGCCGCCGGGCTCTGGCTGGTGAAGGACCTGACCCGCCGGTATTTCGGGACCGGGACCGACATTCCCGTCCCGGAGGATTACAACGGCGACCGGGCCTGGGACATCGCCCTCTTCCGACCCGCCGCCGGCAAGTGGCTGATTGACGGCGCCGCCCAGGTTTATTTCGGCGGTTCCGGCGATATCCCGGTTCCGGCCGACTACAACGGCGACAGCCTGATCGATGTGGCCGTCTTCCGGCCCTCCGCCGGGAAATGGCTGGTTCGGGACGCCGGCGCGGTTTACTACGGCAGCTCCGCCGATGTTCCGGTCCCCGCGGACTACACCGGCAACGGCACCGAAGACATCGCTCTTTTCCGCCCTTCCCAGGGGAAATGGCTGATCCGGAACGGGCAGACGGTTTACTTCGGGAATGCCTCGGACCGGCCGGTTCCGGCTGATTATACCGGCGACGGGGTCGCCGATATCGCGGTTTTCCGCTCCGCCCAGGGTAAATGGCTGCTCTATGACGGGCTTTCCTACTACTTCGGGGGCGCCCAGGACATCCCGGTCCCGGCCGACTACGACGGGGACGGGGCGGACGACATCGCGGTCTTCCGCTCTTCCCAAGGCAAGTGGCTGGTCCGCAACCGCCCCGCGGTCTATTTCGGGACCTCGACCGACGAGCCGGTCACCAATCCCTACCCGCTCGGTTACTGAAGGCCGCCTTACCGGTCCGCCCGGTCAGGAAGCGCGCCGGGGGAGGGGTTCCCTCCCCCCCGGCGCCTGAGAGCGTCCAGGACGGTGAAAAAGTCCTCGAAGGGGACATAGGGCGTGCCTTCCCGGCGGCAGCACTCGGCCAGGCGCCGGCGGGGGCGTGGGAATCGCTCAGCCCGTCCCCGGCGAAGGCGGTGAACCAACCGTTCCGCCGGTAGCGTTTTACGATTTCGGCCTTCCCGATTAGGCAGCGGGTGCTGGAAAGTTCCGGGTGGGGCCGGAAAAGCGCCCGGAAGCGCCCCCCGGCGATCTCCGCCCCGTGGCAGGTGATTTCCAGCGCCTGGGGATCGTGGCCCCAGGCCCGCAGCAGCGGGAGGATGTAAAGGTCGAAGCCGTTGGAGACGATCCGGGCGTGGAACCCGAGACGGGGAAGGGCTTCCAGGAGTTCCCGGAACCCTTCCCGGGGCCGGGCGGTCTTGACGACGAAATCGAGCAATTCTTCCCGGCTCCCCCGGAAGGTGTCGGCCATCCGCCGGTAGGCCTCCTCCAGCGAGATCTCCTCGCGGTGGTAGGAGCGGTTGGCCTCCCGCCAGCCCTCTCCCCCGAAGCGGGCGAAGATGGAATCGAAAACGTCCTCGGCGGTGACGGTCCCGTCGAAGTCGAGCAGTAAGATTTGTTTTTTCAGTTCCGGCACCGGCAATCCTTTGGTTAAGAAAGACGCGGATGATAAACTCTTCTGGCATGAAAGGGCAACTGGATAGCTTTCTGGAAGGGCTGGGCTGCTTCCCCGCCCGCCCGGGGGTCTTCAACCCCTGGCGGGAGACCGACCCGGATCACGATCTCGGCCCCGAGTGCCCCTTCATCCGCCGGGCTCAGCTCGAGGGTTATCTCCGCCTCCGCCTCCGCTGTGCGCGTTTTCTCCTGGTCGGCGAAGCCCTCGGTTACCAGGGGGGGCATTTCAGCGGGATCGCCATGACCTCGGAGCGGATCCTGCTTGGGCGCAAGGAGCCCGAGGGGATCCCTGCCGCGGCCGTGCTCACTTCTCCCGCGCC
>CAZIEA010000202.1:0-304 GCA_964538495.1 uncultured bacterium | reverse complement strand
GGACTTCCCGCCCGGAGGTTTCTCCCCTGGGTTTTTCCGAGCCGACCGGGACCATCGTCTGGAAGACCCTGCTCGGGGCGGGCCTTGAGCCCGGAGAATTCGTCCTCTGGAACGCCTTTCCCTGCCACCCGTATCATTCGGGCCGGGGGATGCTTTCCAACCGCCGGCCCGCCCGGGAGGAATTAGAGGAAAGCTTGCCCGTGCTCCGGGATTTTTTCGGGCTTTTCCCGGGCGCGGCGGCGGTGGCGGTGGGAAGGGTGGCCGAGGAGATCTGCCCCCGGGCCGGGCGCCCGGCCCGGGGGCA
>CAZIEA010000201.1:0-4437 GCA_964538495.1 uncultured bacterium | reverse complement strand
TCTGGATTCCCAATATTTCAGGCGCCGGATTACGGATCACTGATTACGGATTACGGGGTTTTCGCTCCTGACTCCTGTTTTCCGGGTTCCGACGGATTACCGATCACTGATTACGGATTACGCGGCTTCCTGAACCCCGAACCCTGAACCCTGCATGATGAACTCTATGCTCTATGCCCTATGCTTTAGGCCCAGGAAAGCAGGCGGTAGCCGATGATTCCCAACCACTCGTGCAGACAGCGCGTGCTCAAGGCCAGGGCGCCGACGCCGGGAACGAAACTGTCAAAACCGAAACGATAGTTCCGGAACTGAATGTCGACCGGGGCCGGGAAAACCTCGATCCCGGCGCCCGAAAAAGCCAGCAGCGCCCGGCGGAGGTGAATGGAGGAGGTAACCAGGAGCACCCGGGGAGCACGGCCCCGGACCTGGACGGAGAGCAATCGGGCGGTTTGGCGGGCGTTCTCGTAGGTGTTGCGGGAAGCGTCCTCGATCAGGAAATCGCCCTCCGGGATTCCCAGGGACAAGGCGTATTCCCGGGCCAGAGATGCCTCGAATACCTCGGGCTCGAAGAGTTTCCCGCTTCCCCCGCTGTAAACGATCGGAACCTTTCCTGATAATTCCCGGTAAAGTTCCACCCCCCGCCAGAAGCGGGGCCAGGTCGCGCTCGCGAGTTCGGCGGGAGGAAGAATCCCTCCCCCACGGTGGGCGCCCCCGGCCAGAACGACAATGGCGTCAAGTCCCGCGGCGGCGGGGACCGCCGCGTGGAGGTAGCGGCCGTCCAGTCCGCGGGCGAGCAGACAGGCTACCGGGTCGATCGAAAACAGGTACAGGAAAATGGCCGCGAGAGCCGTCAGGCCCAGACCGGCGCGCCGCTTGCCGCGCCAGAGCAGGAGAATTCCCGCCAGCAGCCCGAAAAAAAACAGGGGAACCGGCATCAGCAGGGGCTCGACCAGTTTCAGGAAGATGAACTTCATGACCGTTTCCGCAGGAAAAGTTGCTTTCTCCCGAACTCGCGCTCGCATATAAGATATAAGAAAACCGGGCCGTTGGGCGATGATGAATAAATTAATCTTGTTTCAGCTCCTGTTGCTTTGTTTCTCTCCGGGAGCGTCGGGAGAAGAAGGGTTCCCACCGCCGGAATGGTTGGCGCGGGAGTGGTTCGGAGTTTATTTGCTCGGGCAGAAAGCGGGTTACGGCTTCTGCGAACTTCGGGCCGAGCCTGGAGGCGGCCATACCCTCCTTTCCGGCGTCCGCTACCGGGCCGACCTCCCCGGCGGACTCCAGGAGATGAAACTCGACCAGGAATTCACCTTCGGGTCCGATGGGCTTCTGGCCTCCTTCCGGCGAAACCTGGAGTCCCCCCTGGGCAAGAACGAAGCCACCGGGAAACGGGTGCCCGAAGGTTTCCAGGTCCTGAACGGCGGCACGGGCAAGCTGGTCCCGTCGCCGCCGATATCCCTGCGGGATGCCTTGACCGAGCGGCTCCTGGCTTGGGAAGCAGCCCCGGAAGGAACCGAAACCGAGGGCCTGATTTTCGACCTTGACCTCGGGGGGCCGGTCCGGACCCTCTCCCGGGTGACGGCCGTGCGCGAAACTTGCCCCGGGGGCATTCCCGCCCGTTTCTGGGAGATTTCCACGGGCCTGGAGAAATTCGGCCTCACCCTGGAATCGGTCTTTTCCCGAGACGGGCGGACCGTTTCCACCCAGTTAGCCGGGGCTCTCCGGCTCCAGGCCGAGAGCGAGGAAAGCGCGAAAACCTTTCGCGAAGGCTGGGACTATCTCAGCCACACCCGGGTCAAGCCGGCGGAGCTCCTGGCCGACCCTCTTGAGATCGGACGGCGGCGCCTGCTGATCGAGGGACTCCCCCCGGACTTCAGCATCCCCTCCTCCCCCGGACAGGAAGTAATCCCCCGGCCGGGAGGAGCCATCCTGACCCTCCGGCGCCAGACCAGACCCGCCGGTTCGGTCCCGTTCCCGGTAGGGGACCCGGGCATGGCCCCCTGGCTGGAGGGAACCTCCTTTCTGCAGATTTCCGATCCGGAAATAGCGAATCTGGCCCGAAAAATCGGCGGAAACGCCCCCGACAGCCTGGCGGCGGCGGAAGCCTTGAATGACTGGGTCTACCGGAACCTGAAAAAAGATTTCGTCCTCGGCCTCCCCGATGCCCTCTCGGTCCTGCGGGCGGGCCGGGGGGACTGTAAGGGACACTCCACGGCGCTGATCGCCCTGGCCCGGTCCCTGGGCATCCCGGCTCGATTCGTTTGCGGACTGGCGGCCGGACCCGACGGCTTCTTTTACTATCACCAGTGGGCCGAAATTTGGGTGGGAGAGTGGTTCCCCTTCGATCCCGCCTTCGGTCAGGCCGGCGCGGGCCCCGGACACATCGCCTTCTTTCAAGGGGATCTTCCCGATCTCCTCGGCATCGCCCGTATCCTGGGCAGCGTCCGGATCGCTCCCGCCCCGGCGGAGGACAAGCCTTGATCGGCCCCGCTCTGATCATCGTCCTTTGCCTCCTGGCCGGCGGCTGCCTGCCGGGACGGCAACTTCACCCCCAGATCGCGATCTGGGCCACCGGAGAGAACCGAAAAGTTTATCCCGGAGACCCCCCTCAGTTGCGCAACCGCCACTGGGACGGAGAGACGGGCGCCGTCTCCGTCCGGGCGGGCCGCAACGAGTGGGCCGCGTTCCAACTCATTCTCAACTCCCCCCGGGACCTGGAGGACGTCCGGGTCGAAGTCTCTCCTCTTTCCGCCGGGGGAAGAGCGGAGCTGCGGGCGGGCCGGGAAATCCGGCTTTTTCGGGAACTCTATGTCCGGGTCAGGACCCCCACCGACCGGGCGGGCTCGACCGGACCTGGGGAATACCCCGATCCCCTGGTGCCTTTTTTCGATCCCTACCTCGAGGGGGAAAGCCGCGAAATCGGTTTGCCCCTGCGGCTCGAAGCCGGGCGCAACCTCCCGGTCTGGATCGACATCCGGGTCCCTCCGGAAACCCCGCCCGGAACCTACCGGGGCTCGATCGCGGTTTTTGCCGGCGGAAGGCGCCTGAAACAAATCGCCCTGGCCCTGGAGGTCTGGAATTTCACCCTCCCCGAACAACCATCCCTGGCGGTTTTCTTCGACCTTTACGGCGGGCGCTGGGCCCGGGGAGAAGGGCTGCCCTGGAAACTCGGAGAAGAAACCTGGGAGGTCATGGCCCGCTACGAAACCATGGCCCACGAGCATCTCTTCAGCAACGGTCACTGGGGCCTGATGCCCGAGGGCGCCGAAACCGCCGGGGCCGGAGTGGATTGGACCCTTTATGACCGCTACCTGGGCCGGGTCATCGACGGAAGTCTTTTTGCCGACGGCGTCCCCCCGGCCTGCTGGGAACTCCCCTTCCCCGAAGCGTGGGACCCCGGGGACGAGGCACTGGCCGACTACTGCCGGGAACTGGTCCGGCACTGGGACGAAAAGGGCTGGGATCTCTCGAGCGCCTTTGCCTATGTCTGGGACGAAATGGGGCCCGAAAACCCCCGGGTCAAGTCATACGGAAAAATCCTGCGCGAAGCTTCCGGCAACCGGATCAACTATTTCTACACCTGCCCCCCTTCCCCCTCCCTTTATGGAATCGTCGACTGGTGGGCCCCCCGGGCCTCGGAATACGACCCGGAACAGGTCCGCTCAAGGCAGGCGGACGGAGAAAAAGGGTTTTTCTACCACGCCGGAGAACCGGCGGTGGGATTGATGTGCCTGGACGCCGACGGGCTGGCCTGGCGCACCTGGGCCTGGCTGGCCTGGATTTACGACAGCAACGGCTTCTTCGGTTGGGCGGGCAATTTCTGGAGCGAGGATCCTTACTTGAACCCGCTCGGCTTCGGCGCCGACAACGGCAACCTGTACGTTTTCTACCCCGGGCGGCAACTCCCCTCCGTCGGGCTCCCCGCCATCGCGGGGCCGATTTCCTCCTTCCGGATGAAAGCCCTGCGCCGGGGAATGCAGGATTACGAGTATTTCCGCCTGGCGACGGAATCGGGGCTGGAGATCGAACCGGTCGTCCGTTCCGTGGTCCGCCGGGGGCTTGGAATCACCGGTTCCTATGGGATCGACCCCGGGGCCTGGAGCCGGGACCCGGAGGATTGGTACCGGGCCCGGGACGCCATCGGAGAAATGCTCCACCGCCACAGTCGGTCTTCCGGCGATTGATTTCCCCGCCCCAAGAGCGTATTTTATTTTGGCACAAAGTTAGGTTCAGGCGCCGGTCCACCAAGTCCACATCGTCCATACAGTCCACCGGCTAACAACATCAACAATCCGATCCAACCCGAGGAGAAAATGATGCGCGCGCTTCTTGTCGCGGCCGCGGCCTGGTTCCTGGCCGGAGCGGCCTTAGCGGCCCCGAAGATCGAATTCCGGGAAACTTCCTTCAACGCCGGAACCGTCTGGGAAGGAGATACCG
>CAZIEA010000200.1:0-4453 GCA_964538495.1 uncultured bacterium | reverse complement strand
CCCGGACGGCGGTTTCGGCCATTCTCTCCGGGGGCCACTGCTTGGAAGCGAACTTGGCCGAGGGATGCAGGCAGATCAGGGGGCCTCTCCGGGGGGGGAGGAAGTCGGCCGGGGCCGCCCGCGGCCAGCGGACGTCCCGGGGGGAAATACCCAAGGGCTCCAGCAGTCCCAGCAACCGGGAAGCTTCATCCGGGAGCGGCGCGGGCAAGGGCAGGCTCCGGCCGCCCCAGACGGGCTTGTTCCAGCGAAACCCGGCTCCCCGGCGGATTCCGGCCGCCCGGAAGAAGGCCATGTCCCGCAGGATCCGCCCCCAGGGGGCGGAACTCTGCCCGAGATAGACAACGAGATCGAAGTTTCCGGCCCGGATCCTCCTCCGCCATTCCCGCGCCCCCCGCCACCCCCTGATTTCTTGGGGGCGATAAATCAAGAATTTTCGGAAGCCTCCGATCTCGGCGAAGACTTGGGCGCTGTGGGGCAGGCCGCCGGCGGCGGTCGCGGTGGCGATGGTGATCCGGTCCGGTCCGAAACGCCGCGCGAGCGCGCCCAAGGCGGCAAGAGCGCACCAGGAATCCCCCAGATTCCCGGTTCGGAGCACGAGCAGGGCCCGCGGGTCTCGCGGGAGGGCGCGGAAGAGAAGGCGGCTCAAGGCCGCGATGGCCAGGTTTCCCCCCGCCAGCAGGACACGACCCCGGAGCGTTCCCGGTTTTCCGGGCCCCGGAGTTTCTCCGGAGGCGCCCGCGGCCACGGCGGCCAGGATCGCGAAAATCAGGAGGTTGGAGGGAATGTGGAAGTTGAAATTGAAGAGGCCGTGGACCAGGAGCGTTTCCGCCCCGGCCGCCGTCCCGATCAGGAGCCCGGAGGGGCTGAGCAAAAAGCGGGGATGAATCTCCAGGGGTCGGGAAGGGGAGATTCGCCCGGCCGCGCGCCAGACCGCGCGGCCCCAGGCCCCGGCCGCCCCCAGGAGGCAGATCAGGCCCCAGAGGCCCCCTTCCGCGGCGGCCTGGAGGTAATCGTTCTCGGCGTGGGTGAAGCCGTAGCGGGCGCTGAAGGAACGGTAGGAAGGGAAAACCTCGGCAAAAGTCCCCCAGCCGGTCCCCAGGAAGGGGAAATCCGCGACGATCCGGGCGGTGTCCGCCCAGAGCCGGAGCCGGGTGGGGGCGTCGCCCAGCGCGCCGAAGCGCCTCTCCAGCGCCGGTCGTCCCTCCCAGGCGCCGAAGAGCAGCGCGATTGCCGCGAGCATTGCCCCCAGGCGCAGGCGGCTGGAACGGGTCAGGAGCCGCAGCCGGCCGGCCAGGACCAGGAGGATTGCCGCCCCCGCCCCCAGGGAGACGATACCGCCCCGGGAACCGCTCAAACCGAGGGCGGCGATCATGGTGGCGGTCATGAAAGCGATCAGCAGCGGCCGGGGGTCCTCCCTCCCGGCCCGGCGCAGGAAGCGCAGGAGGACCGACCCGGTCCGCTTTCCCGGGCCGGAAAGCAGGAGCGCCAGGCCGATCGGGATGAGCATTCCGACGTAACCGGCGAAATGGTTGCGGTTGACGAAGGGCCCGAAAGGATGTCCCCGCCCGATCCCGCGAATCCCCAGCAGCCGGCCGGGGGCGGCCCAGTGTTGGACGATCCCTCCTACCGAGAGGAAAAAGCCCACGGTGAACGCTCCGGCTAGGAGACCGGTGAGAAACCGCTCCCGCGAGGTCCAGCCCGGGCGGTAGAGGAGCAGGGAAAGGAAGAGCGCGGCGGCGGCGGCCGCCAGGGCCAGATCCTGGAGAGTTCGGGCGGGGTTAAGGGAAATGGATCCTCCCCCGCCGCCCCCCAGGGAGAGGTGATGTCGGGCCGCGACCGGGTCCAGAAAAGCCAGGACGGAGCCGGGCAGGGGAATGAGCTGCAGTGCCCCCCCGAAAAGTCCCAGGCCGAGCCAGAAGACGACGGCCCCGGTCCCGGGGGGGAGAGGGCGGCCTCGTCCCGCTCGGGACCGCCCCAGCGCGGCTATGAAAATCGCTCCGGAGAGGGCAACCAGGGCCAGGCGGGCCCAGGGCTGGACCGAGCCGAAGGGCAGGGGGGAGAGGCAGGCAATCAGGGCGAGCCCGCCCCCGGCTAGGGCGTCGGTGACCGCCAGACCCGGATGCTTCTTCATGACCGCTCCCGGCGGCCCAGGAAAAAACGCCAGGCCCGCCGCCGCTTCCAGACGTAGCGGACCAAGTCGGCGTAGCGGCGGTTGGCCAGAAAAAAGCGGGTCATGATCCGCCTCTGCTCGGCTTGCAGCCTTTCGGGCGGAAAGCCGGCGATCTCGAGCACGCTCTCGCCGTATTTGTCGTAGCGTTCCCAGTCGTGGCTGAGCAGGCGATAGCCCCATTCGCCCTTGGTCGCCATCCGGCAGATTTCGGTTCCCGGGTAGGGGACCATGATTCCGAGGGCGATGCTGTCGGGGTTGAGCTCGACCGCCAGGTCTCCGGTCCGCCGCAGGCTTTCGGGGGTTTCTCCCGGATGCCCGAGGATGAAGTAAGCGTAGAGCTCGATCCCCGCTCCCCGGATGATCCCGGCGGCCCGGCGAACCTGGGAGACGGTTATCTCTTTCCCGATCCGCTTAAGGATTTCGTCGTCCCCCGACTCGACTCCCATCTCCAGCCGGAAACACCCCGCCTCCCGGGCCAGCCCGATCAGGCCCGGGGTCACCAGGTTGGCCCGGGTGAGCCCGCTCCAGCGGGCCCGGCGGTTCAAGCCGGTCGCGATCATCATTCCCAGCAGTTCCCGGGTCCGGGGGGTGTCGGAGAGAAAGATCTCGTCGATGAAGTTGAAGTCGCCCGCTCCGAAATTATTGATGGCGGCTTCCATCTCCAGGCAGATGTCGGCGGCGGAGCGGGTGCGGACCCGCCGGCCCAGGGCCTGCATGCAGAAGGCGCAGTGATAAGGACAGCCCCGGGAACTCAGAATCGGGTATTCGGTTCCGGGGGAGGATAGCGCCCGGCGGTTTTGCCCGTAGTAAAGATGGAAAGCCGGAAACGGCAGCCGGTCCAATTCCGCCCCGGTCAGCGGAGGTCCCGGGGGGGCCAGGACAATCTCCCCGGACCCGGTCCTCTCGCCCAGCCCGGGAATGGGCCCGGACGGCCCGGTTCCGGCTACTCGCCGGGCCAATTCGAGCAGGGGTTTTTCCCCCTCCCCGGCGATCCCGCAGTCGAAGGATTCAAACTCCCGCAGGGTTTGCTCCGGCAAAGCCGTGAAGTGGCAGCCTCCGATCACGGTCAGGGCCGGCGCGGCCCGTTTCAGGCGCCCGGCGATCCGGGCGCAGGGGACGATCTCGTGGGTCATGGCGGAAAAAGCCGCCAGAAGAGGGGAGTAGTCCAGGATCTTTTCCACCAGCTCGTCTTCGTTCCAGCCGGAGAAGAGGGAGTCGAAAATCCGGCACTCGAACCCCGCCTCCTCCAGGTGAGCGGCCAGGTAGGCGATCCCGAGCTGGGGGCGCTGATACCAGTCGGCGTAAGTGGCCGGGGGCTTGATCAGGGCGATCTTCATCGGCGGTATTCTACCCCGAAAATTTTTTTATCACCATGAAGGCCATGAAGAGCATGAAAGGATGATTTGTGAAGAAGAAATCGGGGAAAGAAAAAAACCGGGCCCGCCGAAGCGGGCCCGGTTTTTTTTCTTGCCGGTTCAGGCGCTTAGTAGCTGGCGCCGATGGCCGGGATTCCGGTCGCGCCCCCGAAGTCGATCCGGGTAGTGGAGCCGGCCCCGTCATTGGCGAACCAGCGCTGCCGCCAAGGCCTCCAGGTCACGGCATCCTGCCCGCCGGTACCCAGGATGGTCCCGGTCATGACGCTGTCGCCGGGGACGCCCCAGTAGAAGATGGCGCCGCCCAGGATCTGCCAGCGCAGGGCCGTGCCCATGTCGCGCACGATCACGGCGTCGGTCATGCCGTCCCCGTCGTAGTCCATCGGGACCGGGATGTCGTCGCTCGTGCCGCCCCAGTTGATCTGCGGCATGCCGGCGATGTCGATGTACCACTTGCCTTGTTCCACCGCGTCCCAGCGGTAGAGGGCCCGGTCGCAAGTCCCGTCGCCGTTGTAATCGCCCGGGATCGGGATGTCGCCAGCCGCGCCGCCGTAAAGGACGCTGGTGACCCCGCGGATGGCCCAGATGCCGTTGGTCGGGCTGTAGGTGGCGGCGTCGGTGGTCCCGTCGCCGTCATAGTCGCCCGGAACCGGGATCTGGCCGGCGTCGCCCCAGCTGAAGGAGCCCTGGCCGTTGATGATCCAGGTCCCGTCGCTGAAGACGGCCGCGTCGGCGGTCCCGTCGCCGTCGTAGTCGCCGGAAACCGGGACGTCGCCGTCGGCGCCGATGCTGACGTTGCCCACGCTACGGATGTACATGGTGCCGTTATCGAAGAGGGCGATGTCAGTGTCGCCGTCGCCGTCGTAATCGTCGGCGGCGATCACG
This sequence comes from uncultured bacterium, assembly GCA_964538495.1. Lineage (GTDB taxonomy): Bacteria > Auribacterota > Erginobacteria > Erginobacterales > DAOSXE01 > CAZIEA01. The sequence continues at coordinate 25 of CAZIEA010000200.1, read as the reverse complement.
TAATGCTCGATGGTGGCTTCAGTGG
>CAZIEA010000199.1:3633-4486 GCA_964538495.1 uncultured bacterium | reverse complement strand
TTCGGATTTCGAATTTATCTACATGTCCTACATGTCTACATGTGAATGAGGCGGCGGTTCCTTCAGCCTTCAGCCCGCTTTTCTCACCATGAAGGGCATGAAGAAACATGAAGGAGAAATCTGTGAAATCTGTGGACGAATCGGTTTTCTTGGCGTCTTAGCGTCTTTGCGCCTTTGCGTGATACCGCAGCGGCGGTTCCTTCAGCCTTCAGCCCGCTTTTCTCACCATGAAGGCCATGAAGAGCATGAAGAAAAAATCTGTGAAAATCTGTGGAAAAAATAATCTGCGGTAATCTGCGAAATCTTAGTTTCGCTTGGCGGGGATTGGCGAGATTCGCGGTTAATCCGTGCCATCCGTGGATGGCGGCGAATCGGAACGGAAACGGGCGATGAACTCGCCCACCCGCTCGAAGTTGGTGGTGACCTGGCAGCCGGGCAAAGCGGCCAGGAAGCGGCGGCCGTAGCTCCGGGTCCGGACCCGGGGATCGAGGATGGCTACCACCCCGTAGTCGGCGTCCCCCCGCATCAGGCGCCCGAAGCCCTGGCGAAGCATGATCACCGCCCGGGGAACCTGGTAGTCCCCGAAGGGATCTCCCCCGGAGGCCTCGATCAGCTCGAGCCGCGACTCGGTCAAGGGCTCGTCGGGGACGCCGAAGGGAAGCTTGGCGATGATCACGCAGCGCAGGCTTTCCCCGGGAACGTCCACCCCCTGCCAGAAACTGGTGGTGCCGAAGAGAACGGCGTTCCCGTGAGAGCGGAATTCCTCCAGGATCTCCCAGCGCGGGGCTTCCCCCTGCCGGAGGCAGCGGAATTCCGGCAGCCGCGCGGCCGTTTCCTCCGCGGCCTTCTCCAG
>CAZIEA010000199.1:0-3623 GCA_964538495.1 uncultured bacterium | reverse complement strand
GGTAGCTGGTAAAAAGCACGACACCCCCGCCGCCCGCCGCCCGCACCAGCCGCTCGATGTCGTCGATCAGGCGACGCTCGTATTCCTCGGGCCGAGCCCGGGGATCGGGGATGCCGGGATCGGTATAAACCAGGACCCGTTCCAGGTAATTAAAGGGCGAAGAGAGGGCGAGCTCGGCGCACTCTTCCAGCCCCAAGCACGAACGCAGGAAGCGAAAGTCACCCTGCACCGAGAGGGTGGCCGAGGTCAGGATCGCCGGGCGGAAGTCGGCCCAGAGCTTTTGCTTGAGATAATCCGCCACCGCCACCGGGGCCCCCTGGAGGGCCTGGGAGACGCGCTTGCCCCTGCCCTCCTGCTCGTACCAGAAGACCATCCCCTCCCCCTCCAAATCCAGGACCTGGTTGAGTTCGAGGCGGAATTCCCGAAGCCGGTTCAGGTAGACTCCCGCCTCCTCGGATTCGACCCCTTCCAGTTCCTTCTTGAGCCGGCGTAGCCGTTTCTCGATCTCCTCCAGGGGTCCGTCGAGAAGATTTTGCGCAAAACCGCCTTGGCGCAGCCGGAAAGCGCGCTTCCCGCCCCGTCCCAGGGGGAGAAGCGACTCGAAAAACTCTTCGTGGGCGCCGCGGGCGGACTTGATCAGGGCCTGCCATTCCCCCAGCGAATCCGCGTCCCGGACCTGGCGCGGGAGGAAGCCCTTGCCTTCCCGGGGGCTAAGCAGGTGCCCGAGCAGTTGCGGGAGGCGGCGGTTGGAGATCCGGAACCCGAGAAAGGAAGTGGCCGTCTCCTCCAGGGTGTGGGCCTCGTCGAACACCACCGTCTTGAAGGGGGGCAGGACCGCCCCGCCCACGGCGAGGTTGGCGAAGAAGAGGTGGTGATTCATGACCAGGACGTCGGCCACCGAGGCTCTTTCGCGGGCCCCGAAGTAAAAACATTGCTGAAAATGGGAGCAGTTCTTCCGGGGGCAGAAATCGGGTTCCACGCAGACGGCGTTCCAGACTTCGGGCCGGGGAACGAAACCGAGGTCCTGGACGATCCCGCTCCCGGCCCCCGGGGCCCATTCCTGGATCAAGGCGAAATCCCCGGGGGAGGAGCGGTCCTGAAAGAACGCGTGTTCCCGGGCCCGCTCCAGGCGCAGCCGGCAGAGGTAATTGGAAGCCCCCAGGCAGAGCTCGGCGTTGATCTCCCTCCCCAGGGCCCGGCCCAGCAGCGGGATATCCTTGTGCAGAAGCTGCTGCTGCAGGGTCTTGGTATGGGTGGAAACGGCGAAAACTTTCCCGCTCGCGACCTGGTCAAGCACGAGGGGGAAAAGATAGGCCAGGCCCTTGCCTACCCCGGTCCCCGCCTCGGCCAGCAGAATCCCGCCTTCCCGCAGGGACTGGAAGACCCGCGCGGACATCGCCTCCTGCTGGGGCCGGTGCTCATAGGCGGGATGAACCCGGCAGAGGAGCCCGCCGGGACCAAAAAAGGCCCGGTTCTCCTCCAGAAAATCGGTCATCGCTCGTTCCCGGCCCGGAGCCGGGATTCACTTCACCGGTATTTCTTGAGCAGCCCGGTGCGCTCGTTGAACTCCTTGATCAGCTCGTCCCACTCCTTAACGGCGTGGAAACGGCTGGTCCAGTAGTCCTTCTGGTACCACTGGTCGTTGATCTCCTCGACGGTCTTGCCCTGCTGCTCGATCCAGGTGAAGTATTTCAGGTTGTGCATCCGCCGCCGGTCCCAGTAGCCGCATTCCAGCATCCAGTCAGTGCTCTGGCCCAGCAGGCAGCGGTCGTAATCCTTCCCCGCCTGGACGGTGTCATAGGCCCCGCGGGCTTCGGTCAGCTCGACCAGCCGGGAGGAGTACATCTCCTCGGAGTCGGTGGCCACCGTGAAGATCACGTCGCTCTCGTCCATCTCGTAGAACTTGGCGGTCTTGATGCAGCCCAGGAGGTTGCCGATCGAGGAGATTCCCAGCAGCGGCAGCGCGGCCGCCAGTTTTTTCGGAAGGCCCATCTTCACCAGGTATTCCTGCCCCGGCTTCTCGTTGAAGAGGCGCAGGACCCTCATGCAGTCCTCGTCGGCGATGTCCACCACCAGGTCGGTGTTTTTCAGGTTGTGAATCCAGGGCACGTGCTTGTCCCCGATCCCCTCGATCCGGTGCGCCCCGTAGCCGTTGGAGAGCAAGGTCGGGCACTCCAGGGCTTCCATCGCGGCCACCTTGACCCGGGGGAAGGCTTCCTTGAGGTACTCGCCGCTCCCCAGCGTCCCGGCCGAACCCTGGGTAAGACAGAGGGCGCGGAACTCGTCGCCCTCGCGCTTGATCAGGTTGAAAACCTCCTCCATGCAGGGGCCGGTGACGGCGTAATGCCAGACGGCGTTGCCGATCTGCTCGAACTGGTTGAGGTTGACGACCTTCTCCGGATTCTCGGCCACTAGCTCCTTGGTCTTGTCGTAGATTTCCTTGACGTTGGATTCGCTCCCGGGGGTGGCGTAGATCTCGGCCCCGATCTTTTCCAGCCATGCGAAACGCTCCCGGCTCATCCCCTCCGGCAGCACCGCGATCGACTCGCAAGCCAGCAGGTAGGCGTCGAAGGCCCCGCCCCGGCAGTAATTCCCGGTCGAGGGCCAGAGGGCTTTCTGGGTGGTGGGGTCGAACTCGCCCCGGACCAGTTTCTCCACCAGGGGCCCGAAGGTGGCCCCGACCTTGTGCGCCCCGGTCGGGAACCATTTCCCGATCAACTGCACGATCCGGGCCTTGACCCCGGTCAGGGCGGAAGGCCACTCCACGAAGTTGACTCCGCCGAAGCCGCCCCCGTGGGGGACGGGCTCGTTTTTCCAGGTGATCCGGAAGAGGTTGCGGGAGTTGAGGTCCCAGAGCCCGATCTTTTTCAGCTCTTCCTTGATCCCCTGGGGGACCTTCCCGGGATCGAGCATCTGCTCGTAGGTGGGGATGATGATGTCCCGTTCCCGGCACCTCTTCACCGTGTTGGCAAGGACCTGCTCCTTCTTCTTGTTCATCCGACTCCGCCTCCTTTAAGGGGAAAATGCTTGTTTCCCGGCAACCGGGTTTCGAGGAAATGTATCCCAGCGCGCAACTCCCTGACAAGAGCTCTTTTCAAGAGACAGGAAACAGGAGTCAGGAAAAACCCGTAATCCGTAATCAGTGATCCGTAATCCGGAAGAAAAAATCAAAATCGAAATTCGAAGTCAGAAATCCGAAACAAACCTCAAATTCGAATTTCCCAAATAATTCGCCGGTCCAGCGGTTTCGAATTTCGTCATTCGGATTTCGAATTTATCTACATGTCCTACATGTGAATGCGGCGGCAGTTCCTTCAGCCTTCAGTCTTCAGCCTTCAACCCGCTTTTCTTACCATGAAGAACATGAAGATAAAATCTGTGCCAATCTGTGAAATCTGTGGACGTTTTAGCATAGAGCATAGGGCATAGGGCATAGGGCCAGAAAAACAAACCCAAATTTTGCGTCTTAGCGCCTTGGCGTGATGATTGCGCGCGCACCCGATACCGATTCCGATCCCGATACCGACCCCGATTCGCGCCTGAACCCTGAACCCCGAACCCTGAGCCCTTCTACATGTCCTACATGTCTACATGTGAATGCGGCGGCGGTTCCTTCAGCCTTC
>CAZIEA010000198.1:0-4533 GCA_964538495.1 uncultured bacterium | reverse complement strand
CCCGGAAGATCCTTCCGGCGGCGCCGGCCCCTCCCAGCGCCGCCGAGCGGATCCAGGAGCGGCTCTCCCAGGCCAAACCCGCCGCGGCCGCGCCGGGCTCGGCCGCGGCCCCCGGCCCCGGGAAACCCGCGCCCTGGTACAACAGCTATCTCCAGCAACGGATGTACAGCCTTTGGCGCCAGCCTTCGCGCGGGGTGGTGGGAGGCGAGCAGGCCACCGCGGTAGTTGCTTTTCGGGTTTACCGCGACGGGCACATCGAGAGCATCCGGATGGTGCGTTCCTCGGGAAACCGGGTGATGGACGACTCGGTTCTGGAGGCGGTGCGGGCCGCCGATCCCCTGGTCCCCCCCACCGAGATCACGGGGCCTTACCGGGAGTTCGAGCTGCTCTTCGAACTCAAACAGTGAAAGGAATTGCCGCGCGGATTAACCGCGAATCTCGCGAATCTACGCTAACATTAACTAAGATTACGCAGATTACCGCAGATTGATGCCGTCCACAGATTTCACAGATTTTCACAGATTAAACCTTCATGTTCTTCATGGTAAAAAGGCAGGCTGAAGACTGAAAGACCCGCTATGCTCTATACGGAAGTAATCAGGAGAATCAGAGTTAATCAGGTGCAAAAGTCCGCATGAAAAGACTGACGTTTTCGGGGAGGATCCGGAGCTTCGGCTACGCCTTCCGGGGCATTGCGGTGATGATCCGGAGCCAATATAACGCCTGGATCCACGCCGCCGCCACGGCGGCGGCGGTTGCCGCCGGATTGGCCCTGGGTCTCGAAACCGCCGAATGGTGCTGGATCGTCCTGGCCATCGTGACCGTCTGGGCCGCCGAGGCCCTGAACACGGCGCTGGAACTCCTGTGCGATGTCGCCTCGCCCGACTTTCACCCCCTGGTGGAGAAGGCCAAGAATGTCTCGGCCGGGGGAGTCCTGATCGCCGCGGCGGGGGCGGCCCTGATCGGGGTGCTGGTCCTGGGCCCGCGCCTGCTCGAAATCCTCGGATAACGAAAGGCGTGTTTTTTCTGGAGCCCCCGCCCTCGGCGCATTATAGTTTCCTTTCAGATTACGCGGATTCCCGCAGATTAATACCGTCCACAGATTTCACAGATTACTCTTCATGTTTCTTCATGTTCTTCATGGTGAAAAAAATTCTCTGTGGCCTCTGGTTTTTCTCTGTGATCTCTGTGGTGAGGAAGTTAGGCTGAAGACTGAAGGAACCCTGAACCATTTGAACCGGCTTATGAGACGAGGATGGACAATTGTTGTAGCGATGCTGCTGGCCCTGGCCGCGCCCGCCGGGGCGGTGGAACGGATCAAGGTCAGCAAACAGTTCGCGGGCCAACTGAAACTGGCCGTCCCCCTCTTTTCGGGCCAGGGGGAAGAAGGAGCGCGGCAGGCCCCTTCCCTAACCAATCTTTTGATCGACGACCTTATCCTCTCAGGCTATTTCGCCAAGGTGGAAAACCGCCAGTTCGTGGAGGAGGCCGAGCGGATGGACCGGAGCACCGGCCGGATCAACCTCAAGGAATGGGCGGCCACCGGAGCCGATTTCCTGATCAAGGGTAACTTTTCCGCCGCCGGCGGCTCGCTCAGGATCGGTTGCCAGGTCACCGACCTGCGCCAGGGCCGGAACGTCTATAACCAGGCCTACTCGATTGCCGCCGATTCCTGGCGGCAGGTCATCCACCGCCTGGCCGACGAGATCACCTGGGCCTTGACCGGCGAGAAGGGGTTGGCCCGAACCCGGATCGCCTTCGTCAGTTCCGACCACGGCGAACGCAAGATCTACGCAATGGATGGCTGCGGGCAGGACTGGCGGAAGATCGATTCCGGGCGGGGGATCGCGATCAACCCGGATTGGACCCCGGACGGACGCGCCCTGGTCTACACCAGCTACGCCTCGGGCTTTCCCTGGATATTTTACGACAACCTCGACACCGGACGGCGCACGGTCGTTTCCTCTTTCCCCGGCTTGAACGCCTTTCCCGCCGTCTCCCGGGACGGCAAGTGGCTGGCCTTCACCTTGAGCAAGGACGGAAACAACGAGATCTACAAGATGCGGACCGACCGGACGGGGTTGCAGCGCCTGACTTTCAGCCGGGGCAACGACTGTTCCCCCTCCTGGTCCCCAGACGGGAGCCGGATCGTTTTCGTCTCCGACCGGGGTGGAACTCCCGAAATCTACATCATGGACGCGGAGGGAAAAAACCCGCGGCGGCTCCCGGCGGGCGGAGGTTACAACACTTCGCCGGCCTGGTCCCCCCGGGGGGATATGATCGCCTTCACCTCCCGCAAGGGCGGCAAGTTCCAGATTCAGCTTTACAACCCGACCTCCGGTTCGCTGGAACAATTGACCCGGGATTCCTGGAACAACGAGGATCCTTCCTGGGCTCCGGATAACCGACACCTGGTTTACAGCTCCCGCCGGGGAGGCGGCACCAACCTCTTCGTGATCGACATTCTTAACCCGGAGCCGATCCAGCTCACCCAGGGCCGGGACTGCACCAGCCCCTCCTGGGGGCCCTATCTTTATTAGCATAGGGCATAGAGCAGAGGGTTCAGGGTTCAGGGTTCAGAAGTCAGGAAACAGGAGTCAGGAAAGACCGTAATCCGTAATCAGTGATCCGTAATCCGGCCCAAACCAGGATACAGGAGTCAGGAAACAGGAGTCAGGAAAAACCGTAATCCGTGATCAGTGATCCGTAATCCGTCGCTTGGATTGGCGGGAATTCGCTATATTCGCGGTTTCGAATTTCTTCATTCTGATTTCGAATTTGTTTTTCCACATGTCCTACATGGTTAAAAAGGCGGCAGTGAGTTCCTTCAGCCTTCAGTCTGCTTTTTCTCACCATGAAGAACATGAAGAGCATGAAGGTAAAAATCTGTGTAAATCTGTGAAATCCGTGGACGGCATTAATCTGCGGTAATCTGCGTAATCTTAGTTAAAATCGGCGAAGATTCGCGCGGATTGGCGGTTAAATCTGGGGAATCAGTGGGAAAAAATAATCTGCGGTAATCTGCGTAATCTTAGTTGCAGTTAGTTGCAGTTCGAAAATCCCAGTTTTCTCTTGCTTAAGAGAAATTGAACAGGTTAGGATTTTAAAAACGGGTTGAAACCCCCGAGGAGGAACATAGGCATGAAGAGAGTGATCGAAGTTTGCGTCATCGCGGCATTCGGAATTGCGCTGCTCGGCGGCTGCGCTTCCAACCGGCCTGACCCCACCGCCACCCCGACCGACATGGAGCGGGCCGCCTGGGGGGAAGACCTGCCTCTCGGCGCCCTGGAAGGAGAACTAGCCTTCGGTGAGCCGGCCGCGGAGGACGCCCTGATTCTCAAGGATATCAACTTCGCCTACGATTCTTCCGAGATCAACCCGGAGGGGAAAGCCGTTTTGCAGGGCATCGCGGAATGGATGATGAACAAGCCGCAGGCCCTGCTCATGGCCGAAGGGCATTGCGACGAGCGGGGAACCCGGGAATACAACACCGCCCTGGGCGAACGCCGGGCGCTCTCGGTCCGCACCGCCCTCACCGCCCTCGGGGTCAATCCCGACCGGATCACCACCATCAGCTACGGCAAGGACGCCCCCCTCTGCCGCGAGGGCAACGAGGAGTGCTGGGCCCGGAACCGCCGGGTTCACTTCAAGGTGGATTACGGGACCGGAACCCAAACCGGAAACGCGGAACCGGTCGTGCTCGAAGATTACAAGGCCGTGACCGAAGAGGTCGTGATTTACCAGGAACCGGTCGCCGCTCCCCAAACCCAGTTGGCCTCAGCCGAAACTGAGTCCGCCTCCGAGCCCCGGAGCCGGGTAATGGGGCGCTACCACTATTGAAGCGGGTCGGCCCGATGTTTTTCTCCGCGGCACGGGGGGCGGCGTTGGCCGCGTTGGTGGGGCTGCTTTGTTCCTGCGCCAATACCCGGGGCAAGAGCGCCGCGGACGAGCGGGTGGAATTGGAAAACCGCCTTTCCCGGCAGACCCGGGAACTGGAAGTCCGCCTGAGCGAGATCGAGTACCAGGTTTCCGATCTCAAGCGCGAGTTCAGGTTCACCCAGGAGCAGGTGTCGGCCATCCAAGGCCAATCCGGCCGGATGGGACTGGATAGCCAAGCCTCCCTGAACGAGCTGCGGGGCCGGGGCAAGTCCCTGGAGGCCGAGCTTAAGCGGGCCACCACCATCATCATGGAGGAAATCCGCAAGCTGGAAAAAGCCCGCGCCCAGCGCCCCCCGACCCGGGCGGGAGAGGTGATGCGAGGCTACGAGCACACCGTCCAATCCGGAGAGAGCCTTTCCACCATCGCCCGGAAATACGGGACCACGATTCCGGCCATCACCGAAGCCAACGGGATGAGCGACCCCAACGCCATCCGGGTCGGCCAGACCATCTTCGTTCCGGCCCCCTAAGCGGGCGCTTCCGGCCTCAATGCCCGGAGAGGGCCGGAATATCCAGAATGAGCGTCTCCGGCCCCACGCCCCGGGCTAACTCGGTCCCGGAAACATTCGCAATCCGGAAAGGACCGGCCTGAAG
>CAZIEA010000197.1:0-4554 GCA_964538495.1 uncultured bacterium | reverse complement strand
CCCAGGTACTGCCCGATCAGGACCCCGCCCGCGATCCCGATCCCGACCGCCGGCATGAAGGAGAAGGAAAGAATGGTGATCATGATGTTGGCGGCGGCCAGGGAGGCCACGTCCTCCCGGAGCATCCCCACGATCTTGAACAGGATCAGGAAGGCGCTGAAGGTAAGGAAGAAGCGGATCCCGCGGGGCAAGGCGAAAAATACGATCCGCTCCATCCATCGCCAGGAGAGGCGGCGGAGGTCGAAGAACCGGTGCCGCCGGAGGTTGCGGTCGCGCAGGGCGCAGACGGTGATGTAGACCATCCCGGCCGCCACGCTTAAGCTCGAGGCCAGGGCCGCCCCCGCCACCTCCAGCCGGGGGAAGCCCCAGGAACCGAAGATGAGCAGGTAGTTGAGAAAGATGTTGAGCAGGACCACCAGGACCATGGATTCCATCCGGATCCGGGTTTTTCCCTCCCCGTCGAAGTAGCCCCGAAACACCGCCATCACCAGGTAGAAGAAAAGGCTGAGGAAACGCAGCTTGACGTAATCCGAGGTCAGGTCCCTGACCTCGGCGTCCCGGACCAGCAACTCCACGAAGGGCCTCGCCCCGCTCAGGGCCAGGGCCGAGAGAGCGCCCCCGACCAGGGCGGTGAGGATAAGACCGTTGAGGAGAACCCCTCCGGCCAGCTCCCAGTTCTTCTCTCCCACCCGGCGACTGACCAGAATCTGGGTCCCGGTGCCCAGCGCCTCGAAGGAGACCGCCACCACCATGAAGATCATCGAGCCCAGTCCCGCCGCGGCCAGGGCGGCGGCGCCGTTGGGGAGATGCCCGACCATGATGGCGTCGCAGACATTGAGGACGACCTGGGACATCATCCCCAGCATCAAGGGCCAGGCCAGCCGGAAGACCCGGGGAGGGACGACGTTGCGGAGGTTGAGCTTTAGCCCACCGATATTCACAGGTGGCGATTTTACCGTTAAGGAACCCCGAGAACAATTCTTTATCCCCTCCCCCCTTTTCGCTTAATATCTTATAGTTCCGTTTCCTGATGAGGGTAGGATAGGGTTCAGGGTCAGGCATAAAGTTGCAAAAAACGTAATCCGTGATCAGTAATCCGTAATCCGGCCCAAACCGGGATACAGGAAACAGGAGTCAGGAGTCAGGAGTCAGGAGCCGGGAAAGAGCGTGATCCGTGCAATGGGGTATGAGGTATGGGGTGTGAGGTTTGGCGCTAAAAAGGCAGGCTGAAGACTGAAGGCTAAAGGAACCGCCGCACCAATTGAACCGCGAATCTCGCGAATCCACGCCAATTCAGGCTCCGGATTACGGGTTACTGATTACGGATTACCGGTTTCCTGAACCCTGAATCCTCCTATATGTTCTACATGTCTACATGTGAACGCGGCGGCAGTTCCTTCAGCCTGATTTTCTCACCATGAAGGCCATGAAGAGCATGAAGGAAAAATCTGTGTAAATCTGTGTAATCTGTGGAAAAGAAATAATCTGCGGTAATCTGCGTAATCTTAGTTGCCGTGTAATCCGGGAAATCTCAGTCATGAAATTGATCGTCCAGATCCCCTGCTTGAACGAGGAAAAAAACATCGCCGCCACCATCCGGGACATCCCCCGAGAGATCCCCGGGGTGGACCGGGTCGAGATCCTGGTCATCAACGACGGCTCCACCGACGGCACCGCCCGGGCGGCACGGGCCGCCGGGGCCGACCACCTGATCGGCTTCGCCGAGCGCAAGGGCCTGGCCCGGGCCTTCATCTCCGGAATCGACGCCTGCCTGCGGGAGGGCGCCGACCTCATCGTCAACACCGACGCCGACAACCAATACCGCGGAGAATGCATCGGAGAGCTGATCCGGCCCATCCTGGAAGGCCGGGCCGACATGGTGATCGGGGACCGGGGGGTCGCGGAAATCGAGCACTTCTCCCGCCTGAAAAAATGCCTCCAGCGGCTGGGGAGCGCCGTGGTGCGCAAGCTCTCGGCCACCTCCATCCCCGACGCCGCCAGCGGGTTCCGGGCCTACAACCGCGAAGCCGCCCTCCGGCTTAACGTGGTCTCGAACTTCTCCTATACCCTGGAAACTCTGATCCAGGCCGGGAAAGGCGCGATCTCGGTGGCGCATGTCCCGGTCTCCACCAACCTTCCCACCCGGCCTTCCCGTCTTTTCCGGGGTCTCGGCGACTATCTCAAGCAATCGCTGGTCACGATGTTGCGCATCTACACCATGTACGAGCCCCTCAAGGTCTTCGCCGCGATCGGCAGCCTGGTGATGCTGATGGGAATGATCCTGGCCGGGCGCTTTCTCTACTTTTACACGGTGGGAGCAGGGAAGGGCCACGTGCAGTCCCTGATCTTCGCCGCCATTTTCCTGATCGTCGGGTTCCAGGTCCTGGTCATCGGGCTGCTGGCCGACACCATCGCCGCCAACCGCAAGCTCACCGAGGAGACCCTCTACCGGGTCAAGAAGCTCGAGCTCTCGGGTCCCCGGTCCGGGGCCTGAGCCGGGGCGGCGGGGATGGCGCAGCGGAAGCGAACAGACCCCGGGGAGAAACCCCGGCTGGCTTACGCGGTCAAGTATTTCCATCCCATGCCGCGGATCTCGGGGATCCTCACCTTCGTCCGCGACCTGCTGGAGGAACTCGCAGCCCATTTCCAAATCCGGGTCCTGACCTGGCGGTATTCCCGGGAAGTCCCCGAGCGGGAAGAATACGCCGGCTGCGAGATCCGGCGCCTGAGCGGTTTTTTTCCCCTGGCGGCCGGGCGGGCGGCCCGGGACTTTCAGCCGGATCTGGTCGTTTTCGGCTCCGGCTTCTGGCGGCCCTGGTACCTGCTTCCTTATTGGGAGCTGTTCCGGGCCGGATTCTCCCCCTGCCCCGCCCCGGTCGCGCTTGCCCAGTACACGAACATGACCAGCCGGGGCGGGAGGCTCCTGGGGGCGCTGCGCCCCGCCCCGGACGGGGTGATCGCCCCCACCAAACCCGAAGCCGGACGCTGGGAAAGGTTCTTCCCGGGCCGGGTCCGCTTCATCCCCCCCGGGGTGCGTTTCCGTCCGCCCTCGCCCCCGGGGCCGGGGTTCATTCCCGCCGGAGCGGGCAAAATCCGGATCGGCTACTTCGGCCACCTCGAGGCCCACAAGGGCCCCGACCGGGCCCTGAAAGCCTTCCTGGCGCTGGGGCGCGGCGACGCGGAACTGCTCCTGCACGGCGAGGGCCCCCTGGAAACGCCCCTGCGAGAGCGGGCCGGGGGGGATCCCCGGGTCATTTTCCAGGGTTATGTCCCCGATCCCGATCCCTGGATCCGCTCCTGCTCCCTGGCGGTTTTCCCCTACCGCTCTTCGGTCTCGGTCCTGGGTTATTCCCGGGCGGCGCTGGAAGCCCTGGCCGCCGGGGTCCCGCTCCTGGTCACCGACAGCCCGGCGCTGGCCCCCCTGGTCCGGGAAGGGGTGAACGGCCATATCTGTTCCGGCGATGAAGACCTGCGCCGGAAACTGGCCGAACTCCTGGAGGCCCCGGAAAAACTCGCGGCCCTGGCGGGCGGGGCCGCCGAAAGCGCCCGGCCCTACGAGATCGGGGCCGTGGCGGCGCGGGAGGCGGACTTCCTGCGCTCGCTCGCGGAGGGCCGGTGAGCGCCGCCCGGGGAACCGCCGCCCTGACGGCCGCCGAGGCGGTCTTCGTCCTCAGCGGCTGGGCCATTCACGTCGGCTCCAAGCACATTCTCGGGCTGGAGCTCTACGGAACCCTGGGAATCGTCCTCTCCCTGCTCACCCATTACCGGGTCTTTCTCGCCACCGGCGTCAACCGGGCGGTCTCCCGCTTCATCGCCGAAGAGCCCGCCCGGGCCCGGGCGGTAAGGCGCAAAACCGTCCGGCTCCAGCTTGCCCTCGGGATCGGGCTGGGGGTTCCTGGCCGCCCCGGGCCTCTCCCGGCTCTGGGGCGATCCGGAGCTGACCGGCTACATCCGGCTCTCGGCCCTTTTCCTCCCCGTTTTCGGGCTTTACTCGGTCTACCGGGGAACCTTGAACGGGTTCCGGCTCTTCATGCCCGAGGCCCTGGTCTCCATCGTCTACTCCCTGCTCAAGGTCGCGCTGCTTTTTGCCCTGATCTGGAAGTTCGAGGTCTACGGGGCGGTAGCCGGGTATCTGCTGGCGGTGGCCGCCGCGGCGGTCCTGGCCCGGTCCCGCTGCCCCCGCGCCGAAGCGGGAAACGACTTTCCCCTTTCCCGGATCGTCCTCTTCGCCGTCCCGGTGGTCTCTTTCTCCTTCCTCATCAGCCTGCTGCAGTCCATCGACCTTTATTTCGTCCGGGCCTGCGCCCCCGACCCCGGAATCGACACCGGCCTCTATACCTGCGCCCAACAGTTCGCCCGCATCCCCTACCTGCTCATCTACGGGCTCGGCCTCACCCTCTTCCCCAGCATCGCCGCCCGGGAAAAGGACCCCGCCGAAGCCGGGCGGGTCCTCTCCAAGGGCCTGCGCTGGGGGCTGCTCCTGGGGCTCCTGCCGGCTTGCCTGATCGGAGGAGCGGCCCCGGGCCTCCTGGAGCTGGTTTACGGGGCCGACAC
>CAZIEA010000196.1:0-4558 GCA_964538495.1 uncultured bacterium | reverse complement strand
CATCCTCACCACAGAGCTCACAGAGACAACAGAGGACACAGAGAAAACTCTTTTTTCACCATGAAGATCATGAAGAGCATGAAGAAAAAATCTGTGTGAATCTGTGGACGAATTTAATCTGCGGTAATCTGCGTAATCTTAGTTTGATTTGTGCGGATTTGCGAGATTAGCGGTTAATCCGTGAAATCTGGGAACGGAGAGGGGAAATGAAAAAGGATTTGATCAGCATCGCGGATTTCAGCCGCGGAGAGATCTGCGGTTTTTTCCAACTGGCGGCCGAGCTCAAGCTCCAGCGTAAGCGCCGGGTCGCCCACCGCAGGCTCGAGGGCATGGTGCTGGCGATGATCTTCGAGAAGCCGAGCCTGCGCACCCGGGTCAGCTTCGAAGCCGGGATATTCGATCTGGGTGGGACCGCCATTTACCTCGCCCCCTCCGACATCGGCCTGGGCAAGCGCGAATCGATCAAGGACACGGCCGAGAACCTGGAACGCTGGGTGCATCTGATCATGGCCCGGACCTTCTCCCACCAGGCGGTGGCGGAGCTGGCCGCCAACTGCTCCATCCCGGTGATCAACGCCCTCACCGACCTCCTTCACCCCTGCCAGGTTCTGGCCGACCTCCTGACCGTGATCGAGCACTTCGGTCTCGATCCGGCCGCTCCCGACTTCTCCGGCCTCAAGTTCGCTTTCATCAGCGACGGCAACAATGTTGCCAATTCCTGGGTCAACGCCGCTGCCGTGCTCGGGTTCGATTTCACAATGTCCTGCCCGGAAGGCTACGACCCGGACCCGGAAATATGGCAGCAGGCTCAGCGGCGGAAGGCGAAGATCGCCCTGGTCCGGGACCCGAAGGCGGCGGCCCGGGGCGTTAACGTGATCTACACCGACACCTGGGCCAGCATGGGCAAGGAAGCCGAGGCGGAGGCCCGCCGGAAGGTCTTCATACCCTACCAGGTCAATTCCGCACTCCTCGCCCTGGCCGATCCCGGGGTCAAGGTCCTGCACTGCCAGCCCGCCCACCGGGGGGAAGAAATCACCTCCGAGGTGATGGACGGCCCCCACTCCATCGTCATGGACGAGGCCGAGAACCGGCTCCACATTCAGAAGGCGGTCATGGTCAAGCTGGCCGAGGCCGCCGGCCTGATCTGAAATCCGAGGCGGACCGCCGGGGACCGGGGAGGAGCGGAACGGGATGATCCCGCTCAAGGACAGGACTTTCCGCACCGGTTTTCCCCTAGTCACGGTCCTGCTGATCGCGGCCAACTGCTTTTTCTTCCTGCTGGCGCTGCGCTCCGGGCTGGAGCGAACGGCCGCCGAATACGGGAGTATCCCCTGGTTTCTCACCCACCCCGGACGGACCGAGGTCCTGCGCCCGATTCCCGTTTCCTACCGGACTTATTTCGGGGAGGTGCTCTCGGTGGAGGAAGTTGCGGTGGCTCGCCCCCGCCCCGGGGCCTGGGGGAGCCTTTTTACCTCCATGTTCCTGCACGGGGACCTCTTCCACCTGGTCTTCAACATGCTTTTTCTCTGGGTCTTCGGGGACAACATCGAGAACCGGCTGGGCCGGGCGAGGTTCCTGCTCTTCTACCTGGTTTGCGGCGCGCTGGCGGCCCTGACCCACGTGGTTTTCTCGCCCGACTCCCTCACCCCCATGATCGGGGCCAGCGGGGCGATTTCCGCCGTGATGGGGGCCTATGTCCTGCTCTATCCCCGCAACCGCATCCTGGCCGTGTTCCCGGTCCTCTTCTTTTTCCACCTGGTCGAGCTCCCGGCCTATCTCTACCTGGGAATCTGGTTTTTGATTCAGCTTGTCTCGGTCGGCTCCTCCTCCGGAGTGGCCTTCCTGGCCCACGTCGGGGGCTTTACCTCCGGCTTTGTCCTGGTCCGCCTCTTCGCTCCCCGCCGTCCCCCGGAGCCGAAGCCGCATTCACATGTAGGCATGTAGGACCGAGTGGACGATATGGACGAAGTGGACTTAGTGGACCGGCTCCTGAACCCTGAACCCTATTTCCCGGGCTCCTAACCGTTCACGGCGTGAGGCACGAGACCTGAAGCTCTTTGAGGAAGGTGAGCTGGAGCCCGCGGCAGCCCGGGCCGGAAAGGTTGGAGAGGCTGACTCCCAGAAGCCGGACCGGGTCCGGTGGGGGCGGGGAAAGCAGGAGCAGCCTGGCCGTTTCCCGGATCTCGTCCGCCTCGAAGACGGGTTCGCCCAGGGTCCGGCTCCTGGTCACTTGGCGGAAGTCGTGGTACTTGATCTTGACCGTGACCGTTTCCCCCCGCAAACCCGCTTCGCCCAGACGCCGGGAGACTTCCGCGCAGATCTTTTCCAGTTCCCCCTCCAGAGCGGCCCGGGCAGAGATGTCCCGGGGGAAGGTGGTTTCCGCCCCCAGGGACTTGCGGGGGCGGTCGGGAATCACCGGGCTTTCGTCGATTCCCCGGGCCAGGCGGCGGTAAAGAAGTCCGAATTTCCCGAAGGCTTCCAGCAGTTCCTCTTCCCCGCGCTCGGCCAGGTCCGCCCCCGTGTGGATTCTCATCTGCTCGAGTTTCTTCAGGGTGACTTTCCCGATCCCGGGGATTTTCCCGACGGGGAGGGCGGCGGCGAAAGCCTCCGCTTTCTCCGGGCCGATCACGGTCAGGCCGTCGGGTTTGTGGAAGTCGGAGGCCACCTTGGCCAGGAACTTGTTGATCGAAACCCCGGCCGAGGCGGTCAAGCCGGTGCGCTTTCGGATCTTATTTTTGATCTCTCGAGCGATCAGGGTGGCCGAGATGAGGCGGGACCGGTTGCGGGTGACGTCGAGAAAAGCTTCGTCCAGGGAGAGGGGCTCGACCAGGTCGGTATATTCCAGGAATATCTCCCGGATCAGGGAGGATACCTCCTCGTAGCGCTCGAAGCGGGGGGGGACGAAGATCAGCCCCGGGCAGCGCTTGAGCGCCAGGGAGGAGGGCAGGGCCGAATGCACCCCGTGGCGGCGGGCCTCGTAGCTGGCGGCGCAGACCACGCCCCGTCCTCGGGGGTTGCCCACCGCCACGGGTCTGCCCCGGAGCCGGGGATTGTCCCGCTGCTCCACGGAAGCGAAGAAGGCGTCCATGTCGACGTGGATGATCTTGCGCGCTTCGGTGGGCATAAAAACAATTCCTGGTTGCCGGCGGCAATGTTAACATTTTTACGGGGATTTTGGCTGAAAGGGCGGTTTCTTAAGCAAACCTGTTTGCTTCCGGTTCGGCGGGTCTGCGCCCCCGGAAAAAGGAGGAAGCCATGAAGCTGGCAGTCTGGTTAGTCGCGGGCTTGATGCTTTTTTCCGCCGCCGGGGGCATGGCCCAGGAGATTGCCTCCTCGGTGCCGGAAAGCCCGGTTCCCGCTCCGGAGGCGAAAACGGCCCCCGACCGGGTCCTGGAGTTTGTCCTGGATGGGGAACTGAGCGGCCGCTTCGGGGCGGCCTTCAATTCCACCGACTACCGGGCCGACCATGTCCCCACCGCCGGCTTGGCCTGGGGGCTGTTGGATCTCGAATACCTGACTCCGGCCCTTTACGGTTTCCGAGCCGGAACCTGGCTGGTCGGGGTGCAGGAGATCTGGCAGAACCACGCGCTTGATTACGACGATGTCTTCATCCACGAACTCGACCTGCGGGAAATCAACCTCCGTTACGAACTGCCGGAATCATCCGGGGACCTGATTCTGGGTCGGCGCGAATTCAAGGAACCGCCTTCGATGGGCGGGGATTCTCACCAGGGGCTGGGGTTTGAGACGCCGGATCTGGCCGGGGTGGGGGTGAGCGCCGCGGTCGTCAACCGCTGGATTCATTACGATCGGACCGATTTTGACGCGCGCGGTATCACCGGCTGGGAAGACGTGGGGGACGCCAACGACCGGGCCGGGGACATTTTCATGTCTCTGATGGTGGACTGGGCCCCGGTTGAGGAGTTGATCCTCTCTCCCTACCTTCTTTACCAGGACAATGTCATGGGGGTCCTGGGCGCCCAGGCGGCGAGCGCGATCGCCCTGGACGAATCCTGGGGCCTGGATTTTACCGGGATCTATGCTTTCCACGGGAACATGGTCCCCGAGGCCCTGGAGCCGGACTACGAGGATGTGCAGGAGCTCCTGCTCCACGCCGGCGCCGCCTGGGAGATGCTCTCCCTCGGCCTGGGCTGGTACTGGCTGAGCGACGACCGGGGCGATATCACCGCCGGGGTCTTCGACAGTTTCGATCCCCTGCAGGAGGACGATTACTATCCCTTCGACGACACCAATCACGCCTCGCTCTTCTACCTGGACGCGGGAGTTTGCCTCGAGCCCGTTACCCTGGAGGTTCTCTGGGGGGCGGGAAAGAACCGGGCCTACGACGTCCGGACCCGCGAGCTCAATATCTGGGCTTACTGGGACATCCTCGCCAGCGTGGAACTGGGGGCCTACTTCATCTGGACCGACTACGACGGGGGTTTGATCTCCGATTACACCCGCTTCGGGACCAGCCTGACCCTCAACTTCTGAAGTGCTGTCGTATCGTCCCTCGCTGCGCTCGGGACTTGTAGTATCGTTCCTCGCCGGGCTCGGA
>CAZIEA010000195.1:623-4578 GCA_964538495.1 uncultured bacterium | reverse complement strand
GGCCTATGTCGATCCCGGGATCATGGTCGCTTCCGGGCCTTTTACCGGGAGACTCAACACCGAAGCGCAGCCTGAGATCGCCTCCTGGCTGGCCGGAAAAGGCTGCGGCGGCCCCCAAGTCACCTATCGGCTCCGGGATTGGCTGCTTTCCCGCCAGCGCTACTGGGGCGCCCCGATCCCGATCGTTTACTGCCCCGGTTGCGGCGAGGTTCCCGTGCCCGAGAGCGATTTGCCGGTGGAACTGCCGCTGGATGTCGATTTTCTCAAGCCCGGAAATCCCCTCGAGACCAGCGAAAGCTTCCTCAACTGCGCCTGCCCCGCCTGCGGGGGCCCGGCCCGGAGGGAGACCGACACCATGGATACCTTTGTGGACTCCTCCTGGTATTTTCTCAGGTACTGCTCGCCCCGGGAGGCCGCCGCTCCGTTTGCCGAGGGGGAGGTCCGCTACTGGATGCCGATCGACCTCTACATCGGCGGGATCGAACACGCCACCATGCACCTGATCTATTTTCGTTTTTTCACCAGGGTCCTCCACGAGCTGGGGTACCTGGATTTCGCCGAACCGGCCCGGCGGCTCTTCTGCCAGGGAATGGTCTGCAAAACTGCGTATTACTGCCCTAACTGCAAATGGATTCCGGAATCCCGGGTGGCGGGGGGGCAAAGGCGGGGAGACGGGATTGAAGGGGGAACCTGCGCCGAATGCGGTCGGGAGGTTCGGGGCGAACTGACCAAGATTTCCAAGTCCAAGCTCAACATCGTGGACCCCGACCGGATGATGGATAAATACGGGGCTGATTGCGTCCGCCTCTACATGCTCTCGGACACCCCTCCGGATCAGGAAAGGACCTGGTCCGACGAACGGATGCAGGGAGCCTGGCGTTTTCTCAACCGGCTCTGGGACACGGTGCAGGAAACCCGCGAAATCATCGCCGTCGCCGGCGCTCTCTCCCCGGCGGAGTTGGATGACGCCGCCCGTTCGCTCCGGCGCCTCGTGCACGAGAGCATCCGGAAAGTCACCGAGGCCATCGAGGGGGGATTCCGGTTCAACACAGCCGTGGCTTCGGTGATGGAACTGCTCAACGGGGTGCGGAGTCCCGGCCTGGCCCATCCGGCCGTTCTGCGGGAAGCGGTCGAGACCATGCTGATCCTGTTGGCCCCGATTACGCCGCATTTTTGCGAAGAACTCTGGAGTTTGCTCGGGCACGGCGACAGCATTTTCTCCGCGGCCTGGCCGGCCGTGGATGAAGCGGCCCTGGAGGTGGAGACCCTGGAAATCCCGGTCCAGGTCAACGGCAAGCTCCGGGGGCGGATCACGGTTCCGGTCGGGAGCGATTCCGGGTTCATCCAGCAGGCCGCCCTTTCCGACAAAAAGGTCGCGCCCTGGCTGGAGGGAAGGAAAGTCCGCCAGGCGATAGTTGTTCCCGGCCGCCTGGTCAACATTGTCTTGTCTTGAAACCCCCTGACGCGTGTCCGATACCGATAGCGAACGCTACATGTGAATAGCGGTCAATTCCTTCAGCCTTCAGCCTGGTTTTTTCACCATGAAGGGCATGAAGAAAAATCCGTGAAAATCTGTGTAATCTGTGGACAGATTGGTTCTTAGCGTCTTAGCGTGAGAAAAGCAGATTTTCTACATGTCCTACATGCCTACATGTGAATAGCGGTCAGTTCCTTCAGCCTGATTCCGCCCGATAGCGATACCGATACCGACCCCGATTTTCGCGCCTGAACCCTGAACCCTGAACCCTGGAACCTGGCAATGGGCCTCCGGCGCGCTTGGGAAAGCCTGACCCGGAAGGAGATTTTTTTCTATGCTGCCTGCCTCGGGGCTTTGGCCTGGGGCGCGGCGGGGATTTACTTTTCGGGGAGGGAAAAGGAAAACCGGGAGTTCTCCGGGCTTTACGCGGAATTGCTCCGGGCTCTTCCCGATCGCGGCGCTCCCGGTCCTTCCTCCACCGCGATTGCCCCCCCGCTCCTGGAGCAACCGGTTGAAAGGAAAGGAAGGGGATGGAACTCGAGACCTGGAAGCTGCACGACGCCGTCGCAGCGGTGATGGAGATCTCCGACTGGGGGTTTGAGGGGGGGAATCTCTACTTCCGGGGCCGGCTCCGGGTTTCTTCGGGGGAGGCTTTCGCCCGGGTCCGGGGTTTTGCCGCCGGGCGCGCCCTTACGGCCCGGCTGACCGGGGACGAGGCCGGGGCCAGATTTATCCTGGTCCCGGAACGGGCCCGGCCCGGTTCGGGCGGGGGGCTGGTCCAGCTCGGGCTGCTCTTGCTCACCCTGCTTTCCACTCTTCTGGCCGGGGCCATGATGCAGGGAGTGTCGGTTTCGGACATCCGGTCCGATCCGTTTTTACTGGCGCGGGGGGCCGTTTTCGCCCTGCCTCTGCTGGCCATCCTCGGAATCCACGAGTCCGCTCACTACCTGGCCGCCCGGCGTTGGGGCCTGCGGGCGACCCTGCCCTATTTCATCCCTTTTCCCAATATTCTGGGCACGATGGGGGCGATGATCGCCATCCGCGATCATTTCCCCTCCCGGCGGGCGCTCCTGGACGTGGGGGCGGCCGGCCCCCTGGCCGGTTTCGTCGTTTCCATCCTGGTCATCCTGCTCGGCCTGGGCGAAGTCCGGCTGGTTCCCTTCGATGCCGCCGCCGCGGCCGGGGAGGGCGGGGTTCTCTACTTCGGCGATTCCCTGCTCACCTCATTGATCTTCAGCCTGAAGACGGGCCCGGCGCCGGGGGGGTACGAGATCAGCCTCGGCCCCCTGGCCTTTGCCGGCTGGGTGGGGCTCTTCGTCACCGCCCTCAACCTTCTGCCCTTGGGGCAGTTGGACGGGGGACACATCGCCTACGCGGTATTCGGTCAGCGGTACGCCCGCCTGAGCGCGATCGGCGGTTTGCTCCTGTTGGCGGCCGGGATTCTGCTGCGCTCCCCGGTCTGGGTATTCATCCTGCTCATGGTCACCTTCATGGGGGCGCGCCATCCGCCCCCGCTCGACGACCTCACCCCCCTCAACGGCCCCCGCCTGGCCCTGGGGGCGTTGGCGCTCATCGTCTTCATCCTCTGCTTCATCCCGGTTCCCATCCGTGTTCTCTAAAACCTGTTTGTCCACAGATTTCACAGATTAAACCGCGAATCTCGCCAATCTACGCGAACGTATCCTTCATGTTTCTTCATGCTCTTCATGGTAAGAAAAGCAGGCTGAAGGAACCGCCGCCGGATTCACATGTAGACATGTAGGACATGTAGAAAACCCGCTTTTCCCACGCAAAGGCGCCAAGACGCAGAAAACCGATTCGTCCACAGATTTCACAGATTGGCACAGATTCTTACGCATTCTAGATGCCCTGGAACCTGAGTCTATGCGAATGCCGCCAAGCCGCGCCGGAGGCGCGGCGATACTACAAGCCCCGACGAAGACGGGGCGATACTACAAGTTCCGAGGCGAAGCCGAGGAACGATACTACAAGTCCCGAGCGCAGCGAGGGACGATACGACAAAAATCCTGACTCCTGGTTTTAGGACTCTATGCTCTATGCCCTCTGCTCTATGCCGGAAAGGGCCATGAGCTTGTAGACGAGCGCGGCGGCGGTGAAGTCCCAGGCCTGGAAACCTCCGATGGGGGCGAACTCCACCAGGTCGAAACCGATCAGGCTGCGCTCGTGCAGGGCCGAGCGCAGCAGGGAAAGCGTCTGGTACCAGCCCAGCCCCCCGGGGACCGGGGTCCCGGTGGCGGGCATGATCGCGGGGTCGAGCCCGTCCACGTCCAGGGTGATGTAGATCCGGGAAGGGAAGTCCTCCGGGAGCGCGATCTCGGTTACGCCCTTGGTCACCAGCTCCTCGGCGTCCCGGAAGCCGACCCTGAAGCGCCGCCGGGCCTCGACTTCCTCCTCGCCCAGGGTGCGCACGCCGAGCTGGAAAACGGGGATCCCCAGTTCCGCCACCCGGCGCATCAC
>CAZIEA010000195.1:404-613 GCA_964538495.1 uncultured bacterium | reverse complement strand
GGCTGAGAGGGTCGCCGCCGTAAGTGTCCCGCAGGTCGGCGTGGGCGTCCACCTGGAGAACGCCGAAGCCCTCCCGCCCGGCCGCGAGCAGGCCCCGGACCGCGCCCAGGGTAACGGTGTGCTCCCCCCCGAGCAGGACCGGGAGCCGCCCCGGGCCCGCGGACTCCCGCACGGCCCCGGCGATCCGCTCCAGAACTTCCGAGGCTTTC
>CAZIEA010000195.1:0-394 GCA_964538495.1 uncultured bacterium | reverse complement strand
GGCGAGCGGGTGTGGATGCCCGCGTCCCCGGGGCGGGTGTCACCGTCGCGGGGGTCCAGTTGCCAGGAGGCCAGCAGGATCGCCGCGGGCCCCTGCGCGGTGCCCGTTCCGTAGCAGACGCTGCGCTCGAAAGGGGCGGGGACGACCTGGAAAAAGGCCTGCTCGGGCGCGGAGGGCTTGATCTCCGAGCCCAGGAAAGGAGGGTACTCGCTGTTCTTATCCACGGATTTTTACCTCCGGCTAAAGACTGACCTATTCACATGTAGACATGTAGGGCATGTAGAAAACCCACTTTTTTCACGCAAAGGCGCAAAGACGCCAAGAACCAATCTGTCCACAGATTTCACAGATTTCCCCTTCATGTTTCTCCATGCTCTTCATGGTGAAAAAAGGC
>CAZIEA010000194.1:1581-4672 GCA_964538495.1 uncultured bacterium | reverse complement strand
GGGCGGTAGTCCGCCAGGGAGGACCAGTACCAGGTGCGGCGGTAGGCGACCCAGGGGGTCTGCTCCATGGACTCCATCTCCCCGCCGCCCAGGTCGCGGTTGAAGAGGATGATGTGGCTGCCGGACTTGTTGCAGGCGTCGCCCACGATCAGCCCGGCGCTCTGGCATGTCCCGATGTCCCCCAAACTGTCCACGTAGCCTCCTGCGCTGGTGGCGTCGGTCTCGAAGGCGGTGGTGTTATAACGGCTGCCCAGGGTCCAGGCGATGCTGGCAAACCCGGAGCAGTCGTTGCCGATCCCCGGCTCGTAGAGGTCGGTGTCATAGAGGGCCAGGTAGTTGTCGGAGTCCGACCAACCCGCGCACCAGCCGGTCAGGCTGGAGAAGCTGCAGTGATACCAGTAAAAACTGCTCCCTGCGGGCTGAGTCCCGTTGTTGAAGTCGGCGACGATCGTCCCGGTGTCCCCGCTGGAAAGGGTGGCGACTGTCGGGAAAGAGGTCCCCGCCCCTTCGCGCATGTTCAGGGAGGAGGCGACCACGGTCACGGTGCTTCCGGGGCTGAACTCCAGGGCCTGCATTCCGGCGGTGAACTCGGCCCAGTTTTCCTGGGGATAGCTCTGGGTGTAGGCCATCCCGGTGTAGACGGTATAGGAGTTGAAGGTGTGGTACACCTCGGTGGGGTAGCCGTACATCCGGATGGGCCGGTTCGGGGACCAGACCAGGTCCAGCATCAGCTCCGCCCGGCGCACGATCTCGCCCCGGGTGGTGTCGCCCCAGGTCTCCCCGCTCCAGCCAAAAGCCCGGTCCGGGCAGGCCAGGACCCCGGCCAGGATCAGGATCGCCCCCATTCCCGCGAGATTTTTTTTCATCCTCCCTCCGATTCCTTGCTCTCGCTTAATGCCGTCCACAGATTTCACAGATTTACCGCAGGTAATTTTCATCCACAGATTTCACAGATTAACTCAGATTTTTCCCTCATGCTTCTTCATGTCCTTCATGGTGAGAAAAGCAGACTGAGGGCTGAAGGCTGAAGACTGAAGGAAATGCCGCGCTATTCACATGTAGACATGTAGGTCATGTAGATAAATTCGAAATTCGAATCCGCGAAATTCGAAACCACCAGGTGGTTTGGGAAATTCGAATTTGAGACTTGTTTCGGATTTCTGATTTCGAATTTCGAGTTTTTGGTCTCCTGAATCCTGAATCCTGTTTCCTGGGTTTTGACGGATTACTGATCACGGATTACGGAGGTTCACGGGCTCCCCGGGCCAGGCCCACCAGTTGACGCTGACACCATCCGGCCCGGGCAGGAGCTGGCCCAAATCCCCCGCGGGCGAGACCGCCAGCAATCGGGCCGTCCAATTGCTGTAATTATTGGGCAGATTTTCCCGGGCCGCAAGTATCGTTCCCTCCGGGGAGAGCTTGAGCACGTTCAAGCCGACCCCCGGGGGGTTTTCCCGGACGCTTTCGACCTGGAGGATGAGGTTTTCTTCGGAGTCCCGGCCCAGGACGGTCACGGAAAGCAGCCCGGGATAATTCAGCTCCATTTGGCTGCCGCCCTCCAGGGAGATCAGGGCGCCGGAAGCAGTCTTGCGGGCCGCGGGGCCTGCTTCCGCCCGTCGGGGGGAATTTCCCCCGGCCAGGAGGTACTCTTCCCCGTCCCGGGTCAGGAGCCGGGGCCCGCGGGAGTCGGCTTCCAGGGACTGCCGCTCGGCGAGGAGTTTGCCGGGAATCCGGCTTTGCCCCCGGAGCTTCCCGGAGAGGTCGAACTCGAAGAGGTTTCCGTCCCGCCCGAGGACGAAGATGCTCGCACCGCTGACGGCGATGTCGGTCGGGGCGGCCGGGACCGGAAAAGTGGAGATCTTGCCGTCCCCGGGGGGGATGACCAGGATCCGGGAGTTGAGGGTGTCGCAGGCCAGCAGGACCCCGCCCGGGCCCAAGGCGAAGGATTCCGGGCCTTTGCGCTCCATCTCGGGCACCTCGAGCAGCCCCAGTTCGCCGTCTCCGGCGCCGTAGGCGAGCCGCCGGGAAAAGGAGGGTTTGGGGGGCCGGGCCTCCCCGCCGCCCAGGGCCGCGATCCCGGAGGGGGCGTTCGTCCCGTCCGGGCCGCTTCGGTAGATCACGCCGTAGTTAGGCGCGAGTCGCGCCAGGGCCCGCTCCAGGGGAAGCCCCTCGATCTCGACGGTCACGGTCTCTTCCAGGGGGCCGTAGCTGAAAAAACCGATCCCGGCCGCTTCGGCCAGTTTCTGGAGGACCTCCCCGAGGGGGGCGTTATCGGCCCGGATGTTATAGAGCCCCTCCGCGGCCGTGACCCGGACCGCGGGGCCGGCGGCTTCCGGGGAACCCGGAAGCCCCAGCATCAGCAGCATGGCGAATAGGGCAGAGAGCATAGCGTCCTAAAGCCAGGATACAGGGTTCAGGGAATATCGTAATCCGTGATCCGTGATCCGTCAAAACCCAGGAAACAGGAGTCAGGATTCAGGAGACCAAAAACTCGAAATTCGAAATCAGAAATCCGAAACAAGTCTCAAATTCGAATTTCCCAAACCACCTGGTGGTTTCGAATTTCGCGGATTCGAATTTCGAATTTATCTACATGACCTACATGTCTACATGTGAATAGCGCGGCAGTTCCTTCAGTCTTCAGCCTTCAGCCTGCTTTTCTCACCATGAAGGACATGAAGAAACATGAAGGGAAAATCTGAGTTAATCTGTGAAATCTGTGGACAGAATTAATCTGCGAAATCTTAGTTTCATGAATCGGAGTTTCAAATCTCGGCCAGGAGGGCGAAAAGTTCGGAGTCTTCCCGGCACTCCAGCAGCCGCCGGCGGTTGTCCTCGGAAGCGAGGAACTGGCTGAAATCGGCGATCAGCTTCAGGTAAGGCTCGGGATGCGCTTCCGGGATCAGGGTGGCGATGAAGATGCGGGCGGGTTTCTTGTCCAGGGAGTTGAAATTCACTCCCGAGAGGGTAATGCCGACCGCGCAGGCGATGTGCTCGACTGCCCGGGTGCGGGCGTGGGGAAAAGCCACTCCGGCCTGCATTCCGGTGGACATGTCTTTTTCCCGCTCCAGCAGCGCCCCCACGACCTTGC
>CAZIEA010000194.1:0-1571 GCA_964538495.1 uncultured bacterium | reverse complement strand
ACGGAGGCCCGGACGAAAAGTTCGGCCAGCGAGCCGATCACTTCCTCCTTGTTCCCTCCCTCCAGGTTGACCGTGGCCGCTTCCGGGGAGAAGAAGCGGATGTTGCCCTTTTTTCCCCGGCCGTTGGGAAGGGGGGAAGCGGCGGCGGTTTCGAAGATCTGCTGGCCGATCCGGCGCCGTCCCGAGAGCCCCTGGAGGTTGCGCATCACCCGCTCCAACTGGGAAAGGACCTCGAAGACCAGGGTGTTGACGAAGGCGGCGTCCCTTTCCCGGCAGTCGAAGGCGAGTTCCGCCGGGGTGTGGGTGAGGGTGATGAAGGTCTCGTTTTTCCGGACATGGAAGACCATGTGGCGGAGGTCGGCGCGGTGGATGAAGAAGCCTTCCCGGCGCAAGGCTTCCAGGATCTTGTCCAGGAGGAGGTCTCCGGTTTCCGGGTTGGGGAACTTGAAGCTCAGGCGCTGCAAATCCGGTTTCAGGTCCATTTCCCGGCGCAGGACGCTCCGCCGGCTCCGCAGCATCCGGGCGAACACGGGGGGCTGGACCAGGGTGGTGAAAAGGGCCATGACTACGGCCACCCCGAAAAACTCCTGGTTAAGGAAGCCGCCGGCCAGGCCGATGCCGGCCACGATCATCGCCACCTCGCCGCGGGGCACCATTCCCACCCCGATCCTCGCGGCGCCGCGCCAGTTGAAATTAAACAGGAGCGCCGGGAGCCCGCAACCCAGAAACTTGGCCAGGATGGCGGTGGCCGAGAAGACCAGGGCGAAGGAGAGGATTTCCCAGTCCAGGACGACCAGGGGGTTGACCAGCATTCCCATCACGCAGAAAAAGACCGGAATGAAAAAGTGGTAAAGAATGGAGAGGTTGTCCCGGATCAGGAAGGCGAGGTCGGTTTTCGAGAGGGTCAGGCCCATGATGTAAGCCCCGATGATCATGGCCAGCCCCGATTTTTCGAAGACGCCCGCCAGCAGCAGGGCCAGGGCAAAGGACATTACGGTGATAGTGTCCCGGTCCCCCAGGGCCTTGAGATAGCCGCTGATCCGGCGGGAGAAAATCAGGCCGAGTCCCATGAAACCGGCCCAGACCGACAGGGCCCGCAAACTGGTCACTCCCACCGCGCTCCAGTGAAAGCTCCCGCTTTTCAGGGTCCCGATCACCACCGCCAGCAGCACGATCCCCAGGATGTCGTCGATGATGGCGGCCGAGAGGATGGTCACCCCTTCGGGGGAATCGGTCCGGCGCTTTTCCGCCAGGATCCGGGCCGCGATTCCGACCGAAGTCGCCGAGGAGGTGATCCCCAGGAAAAGCGGGATCGGGTCGAGGAACCCCAGGGGGCGCCCCAGGACGCAGGTGGAAACTGATCAACGCCCCGCCGAGGCCGATGACGCTGCCGGCGGCGGCGAAGCGGACAAAGATATCGATGTCGGTTTCCAGGCCGACCAAGAACAGCAGCACGATGGAAGCCACCGTGGAGAAACCGTAAAGTTCGGGCGAGACCGGGAACATCCTTTCCAGCGGGAATACCCCGGAGGGGAAACCGGGAAGCCCGATCCCCCCCAGGGCGTAGGGCC
>CAZIEA010000193.1:2434-4676 GCA_964538495.1 uncultured bacterium | reverse complement strand
CTTCAGCCTAACATCCTCACCACAGAGCTCACAGAGACAACAGAGGACACAGAGACTTTTTTCTTACCATGAAGGACATGAAGAGCATGAAGTTTTAATCTGTGGACGGATTGTTTCTTGGCGTCTTTGCGTGAGAAAAGCAGTTTTTCTACATGTCCTACATGTCTACATGTGAATGCGGCGGCAGTTCCTTCAGCCTTCAGCCTTCAGCCTGCCCGGGCTGCTTGAGAAAATTGCGCAGGGACTGGAGATCCTCCCAGGACTTGCGCTTGTCGGCGGGGTTGCGCAGGAGGTAAGCGGGGTGGTAGGTGGGCAGGAGCGGGATGCCCCCGCAGTCGTGAAAACGCCCCCGCAGCTTCCCGATGGGGAGGTCGGTGTCGAGCAGGGTCCGGGAGGCAGGGGCCCCCAGGGCCACGATCACCCGGGGGCGGAGAAGTTGGATCTGGGCCTCGAGAAACTTCCAGCAGGCCGTCACCTCGTCGCGCTCGGGATCGCGGTTCCCCGGAGGACGGCACTTGACGATGTTGGTGATGAAAACGTCCTCGCGGCCGAGCCCGATGGCGGCCAGCATCTTGTCCAGGAGCATCCCGGCCGGGCCCACGAAGGGACGGCCGGTGGCGTCCTCGCGGGCGCCCGGGCCTTCCCCGATCAGCATCACCCCCCGTTTCATGGCGCCTTCCCCGAAAACCGTGTTCCGGCGCGTCTGCGCCAGACGGCAGGCCCGGCAATCCCGGACCTGCTCGCGGAGGCCTCCGTCGGCTTGAACCGGGGGATCCGGGCGGCGCGGGGTTTCCCGGGATTCGGGAGCCGGCCGGAAAGAGACCCAGCCCTCCCCCTCTTCCCGCAACTGCTCGAGGTAGCGCCGGGTGTCGATAAGCAGGCGCTCCGGGCTGTCCCCGGAAGAAACCATCAGGTCAAAAAATCCCGGATCGCCCCGGCCGTCTCGGCGATCTGCTCCGGGCTGAGCTGGGGATAGATGGGGATGGCCAGGGTTTCCCGGGCGGCGGCTTCGGCCTCGGGCAGCGACCCTTCCCCGTAGCCGAGATCGGCGTAGCAGTCCTGCCGGTGGAGCGGAACCGGGTAGTATATCTCGTTGCCGATTCCTCGCTCGGTCAGGAATTTCCGCAGGGCGTCGCGGCGCGGGAGGCGGATGACGAACTGGTTGTAAATGCTCTCGCAGCCGTCCAGGACATAGGGCAGGGTCAGGGGCAGGCCGGCAAGCTGCTGGCGGTAAAGATCGGCGTTGCGGCGGCGGCCCTGGTGCCAGGACTCCAGATAAGGAAGCTTGACCAGCACGATGGCGGCCTGCAACGCGTCGAGACGGCTGTTGATCCCGATCACCCGGTGGTAATACTTGGGGTTGGCCCCGTGCTCGCGCAGGATGACCAGCCGGTCGGCCAGGTCCCCGTCGGAGGTGGTGATCAGCCCCCCGTCCCCGCAGCCGCCCAGGTTCTTGGAAGGGAAGAAGCTAAAGCAGCCCATCAGGCCCATGGAGCCGGCCGGGCGGCCCTGGTAAGTCGCCCCGATGGCCTGGGCGGCGTCCTCGATCACCGGGATGGAGCGCGCCGCGGCAATTTCCAGGATGGGGTCCATGTCGGCGCACTGACCGTAAAGATGGACCGGGATGATGGCCCGGGTGCGGAGCGTCAGGGCCGCTTCGATCTTCCCGGGGTCGAGATTGTAGGTCCTCGGATCGATGTCCACAAAGACCGGGCGGGCGCCCAAACGGGAGACGCAGCCCCCGGTGGCGAAAAAAGTGTAAGGGCTGGTGATCACCTCGTCCCCGGGACCGATCCCCAGCGCCAGCAGGGCCAGGAGGATGGCGTCGGTCCCGGAAGCGCAGCCCACCCCCCTCCCGCAGGCGCAGTACTCGGCCAGGCGTTTTTCCAGTTCCGTCACCTTGGGGCCCTTGATGTAGCGCCCGCTGCGCAGAACCTCGATCACTTCCTTTTCCATTTCCTCCCGAAATTCGGCGTACTGGGCTTGCAGGTCAAGCAGGGGAACGGCCATGTTGCCTCCTTGGCGTCTTTGCGTCTTGGCGTGAGAAAAGCAGATTTTCTACATGTCCTACATGTCTACATGTGAATAGGGCGGCGGTTCCTTCAGCCTTCAGCCTGGGGCCGGCGGCAGGGAGGCGAAGTAAGCAAAGGTCCGCTCCAGCCCTTCCCCGATCAGGACCCGAGGTTCGTACCCCAGAATCTCCCGGGCCCGGGCGATGTCGGCCCGGGAGCGCATGACGTCT
>CAZIEA010000193.1:0-2414 GCA_964538495.1 uncultured bacterium | reverse complement strand
CGGGGGGCGAAGCGGGGCTGGACTTCCCGTCCCGCGAGTTTGGATATCCTCCGGAGCAGTTCCCGCAGCGAAGTCTCCCCCCCGCAAGCAACGTTGAAAACCTTCCCCCAGGCCGCCTCGGGCGCCTGCAGGGCGGCCAGGTTGGCCCGGACCACGTTGCCCACGAAAGTAAAATCCCGCGACTGAGAGCCGTCCCCGTAAATCACCGGGGGCTCCCCGTTGAGAACCGAGGTGATGAAGAGGGGGATGACCGCGGCGTATTGGGATTTCGGGTTCTGCCGGGGGCCAAAGATGTTGAAGTAGCGCAGGGCCACGACGGCCATCCCGTAAGTCTCGCTGTAAATCCGGCAAAAAATCTCCCCGCTCAGCTTGGCGGCGGCGTAAGGGGAAATCGGCGCCGGGGGCAGGTCCTCACGCTTGACCTCGGCCGGGGTGTCCCCGTAAACCGAAGAAGAGGAGGCAAAGACGAAGCGTCCGACCCCGGCGGCGCGGGCGGCCTCGAGCAAGGCCAGGGTGCCGCCGCAGTTGACCTCGACGGTCCCCACCGGGTCCCGGAAAGACCGGAGCACCGAAGGCAGGGCGGCCTGGTGCAGGATCCCCTCCACCCCGGAAACCGCCGTCGCCGCCGTCGCCCGATCCCGGATATCCCCTTCGATCAGTTCCACCCGACCGAGAAAATCCCGGATGTTCTCGCGGCGGCCGGTGGAAAAATCGTCCAGGATCCGGACCGAGTGCCCCGCCCCAAGCAGGGCCTCGACCAGGTGGCTGCCGATGAAACCGGCTCCTCCGGTGACCAGCACCTTCATCAGGATCCTTCCCGAAGCCCCGGATCCGGGCAAACCGCGACGGGGCCTTTCATCGCCCGATGCTGACGTAGGTGAAACCCTTTTCCTTCATCTCGGCCGGATCGTAGATATTGCGGCCGTCGATGATGGTGGGGTGGGCGAGCAGGCCCCGGAGCCGCGCCAGGTCCATCTCCTTGAACTCGTTCCACTCGGTCAGGATCAACAGAGCTTCGCAACCGGCGGCCGCCTCGTAGGGGCCGGAGCAATACTCGATATCCGGGAGTTCCTCCTTGGCTTTTTCCATCGCCTTGGGGTCGTAGGCCTTGATCCGGGCGCCTTCGGCCAGGAGCCTTTTGATGACCACGACCGCGGGAGCGTTGCGCATGTCGTCGGTATTGGGTTTGAAGGCCAGCCCCAGGACCCCGATCTGCTTCCCTTCCAGGACCCAGAGGGTCCGGCGGACCTTGTCCAGGAAATAATCCGACTGTTCGGCGTTGATCTTCTCCACTTCCTTGAGCATGTTGAAGTTGTAGCCCAGTTCCTCGGAAATGGCGATGAAGGCGGAAACGTCCTTGGGAAAACACGATCCCCCGTAACCCACCCCGGCGTTGAGGAAACGAGCCCCGACCCGGTTGTCCAGCCCCACCCCCCGGGTGACCTCGGAGACATTGGCTCCGGCCAGGTCGCAAATCCGGGCCAAAGCGTTGGCGAAGGAGATCTTGGTGGCGAGAAATGAGTTAGCCGCGTGCTTGATCAGCTCGGCGCTGTTAATGTCGGTCACGATCACCGGCGCCTTGAGCGGCTCGTAAAGCCGGATCAGGAGATCGGCCGCCCGGCGACTGGAGGTGCCGATCACGATCCGGTCCGGGTTCATGGTGTCGTAAATGGCCGAACCCTCCCGGAGGAACTCGGGGTTGGAGACGACGTCGAACTGGGCCCCTTCTCCCGCGTAGCGCTTGATGGTATCGGCCACCTTCTCCCCGGTCTTGACCGGGACCGTGCTCTTATCCACCACGACCTTGTAACCGTCGAGGTTCTCGGCCACGACGCGGGCCACGTTGGCCACCGCGGAGAGATCGGCGGAACCGTCGGGCTTGGGGGGAGTGCTGACGGCGATGAAAACCACCTCGGAGTCTTTCACCCCCTCGGGGATCGAGGTGGTGAACCGGATGCGCCTGGCCTCCTGGGCGTTGGTCACCATCTCCTTGAGCCCGGGCTCGTAGATCGGGATCTCGTTGCGGTTCAGCCCCTCGATCTTTCCGGCGTTGTTGTCCACGCAGATAACATCATTGCCGAGATCCGCCAGGCAGGCCCCGGTCACCAGGCCGACGTAGCCGGTCCCGATAATGCAAACTTTCATCTTTCCTCCTTGCTGCTGAGATTCATAATCGCGGCTTTATGCCCCGCGTAAGTCAAGCGAGGTAATTTATCAGCCCGGGGGGGCGATTTCCACCCCGATTTTCTCAGGGTTCAGGACGCGCAAAATTTTGCACCTGATTAACTCTGATTACCTAACTTCCTTACCACAGAGCACACAGAGGAAAACCAGAGGACACAGAGAAGTTTCTTTTCTTACCATGAAGAACATGAAGAACATGAAGACCCGTAAGCCGTGATCAGTGATCCGTA
>CAZIEA010000192.1:0-4682 GCA_964538495.1 uncultured bacterium | reverse complement strand
GAAACGTCGACCAAGGAGGAAAAATGAGAACGCTGGCTGTTTTTGCGGGCGTTCTGGCTTTTCTGGCGGCCGCGGGGCGTTGTCCCGGGTCGGTGATGAGCGTCCAGGTCCGGGACGGCCAGATTCGCCAGACCCCTTCCTTTCTCGGCAAGGTCGTGACCTCCGTCTCCTACGGGGACCAGGTCACGGTTCTTTCCGAGAAATCGGGCTGGAGCCAGGTGCGCCTAAGTTCCGGCTCCACCGGCTGGATTCACGGCTCGGCCCTGACCCCGGACGAGATCCAGGTTCAGGCCGGGGGAAGCCGGGTGGGAACCGGGGCTTCGGCCGACGAACTGGCCCTGGCCGGGAAGGGTTTCAACTCCGACGTCGAAGGCGAGTTCAAAAAGAGGCACCAGGACATTGACTTCTCCTGGATCGACCGGATGGAGAAGATCGTGATTACCCCCGAGGAGACCGTGGTTTTCCTCCGGGTCGGGGAAGTCGCGCCCCCCGAAGGAGGCGGACGATGAGCCCTCGGTTTCTGGCTGTGCTTTCCGCCGCCGCCTGCCTTGCGGCCCTGCCTGCCTGCAAGACCCTGGAGACGCTGGGGGAGGCGGCGGGTGGCCACCGGGACCATGACCGAGGAACAAGCCGGGAGTTTGACCCGCACCACCGCGGCCATCGCCAAGACCTTCGAGGACATCACTCCCGAGCAGGAATACTACATCGGCCGGACCGTGGGGGCCACGGTCCTGAGCGCCTACCGGGTTTACGACGCCCCGGCCGCGACCGCTTATCTCAATTCCCTGGGGCAGAGCCTGGCCCGTTTTTCCGACCGCCCCGAGACCTTCGCCGGCTACCATTTTCTTATTCTTGACACCCCGGAGATCAACGCCTTTGCCGCCCCCGGCGGGTTCATCTTCATTTCCCGGGGGATGATCAATCTCTGTTCCAACGAGGACGAACTGGCCGCGGTGCTCGCTCACGAGATCGCCCACGTCCAACTCCAGCACGGTTTGCAGGCGATCGAGAAGGGCCGGCTCACCAGCGCTCTCAACATCCTGGCTGCGGAATCGGCCAAGACTTTCGGAGGCAAGGAACTGGCGGAATTGACCGATGCGTTCGAGGGGAGCATCGGCGACATCACCTCGACCATGATGAACAGTGGTTACGCCCGCTCGGCCGAGACGGAGGCCGATGCCGGGGCCGTGGTCATCCTGGAGCGCGCGGGCTACAACCCCCGCGGCCTGGTCGGAATGCTCTCGCGGATGAACCAGAAGGTCCAGCCGGGCGATCTCGGCTTCGGCAAGACCCATCCCGATCCCGAGGACCGCAGCGCTGATATCCGGGACCGGGTCAAGCGGCATTCCGAGATCTCCGAGCCGCCCGTGCGGCGGGAGCGATTTCAAAATGGCGTGGCCGGGGTCTGATCCCGGGGCGCGGAAAGCTTGAAAGCCGGGCGTAAAATCGCCTCAGGTCTCTTGGCCGGGCTTCTGGGGGGCTTGGTCGCCCTCGGGCTCTCGGCGGCGGGCCTGCTGGAGCGCTGGGAGAATACGACCTGGGACTGGCGAGCCCGGGTCTTCGCCCGCGCCGCCCCCTCGACTTCGGCCATCAGGCTGATTCTCCTGGACCAGAAAAGCCTGGATTGGGGCAAGGAGGTCAACGGCTGGTCCTGGCCCTGGCCCCGGGAGGTTTACGGGGTGCTGGCCGCCTTTCTCGACCGCGCCGGCGCGCGCGCCGGGGCGCTCGATGTCCTTTTCACCGAGCCCTCGTTCTACGGGGTGGGCGACGACGAGGCATTCTTCTCCGCCCTGACCGGGCCGGTCCCCTTTGTCGGCGCCCTGGCCCTTTCCCGGGAAACGGGAGTTCGAGCTGCCTTTCCCCCCGGCTTGCCCGGGGTGCCCTTGCGGGGGGAGGGCTGGGAGCGGGCGAGTGAACTTCCCGGGCTCCGGTTCGCCTCTCTCACCCTCCCGGTCGAGGGGCTCCACGCGGCCTGCCGGATCCTGGCCAATGTCACCGATGTTCCCGATCCCGACTCGGTTTTCCGCCGGGCCGCTCTGGTCGGGATGCTTTCCGCCGAAGCTGCCCCCTCCCTGGGACTGGGGACCTGGCTGGCCGGCCGCGGGGGAGGGGATGTTTCCTATTCTCCGGGCAGGATTTTGCTCGGGGGGCGCTCGGTCCCCCTGACTCCGGACGGACGCTGCATCCTGCGCTACCGGGGGCCGCTGGCGGTCTACGAGCCGGTTTCCGCCGCGGCGGTACTTCGGTCCGAACTGCTCCTGCGGGAGGGGCAGGAGCCGGAAATCCAGCCGGATTTTTTCCGGGACCGCTACGTTTTCTTCGGTTTTTCCGCCCCGGGTCTGCTCGATCTGAGGGCTACTCCGCTCAGCCCGGTTGCCCCCGGGGTGGTCGTTCATGCCACGGTCCTGGATAACCTGCTGGAGGGGGATTTCATCCGCCCCGCACCGGCCGCGGCCGCGGTCGTCTGGACGCTGCTGGTGGCCCTGGCGGCTGGGACGGCGATGATTTTCTGCCGCCAGGCATGGCAGAGCGCTCTGGCCTCCGTGGTCCTGGTCCCCGTACCCTGGGCGGCCGGTTTTCTCCTCTACGACCGGCTCTGGTGGTGGCCCGTGGTGGCGCCGGCGGCGGCGGCGGTTCTCGCCTTGGCGGCTTCGCTGCTGATCAACTATGCCACCGAGGGGCGCCAGAAGGCCTATATCAAGGGCGCCTTCAAACACTACCTGAGTCCCGCCGTGATCGAACGCCTGATCGAGGATCCCTCCAGCCTCACCCTCGGGGGGGAGAAGCGGCTGCTCACCATCTTCTTCTCCGATCTCGAGGGGTTCTCGAGTTTTTCCGAGAAACTCGGTCCGGTGGAGCTGACCGGGCTCCTCAACGACTACCTGACCGCGATGACCGACATCATCCTGGAAGAGGGGGGAACCCTGGACAAGTACGTCGGGGACGCCGTCATCGCTTTCTGGAACGCTCCCCTGGCCCAGCCCGACCACGCCCGGCGGGCTTTGCGCTCCGCGGTCCGTTGTCAGGAAACCCTCTCTCGTCTCCGGGAAGGCCTCCGGGAGCGCTATGGGGCTCTGCTCCGGATGCGGATCGGACTCAACACCGGCGAGGTCGTGGTCGGGAACATGGGTTCCCGGGAACGCTTCGATTACACCATGCTCGGGGACGCGGCCAACTTGGCCTCCCGCCTGGAAGGGGCGAACAAGGCTTTCGGGACCTACACCATGGTTTCCGAGACAACCTGGGACGCCGCCGGCGGGGTTTTCCCCGGGCGCTGCCTGGGGCGGATCA
Organism: uncultured bacterium; assembly: GCA_964538495.1. Taxonomy (GTDB): domain Bacteria; phylum Auribacterota; class Erginobacteria; order Erginobacterales; family DAOSXE01; genus CAZIEA01. The sequence continues at coordinate 1,391 of CAZIEA010000192.1, read as the reverse complement.
AGGTGGTGGGGAGGGCCAGGCCGATTGGCGTTTTCGAACCCCTGGGGGGCGAGGGGGCGGCGCCGCCCCCGGGGGTCGCGCCTTTTGCCGCCGGGCTGGAAGCCTGCCGAAAAGGGGACTGGCCGGGGGCGGAGAAGTTGTTTTCCTTGCTGCCGGACGATCCCGCCGCCGCCGCCTATCTCGCCAAAGTCCGGGCCCTGGCCGGCCGGGGTCCGGACGCCTGGGACGGGGTCTGGAACCTCACCTCCAAGTGACCATAAGCCCCTTAGCCGTGGAGAATTTCCTTTTCTCGTCATATACTCCGTGCCAATGATCGTCGTGGCGTCCCTCGCTCCGCTCGGAACTTGCCGGATCGGCGCGCTCGATAGCGATCCCGATTCGCCCCTGGACCCTGAATCTCGGCGCCACGGGCCATGCCTCACGCCCCGACTACGATTACGACAACGATAACGACAACGAAAAATTCGTGAAAGCAGTGGAAAAATAAGAAGGCGAAATATGGAAGTCACCTTGTTCGGAGTGAGGGGGACCAGCCCGGTCACGGAGCCGGGATTCCAGGAGTTCGGGGGGGAGACCACCTCGGTCCTGGTCGAGGGCGCCGAAGACGAGAAGATCCTGATCGACGCCGGCACCGGGATCCGCGCGGCCGGCGCGCGCCTGGGACAGGAAGCGGGGGGCAAGGCGCTTCTGCTCGTAACTCATTTTCACCTTGATCACCTGGCCGGGTTCCCTTCTTTTTCTCTCCTGATGCGCCCCGATTGGGGAATCGAGATCGCCTCCGCCGCCCACAACGGGCACGGCGCGGAGGAAGTTTTCACCCGCCTTCTGGGGCAGCCTTTCTGGCCGATCCAGATGGAAACCGCGCCGGCCGCCGTCGCCTTCCGGGATCTCCGGCCCGCTTCCGGGGGGGAGGCGCTGCGCTGGGGCGGGCTGAGGGTTTCCTGGACCCGGGTCCATCATCCCGGGGGCAGCACCGCCTACCGGGTGGACGAGCCGGGAAGCGGGGGGAGCTTCATTTTCGCCACCGACAACGAAGCCGCCGCCGCCTCGGAAATAGAACAGGAAGAGTTCCTCTCCCTGGCCCGGGAAGGTTCCCCGGCCGGGCTTTTGATCGTGGACGGGCAGTACAACCTGGCCGAGTACGAGCGCAAGCGGGGTTGGGGGCACAACGCCTGGGAAACCGCGGCGAAACTGGCCCGCGCCGCCGGGGTGGGCGGTCTTCTGGTCACCCACCACGACCCGGCGGCTCTCGATGAAGTCCTCCTGGAGAGAGAGGAGAAACTCCAGGCCGTTTTCCCGGGCGGCGGTTTCGCCCGCCAGGGAATGGAAATCGAGATCTCCGGCGGAGGGCGGACAAGCTGATGAACCGGCTTTTGCTTCCCTTTATCAGT
>CAZIEA010000191.1:2695-4710 GCA_964538495.1 uncultured bacterium | reverse complement strand
CCCCATACCCCACACCCCATACCCCATACCTCACACCTCATAGGGAAATAATCTGTGTAATCTGTGGAGAGAGGGGCGCTATACTCTCCGCTTTGCGCCGGGGCGCGAAAACAGGACCAATCTGCGGAGAGGAGAATAATGGACGAAAAAGGGCAAAGCAGGATCAAGGCGGCCTCGGGGATTTTTGCCAGGGGAATGTGCATGGGGGTGGCCGACGCCATTCCCGGGGTCAGCGGGGGGACGGTCGCCCTCATCCTCGGTTTTTACGACCGGCTGATCAACTCGATCTCGGATCTCATCGGTTTGCTCAAGTCGCCGCTTAACGCGGCCAGCCGCGCGAAAGCCGTCCGGGCACTGAGTTTTCTCGTCCCCCTGGTCGCCGGGATCGGGTTGGCCCTCTACCTGGGGACGATGCTCCTGGTGGGGAAGGATTCCCCGGGACCGGACAGGCTTCCCGCTACCCTGGCGGCGGGCAAGGCTTACCTGGCGGTCAATCCGCCCTCCGGTTGGCTGGTCAACCCCCGGACCGCGCCCTTTGTCTTCGCCTTCTTCTTCGGGCTGGTCTTCTGGAGCATCCCCGACCCCTGGGGCAAGCGTCGGGAGAAAAAGCCGCTCGATTATTTTCTTTTCCTGCTCGGGGCGATCCCCCCGGCCGCCCTGGCCCTGCTCCCCGGGCTGGTGATCCCCATTCACCCCCTGACCCTGCTCGGGGCGGGGGCGCTGGCCATCAGCGTGATGCTCCTGCCCGGGATCAGCGGGAGCCTGGCCTTGCTCGTGATCGGGATGTACCAGCCGGTCTCCGGTGCGGTCCACAAGCGCGAGTTCGGCGTCCTCCTGGTCTTCGCGGCGGGAATGGCCGCCGGGGTGATGGTCTTCATCCCGCTCCTGCGCCTGATCCTCAAGCGCTACCACGACCGCACGATGGCCGTCCTTAGTGGGTTGATGGGAGGGAGCCTGGTCTCCCTCTGGCCCTGGAAAGAACACTACCTGCCCGAGCTCATCCCCGCCTGGGGCAATATGACCCCGGTCCTTCCCGCCTGGTCCCCCGCGGCGATCCTGGGCTGCCTGGTCGCCGCGGCCGCGGGCGCGGCGGTGATCGTCCTGGCCCGGCGGCTGGCCCGGCCGTTGGAGGACTGAGACCGGGCTTCGGTCGGGGATAATGGAACTTGACAAGGCTCCCGGAATTGCTTATTCCCTCTCACGATTCAATTCTGTCGCGGGGCGTGGCGCAGTCCGGCTAGCGCGCACGGTTCGGGACCGTGAGGTCCCGGGTTCAAATCCCGGCGCCCCGACAAGAGGCCCCTCCCGCTTCGGCGGGAGGGGCCTTAAAATCAGGGCTCCCGCCGCCCTGTTCACATGTAGACATGTTTTGGCATAGAGCAGAGGGCATAGAGCATAGAGTTGCCCAGAGTTCAGGAGCGAATCGGGGTCGGGATCGGTATCGGGCGGTATCGGGCTGAAGACTGAAGGCTGAAGGAACTGCCGCCTCATGCACATGTAGACATGTAGGACATGTAGAAGGGCAAATTCGAAATCAGAAACTCGAAATTCGAAACCGCAAGGTGGTTTTGGAAGTTCGAGTTTGGGATTTGTTTCGAATTTCGCCATTCGAGTTTCGAATTTTTGCTCTCCTGACTCCTGACTCCTGACTCCTGAATCCTGTATCCTGTATCCTGAGTTTCGACGGATTACGGATCACTGATTACGGATTACGTGGTTTTCCTGAACCCTGAACCCTGAACCCTGAACCCTGATATGGCCTCCGGCCCCATCGCGGTCATCAGCGACGTCCACTCCAACCTCCCGGCCCTGGAAGCGGTCCTCTCTGAGATCGATCGGCTGGGAGGAACCCGGATCGTCTGCCTCGGAGACATCGTTGGTTACGGTCCGGAGCCGTCCGCCTGCCTGGCCCTGGTCCGGGCCCGGGCGACGGCGGTGGTTCGGGGAAATCACGACGAGGCCGCCGGCGGGGACGGCGTTCTGGATCGCTTCGCCGATGAAGCCGGCGAGGCGCT
>CAZIEA010000191.1:810-2685 GCA_964538495.1 uncultured bacterium | reverse complement strand
GGGGAGAGGAGTTATCTCCGCTCCCTGCCCCTGACCGCCGATTTGTCGGTTTTTTCTCTGGTCCACGCCAACTTCTTCGCTCCCGGGAACTGGGTCTATATTCTCAACGAATCCGACGCGGAGTTGAGTCTGAAATTTCTTCCGGCCCGGATCGGTTTTTTCGGGCATACCCATCGCCCTTTGGTTTATGCTCGAAAGGGAAAGAGAATCGTCCGGGAAGCGTTGACCGAGCGGGATATCTGCTTTTCCGCCGGCAGGCTCCTGGTCAACCCCGGCAGCGTGGGCCAGCCCCGGGACCGGGATCCCCGGGCCGCTTTCCTCCTGGTGGATCCGACCGCGGAGACGATCCGGCTGGTCCGGGTGGAATACGATCATGCCGCGACCCGCCGGGCTATCCTGAAAGCCGGGCTTCCCCGAATCCTGGGCGACCGCCTGGCCCTGGGAATCTGAACCGCGGGCTGCAGAGGCTGAAGAAACTGCCGCCTCATTCACATGTAGACATGTAGGACATGTAGAAAACCTGCTTTTCTCACGCCAAGGCGCAAAGACGCCAAGACGCAGAAGACCGATCTGTCCACAGATTTCACGGATTTTACCTTCATGTTCTTCATGCCCTTCATGGTGAAAAAAATAGGCTGTAGGCTGAAGGAACTGCCGCCTTGTTCACATGTAGACATGTAGAACTGCGTCACAACCCTATGCTCTATGCGGAAACACGATTACGATAGCGACAACGACAACGATTACGACTACGATTACGACAGCGACAACGAGTTAATCTGTGAAAATCTGTGTGAATCTGTGGAAAAGCTCTAAGCGGCGCAAATAGTGAAATTCGCGGGATGAACAAGGCCGCGGCTCGAAACCGCCTGGAAACTCTGCGCCGGGAGCTCCGGCGCCACGAGCGCCTCTACTACGTCGAGAACTCTCCCGAGATCACCGACTCCGAGTTCGATCTCCTCTACCACGAACTCCTGGAACTGGAAAGACGCTTCCCGGACCTGATCGATCCCGCTTCGCCTTCCCGGCGGGTGGGAGGAGAGCCGGTCGAAGGGTTTTCCCCCTTCCGGCACCGGATCCCCATGCTCTCCATGGACAATACCTATTCCGAGGAGGAGATCCGGGAGTTCGAGCGGCGCAACCGCCGCCTTCTGCCGGAAGCCGATTTTTCCTACACCATGGAAATGAAGATCGACGGGGTCTCGATCGCCCTGGTTTATCGGGACGGGGTCCTGGAGACCGGGGCCACCCGGGGGGACGGGACCACCGGCGACGACGTCACCTTGAACATCCGGACCGTGCGCGCCATCCCGCTCTTCCTGGACCGGTCCCTGGTCCCGGAAACTTTTGAGGTCCGGGGCGAGATCTATATCGAGAAGGCGGACTTTATGGCCCTGAACGCCGCCCGGGAAGAGGCGGGGGAAGCGGTTTATGCCAACCCCCGCAACCTGGCCGCCGGCAGCCTCAAGCAGCTCGATCCCCGGATCACCGCGCGCCGCCGCCTGCGTTGCTGGATCTACGATTCGCCCGACGCTTCCGTTCTCGGGATCAACAGCCACTGGGAACTTCTGAAGAAGCTCAAGACCCTGGGTTTTCCCGTGGAGCCCCACGCCGCCTTCTGTTCCGGCATCGAGGAGGTGGTCTCGGCCTGCCGCCAGTGGGAGCAAAAACGCTCCGAACTCCCCTATATGGTGGACGGGCTGGTGATCAAGACGGATTCGCTGCCCCTGCGGGAGGAGCTGGGCGCCACCTCCAAGGCTCCCCGCTGGCAGATCGCCTACAAGTTTCCCGCCGAGCAGGCCGTCACCAGGCTGCGGGAAATCTCCATCCAGGTCGGGCGCCTGGGGCGGCTCACCCCGGTGGCCGAGCTCGACC
>CAZIEA010000191.1:0-781 GCA_964538495.1 uncultured bacterium | reverse complement strand
GGTCAGGCGCGCCAGCCTGCACAACGCCGACGAGATCGCCCGCAAGGACATTCGGGTCGGGGACCAGGTCCTGGTGGAGAAGGCGGGGGAGATCATTCCCCAGGTGGTTCGCCCCCTTCCCGAGAGACGCCGCGGGGATGAGCGCGCGTTCGTCATGTCCTCTTCCTGCCCTTCCTGCGGGGGCCCGGTGACGAGGGCGGAAGGGGAGGTGGCCTGGCGCTGCCCCAATATCTCCTGCCCGGCCCAGGTCCGGGAGAGGATCGCCCACTTCGCCTCCCGCCGGGCCCTGGACATCGAGGGGCTGGGGGAGAAGCTCATCGACCAGCTTGTTTCCCAGGGCCTGGTGAAAAGCCTTCCCGATCTTTACCGGCTGCAGCGGGAAACGCTTGCTTCCCTGGAGCGGATGGGGGAAAAGTCGGCGGAGAATCTTCTGGCGGCCTTGGGGGAGAGCCGATCCCGGGGCTTGGCCCGGCTCCTTTTCGGCCTGGGCATTCGGCACGTGGGCACGGCCGCCGCAGGCGTCCTGGCGGCGCGCTACCGCTCCCTGGAAAAACTTGCCGCCGCCTCGGAGGATGAGCTCCAGGCGATTCCCGACATCGGCCCGGTGATGGCCGAGAGCATCGGCGCCTTTTTCGCCACCGAATCCAACCGCCGGCTCCTGCATGACCTGGCGGCAGCCGGGGTCCGGACCCAGGAGGAGGGGCCGGCGCCCCGGGCGCTCCCGGGCGTGGCGGGAAAGACCTTCGTTCTCACCCGCGCGCTGGAAAAACTGACCCGCCCC
>CAZIEA010000190.1:0-4768 GCA_964538495.1 uncultured bacterium | reverse complement strand
TTCCTTACCACAGAGAGCACAGAGGAAAACCAGAGGCCACAGAGAATTATTTTTTTCTTGCCATGAAGGCCATGAAGAGCACGAAGGAAAAATCCGTGAAAATCTGTGTAATCTGTGGATAGGAAGTAATCTGCGGAATCTGCGTAATCTTAGTTGCGGTTGGCGGTTTAATCCGAGTTCAGAATTGGTTGGTGCGGAGCAGGACCAGGGTGCAGGCTTCCAGCACCTCGATCCCCGCCGTTCTCAGTTCAGCCTCGAGGCCGGGTTCCTCGGTCCCGGGACTGAAGATGACTCGGCCGGGTTTAAGGGCGATCAGGTCGGGAAGCATCCGGCCCAGGAGTTCGGGGCGGACATAGATCGAGACCGTGTCCACCGGGCCCGGAACGGCTTTCAGGTTGGGTGCGGCCTTGACTCCGGCGATCTCGGCCGCCGCCGGGTGGACGGGGACGGCCGCGAAACCTTTTTCCTTAAGCAGGCGCACCGCTTGGTTGGAGTAGCGTTCACTCTTGGGGCTGGCCCCCAGGACCACGACTCTCCGTTTCATCTCTCCCCTCCGGTGGACTCGTTTCAGAGAAAGGGCAAGTAGAACTTTAAAAGTGATGGTGCTTGCTCCGGGCAACGGTTGTAAACTAATATTATTACAATTGGCTGAACTTGCGGGGAGGCGGGTGAATCGGGCAATACGAATATTATCCTGGCGGCGCCTGACGTTCCCGGCGGCGGTTTTTCTACTGTGCCTTTCCCTCGGCTGCGGCGGCGGGGAGAAGGGGGAAAGAGGGTATCTCCGACTCCGCCTGGCCGAGGATCCCACCACCCTGGACCCGGCCCTGATCGTGGACGTGCCGGGCGGGGCCCTGGCTGCCAAGATCTTTAACGGGCTGGTCCGCTTCGACCGCGACGGCAATCTTGAACCCGACCTGGCCGAATCCTGGGAGATCCTGCCCGACGGGGTCACTTACCGCTTCCGGCTTCGGGACAACGCCCGCTTTTCCTCCGGGACGCCCCTCGAAGCCGAGGATGCGGTCTTTTCCCTCCGGCGCCTGCTCGACCCTGCGGTCAATTCCCCCCGCTCCTGGCTCCTGGAAAGCGTCCGGGGGGCGAAAGAATTCGCCCGGGGCGAGACCGGCGATTTGCCCGGGATCCGGGCCCCCGCGCCCCGGATCGTGGAGATCGAGCTGGAGGCGCCGCTGGCGGTTTTTCTCGACTATCTGGCCATGCCCAACGCCGCCGTTCTCCCGCGGGCGAAAGTCCGGGAGTCGGGCCGGGAATTCGGCCGCTGCCCGGAGGGGGCGGGGCCTTTCCGGCTCCGGAGCTGGCGGCCCGGTGACCGCCTGGTCCTGGAGCGCAACGAAAATTATTTCCGGGGGCCGGCCGGACTGCCGGGAGTGGTTTACCGGGTGATCCCGGAGGATTTGACCGCCGCCACCGAGTTCGAAGCCGGCAACCTCGATGTACTCGAGATCCCCCGCGGGGTTTTCGAGAGCTACCTTTCCGTTCCCCCTCCGGGGGTCCGGGTGGAAAGCCGGCCCGGCCTCAATGTCTATTACGCCGGCTTCAACTGCGCGCGAAAACCCTTTGACGATCCCCGGGTCCGCCAAGCCTTGAACCTGGCCCTGGACCGGGATTTGATCTGCCGGAACTTTCTCTCCGGCCGGGCCGTTCCCGCCCGCGGCCCGGTTCCCCCCGGGCTTCTGGAGGACCCGGAGCTGGAACCTTACGAATATTCCCCGCTTCAGGCCCGGAGGCTGCTGGAGGAGGCGGGGACGGCGCTTCCGCTTCGGGCCCGGCTTCTGGTGGCCGCCGAACGGGAAAACGTGGGCGTGGCCGAGGTTCTCCAGGATTACTGGAAACGCGCCGGGATCGAGGTCGAGATCGCGCAGCGGGAATGGAGCGCTTTCAAGGAACAACTGAACGACGGCGATTTCGATATTTTTTACCTTTCCTGGTGGGGGGATTATCCCGATGCCGAGAATTTCCTTTATCCCACTTTTTTCTCCGGGAACCGGGGGGCCGGGGGAAACCGGAGTTTTTTTGCCGACGGGGAAACCGACCGCTTGCTCTCCGAGGCCCTGGCCAGGATCGACCGGGAAGGCCGGGGGGAGCTTTACCGCCTCGCCCAGCGCAGGGTGGTTGAACTCGCCCCCTGGGTTTTTCTCTGGCACCGGAAAATCTACCTGGCCCTGGGCCCGGCGGTTTCGGGCTACCGCATTCCTCTGATTTACAGCGCCGACAACCTTGAGGGCGTGAGCCTGAGCCGGGAGGAGAGGTGAACCGGTACCGCCCAGCCCCCGCGACTTTGGAATATTTCCGGGATTTTCCCAAGGTGGAGTTGCACAGGCACCTGGAGGGCTCCGTGACCCCGGAGATCCTCTGGGATGTGGCTTCCCGTTACGGGGTCAGCCTCCCGACCCGGGACCTGGACGAACTCCGGCGGGCGATCCAGATCGACGGCCGGGTTTCCTCCCTGAAGGAATTCCTGGACCGGTTCTATCTGCTCGGGCTGGCTTTTCCCACCCTGGAAGCGGTCGAGGAGGTTTCCCGGCTGGTCTGCCGGCAATGCGCCCGGGAGGGGATTTACCTGGTCGAGCTCCGTTTCAGCCCGGTCTTCATGACCCTGGAGCAGGGCCATCACTGGGGGGAAATGATCGAGGCCATCGTTTCCGGGGTGGAGGCCGCCCGCCGGGAGGCGGAGATCGAGGTGGGGCTGATCGTGGGGGTTTCCCGGAGCAATTCGGTGGAGCGGGCCCTGGAGGTGGTCGAGCTGGCCGAGCGTTTCCGCGGGCGGGGGGTGGTGGGTCTGGACCTGTTCGGAGACGAGGATGCCTACCCCCCGGAAATTTTTGCCCAACCTTTCCGGGCGGCCCGGGAGAAAAAGCTCAACATCACCGTGCACGCCGGGGAAGGCGGCGGCGAGACCAACATCCGGACCGCGGTGGAAATGCTGGGGGCTTCCCGGATCGGCCACGGGGTCCGGGTGATCAAGGACCCGGACCTGGTGGAATGGGTGCGGAACCGGGGCGTCTCCCTGGAGATCTGCCTGACCAGTAACGTCCACACCTGCACCGTCCCGAGCCTGTTCGAACATCCGGTCCGGGAAATTTTCGATGAAGGCATCAAGATTTCCCTCAACACCGACGATCCCGCGATCAGCAAGATCACCCTGGGCGGGGAATACTCGCTGGCCGCCGAGGTTTTCGGATTTACTTCCCGGGAATTGAAGGCACTGGTGCTTACGGCCCTGGAACAATCGTTCTTACCCTCGGCGGCGAAGGCCCGGGCCGGGGCCAGGATCCGGCCGGCCCTGGAAAAATTCCCGGACGCGTTGCCCGGGCGGAACGCGGGATGCTCCGCTATATCCTGAAAAGGGTCGCTCTGGCCGTCCCCACCGTGCTGGGGGTGACTTTTGTCGCCTTTCTCCTGCTCGCGAATGTTCCTGGGGATCCCGCCTACACCCTGGCGGGGCAGCGGGGTTCGGCGGCGGCGATCGAGCGGAGCCGGAAGCTGATGGGGACGGACCGGCCTTTCCTGATCCAGTACGCCGGGTATCTGGAGAACCTTTCCTGCATCCGGCTGCCCGGGAAGGGAAAGGGCCTGGGTTTGCAGGTGCCTTACCTGGGGGAGTCCTACTTCACCCACCGGCCGGTCTCATCCCTGATCGCCGAGAAATTTCCCCACACCCTGCGCTTGGCCCTGGCGGCAATGGTCCTGGCCGTGACGGCCGGGATTGCCCTGGGAACTGTTTCGGCGGCTTTTCCCGGGACCTGGGTCCCTGGGGTCCAGGAGCGCCGCCTACCTGGCCCGGATCACCCGCGCCAGCCTGCTGGAGGCGGCCGGCAAGCCTTTTGTCACCGTGGCCAGGGCCAAGGGCCTTGGCCGCGTTCGGGTTTTGACCCGCCATGTCTTCCGCAACGCCCTCATTCCCATTGTCACCCTGGCGGCACTCGACTTCGGTTCTTACCTGAACGGGTCGGTCCTGACCGAGACCATTTTCGGTTGGGACGGGGTGGGACGCCTGGTTATGAACAGCATCCTGCAGCGGGACTACCCGGTCCTGCTCGGTTGCGTGCTTCTGGGCGCGCTGGTCTTTGTTCTGGTCAATATCGCGGTCGATATTTCCTACGCCTGGATCGACCCCCGGATTCGGGAGGGTCGCCGTGCGGGTTAAGGATTTATTCGGATTCCTGCGCTCCAGCCCCCGGGCGTTTTTCGCCCTGGGTCTTCTCGGGATCATGATCCTGCTGGCTCTGCTTGCCCCGCTCCTGGCCCCGGCCCCGCCCGATCGGGTGGATCTCGAAGCCATCCGGCTTCCCCCTTCCCGGAGCCATCCCTTCGGGACCGACGAGAAGGGGCGCGACGTCTTCAGCCGGGTGCTTTACGGGGCTCGCTTTTCCTTGGGAATCGGCGCGCTTTCCACCCTACTCGCTCTCGGGTTGGGGGCCTCTGCCGGCCTGATCGGGGGTTACTGCGGGGGGAAGGCGGACGCCGTCCTGCAGGTCGTCACCGATATCACCCTGGCCTTTCCCAGCCTGCTGTTGGCGATCGCCATCAGCGTGGTTCTCTCCCCGGGGTTCGTCACGGTCTTTATCGCCTTGGGCTTGGCGGGCTGGGCCTCCATCGCTCGCCTGGTCCGGGGCGAGGTCCTGAGTTTGCGCGCGGCCGGGTTCGTGGCCGCCGCGGTCGGTTCCGGGGCCTCCACGGCCAGGATCCTCCTTCGGCATATCCTCCCCAACTGCCTGCCCCTGGTCCTGGTGGCCGGGAGCCTCAAGAT
>CAZIEA010000189.1:0-4772 GCA_964538495.1 uncultured bacterium | reverse complement strand
AGAGTCAGGTTACAGGGTTCGGGGTTCAGGGTTCAGGATTCGGAAAAAACGGTAATCCGTAATCGGTGATCCGTAATCCGTCAAAACCAAAAAACGGGAAAAATAGAAGACGAAAAGGGAGGCGGAATATGAGGAGTCGGCGCGCGGGTTCGGCCATGCTAGCGGCGGTTCTCTTCGGCGCCTGGGTTTTCCACCTGGAGGCGGCCCCCAGGCTCGACTGTTCCACTTACCTGGGGGGAAGCCAGTCGGACAGAGCCTACGCCGTGGCCGTGGATTCCAACGGCTGCGTCTATGTGGCCGGGGCCACCGACTCCTCCGACTTTCCTCTCCTGAACGCCTACCAGCCGGCCCCGGCCGGAGATAAAGACATCTTCGTCAGCAAGTTCTCCTCCGCCGGGAACATCCTGCTTTACTCCACCTACCTGGGCGGGACGGCCTATGACAGCGCCCTGGGAATCACGGTGGACGCCCAGGAACACGCGGTAGTCGTCGGGGACACCCGCCGGCGCCTGGCAGACGGTTCCCGGGGGGTCGGTGGACGCCGTGGTCGTCCGGATCGCCTCCAACGGCGCTGCCCTGAGCCTCTCCACCTTCCTGGGCGGGAGCGGGATCGAGCAGGCCTGGGCGGCGGCGGTGGACGCTTCCGGGTGGATCTACGTGACCGGCTCCACTACTTCCGACAACTTTCCCACCCGCAACCCCCTGCAAGCTTCCCGGGGCGGTGACGAAGACGCCTTCGTCACCCAGTTCTACACCAGCGGCGCCGACCTGTACTATTCCACTTACCTGGGCGGGAGCAGGGAAGATACCGGCTACGGGCTCGCGGTGGACGAAATCGGCTGCGCCTATGTCGCGGGGAAGACCTTCTCCACCGATTTTCCCACCGCCACCGCCTTCCAGCCCGGCATCCGCTCCTACCCCGCCTCCTCGGCCTTCGCCAGCAAGCTCTCGGTGAACGGCCAGAGCCTGGAATATTCCACCTACCTGGGCGGAAGCGGCTATGGCTCTTCGGCGCAGGATATCGCCCTGAACGAATACAAGCAGGCCTATGTCACCGGCTACACCTCCGCCTCGGACTTTCCCACCGTCAATCCCCTCCAGGCCGGCAACCGCGGGGGCACGGACGTCTATGTCTCCCTCTTTGCCTCGGACGGACAAGCCCTGCTCTTCTCCACCTACCTGGGGGGGAGCTTGGACGACGACGGCTACGGGATCGCGGTGGACCCCTACTACGGGGACAGCCACGTCTGCGGCGTGACCAGGTCCCCCGACTTCCCCCTGGAAAGCCCCTATCAGGACGAACTCCGGGGGGTGCGGGACGCTTTTTACTTCAACCTCAACGCCGACGGCGACCGGCTTCATTACTCCACCTACCTGGGCGGGTCCGCGGAATGGGACTCCGGTCTCGCCATCGCCTTCAAGGACCGCCCGGACGAGCGGGTCTGGCTGGCGGGGGACACCGATTCCGCCGACTTCCCCCTCCGGCGGGCCTTCCAGGGCGCCTTCGGGGGCGGGGACAGCGACGCCTTCCTGGCCGGGTTCGCCTGGGGGGAGGCCCCGGCCGCCAACCGTTACCACACCGACTTCAACGGGGACGGGACCAGCGATATCGCCATCTTCCGCTCCGCCGCCGGCCTCTGGTCGGTCCGGGGCCTGACCCGGCTCTACTTCGGGACTTCCGCCGACTCCCCGGTCCCGGCCGATTTCAACGGAGACGGAACCACCGAGATCGCGATTTTCCGCCCCGCCAACGGCCTCTGGTCCGTCCGGGGCCTGACCCGGCTCTACTTCGGGGCCGCCTACGACCAGCCTCGCCCGGGCGATTACAACGGCGACGGCACCGCGGCGGCGGCGGTCTTCCGGGGAAATTCCGGCCTCTGGGCGATCCGGGGCCTAACCCGGGCCTACTTCGGGAGTTCCCTGGACCGCCCGCTTCCCGGCCCCTACCGGGGGCAAGCGGCGTCGGACTTGGCGGTCTTCCGCTCCTCCTCCAGCCTCTGGGCGATCCGGGGCTGGAGCCGGATTTACTTCGGCTCCACCTGGGACCACGCCGTCCCCGGGGACTATAACGGGAACGGCGCCTGGGCGCCGGCGATCTTCCGCTCTGCCGCCGGCCTCTGGTCCGTCCGGGGCCTGACCCGGCTCTACTTCGGCTCCGCTTCCGACCTCCCCGTCCCCGCCGATTACAACGGCGGCGGGGCCGACGCCGAGGCGGTTTTCCGGGGCAGCTCGGGGCTCTGGGCGGTCCGGGGGCTGACCCGGGTCTACCACGGGGCCTCCGGCGACCTCCCCGTCACCCGTTAGCCCGACCGGGTCCGGGGTTCAGGACCCGCGGAATTTTTGCACCTGATTAACTCTGATTCCTCTGTTTTGGAGCATAGAGCATAGGGCATAGGGGCAGGTTCAGGGTTCAGGGTTCAGGAAAAACCGTAATCCGTCGGTCAAAAATTCGAAATCCGAAGTCAGAAATCCGAAATAAATCTCAAATTCGAATTTCCCAAACCATCTGGTGGTTTCGAATTTCGCGGATTCGAATTTCGAATTTATCTACATGACCTACATGTCTACATGTGAATGAGGCCGCGGTTGCTTCAGCCTTCAGCCTGTTTTTTTCACCATGAAGATCATGAAGAAACATGAAGAAAAAATCTGAGTTAATCTGTGGACAAATCTTTTTTTGCGTCTTTGCGCCTCTGCGTCTTTGCGTGATATTTTGCGCGCGCCCGATCCCGATAGCGATAGCGATACCGATAGCGATTCGCGGTTTTTTTAGTTTTTTTTTTAGCGGGAGAGGGGGGGGAAGTGGTATATTAGAAACAAGAATCATTCCCTGAAGTTCAACCCCATAAGGAGAAGAGCATATGCGCTCGATTTTGGTCGGGGCGGTTTGCTTATGCCTGCTCCTGGCGCTGCCGGTGACGGCAGCCCGGGCCCAGGAACGCGCGGAAAAAGTCCTCCCTTTCGAGGATGACGACACCCTGGAGGAGATCCGCTACAAGATCGACTACAACGGCTACTCCTTCACGGTCAGCGACAATCCCATCTTCAACATGCCCGCGGAGGAAAAGGCCGCCTTCTTCTCCCGTTACCGCCCCCTGCGCCCGATGCCCAAGGCCCAGGAAGACCCCGGCCCCCTGGTCAAGGAGATCGGGCGCAAGATGCTCCCGGCCAAGTTCGACTGGCGCAGCGTCAACGGCCGCTCCTACATCGGGGCTGTGCGCAACCAGGGCGACTGCGGCTCCTGCTACGCCTTCGGGGCCAGCGCCGCCGGCGAGGGGACCTACAACTACGCCATGGGCCTGACCGGGGCAAGCTGCATCGACCTTTCCGAAAGCTACATCGCCTGGTGTTTGGGGCGCCTGCCGGCCTACAGCGGCGACTTCTTCGGCTGCGACGGGGCCAGCTACGCCTATGCCGAGCTCGACGCCATTTCCGAGGTCGGGATCACCACCGAGGCCAATTTCCCTTACCGGGAGACCGACCCCGGGAGCTGCACCCACTGGGGCGACCAGACCATCGCCTTCGCCAATTGGTACCGGGTGGGCTGCAATGACGTCACCGCGATCAAGACCGCGATCATGACCTACGGGGTGGTGGACGCCGCCGTCTATGCCGGCTCCGCCTTCACCGCCTACGGCGGCGGGATCTACGACGACTCCAACACCACCTGCGACGGCTCCCCCTGCTCCTACACCGAAAGCAACCACGCCATCGCCCTGGTGGGCTGGGACGACAACCCGCCCGAGGGCGGGGGCGGGGTCTGGATCCTGCGCAACTCCTGGGGTCCCGACGACTGGGGCGAGGACGGCTACATGCGCCTGCGCTACGACGCCGCCGTGGTCGGCTGCGCCGTCTGCTACCTGGTTTACGACGCCGACACCCACACCGCCTTCAACGAGGGCTTCGACAACTTCAACACCGGCACCCGCCCCACCGGCTGGACCTTCACCGGCTGCAACGCCAACTCCGACACCTACACCACCCCTTCCACCTACTTCGGGACCGCTTCTCCTTCCCTCAAGCTCGACGCCACCGGCGACGAGGTCGTCACCCGGGTCTTCTCCCGGCCGCAGTACCTGACTTTCTGGCACCGGGGGGTGGAAAACGCCTCCCCCGCCGGGAGCCTGCTGATCCAGGAACTCTACAACTCCTCCTGGACCACCCTGACCACTCTCACGGTCTTCCCGACCGAGGGGACCACCACCGAGCCCTTCCTGCTCAAGCCCGAAAGCACCCAGATCCGCTTCTACTTCACCCAGTCCGCGGGCAATCTCGCCCTCGACGACGTCAAGCTGACCGGCTACTCCACCACGGTCGCCACCACCACGACCACCACCACGACCGCCGCCCCCACCACCACCTTGGCCCCGACCACCACGACCCTCGCTCCCACTACCACCACCCTCGCCCCCACCACCACCTCGGCCCCGACCACCTCCCTCGCTCCTACTACTACCCTGGCCCCCACTACCACTCTGGCTCCGACGACCACCACGGTCGCCACCACCACCACGACCACCACCATCCCGGTCTGCGACTCGATCGGGCAAGGCTTTGACGACTTCGAGACCGGGACCCGGCCGGCCGGCTGGACCTTTGTCGGCTGCAACGCCAACACCGACGTCTACACCGAAGCCGGCTGGTTCGGAAAGGCTTCGCCCGCGCTCGCCTTTAACGCCAGCGACGACCGGGTCGTGACTGAAGCCTTCGACTCCACCTGCGACTACAAGCTCACTTTCTGGATCCGGGGCGACGCCACCGACGCCAGCAGT
>CAZIEA010000188.1:2473-4810 GCA_964538495.1 uncultured bacterium | reverse complement strand
TAATCAGTAATCAGTCGCCTTGATTTGTGTGGATTCGCGAGATTCGCGGTTCAATCGGCGCGTCGGTTCCTTCAGCCTTCAGCCTGGTTTTCCAGCGCCAAACCTCATCCCCCACACCTCACACCGAGTACGAGTACGAAAAAGAATCTGTGAAATCTGTGGACGTTTCAGCATAGGGCATAGGGCATAGAGCATAGGGTTAAAATCTGGGTAAGCAGTATGCAGTCAGCAGTAAGCAGTCGCCTGAATTCGTGTAATTCGCGGAATTCGTAGTTCAACCTATGAACGGAAAAAATCTGCGGTAATCTGCGGAATCTTAGTTTCAGTTGGCGTGGATTCGCGGTTTCATCGGTGTCAGCAGTGAAAAAATCATGAAAATCGAAGTTATGACGGGGATACTGAAGGCCCTTCCCCTTCCGCTGCGGCGCGCGCTCTACCGGGTGCCCCTGCTGCGCCGGGCGGGGAGAAAACTCTCCGCCGGCGCCGTCAGCGGTCCGCCGCGGGAAGTCGCGGTCCTAGGCGGGCCGGGGCGGGGCCTGCGGATGTTGCTGGAGCTGGGCGCGGAGAAGCATCTCTGGTTGGGCGAACACGAGCCGGCGCTCCAGGCTTTTCTGGCCCGCGCCGTCCGGCCCGGGTGGACGGTCTTCGATGTCGGGGCCCACGCCGGGTTCTTCACCCTCCTGCTCGGCCGTCTGGGCGCGACGGTCTTCGCCTTCGAGCCCAACCCCGCCACCCGCCAAAGGCTTCAGGCCAACATCCGGCTCAACAACCTGCCCGCGTGCCGGGTGGTCGGAAGCGCCGTGGCCGACCGGTGCGGGGAAGGCCTTTTCCGGCCCGAGAAGAATCTTTCCCCCCTCCAGGGGCATTTGGTCGAGCCCGACTACCCCCTGGGGTTCCGCACCCCCCCGGTGGAGCCGATCCCGGTGGCCCTGACCACCCTGGACGAGTTCGTCTCCGGGCAGGGAAACCCGGCGCCCGATCTGGTCAAGATCGACGTCGAGGGCGGGGAGGTCCGGGTCCTGAGGGGAATGAAACGGCTCCTGGCGGAGAAACGCCCCCTGGTGGTCTGCGAGGTCCACAACCACCCCCTGGCGGAGGAAGCGGCGGACCTGCTGACGGCCGCCGGCTACCTGGTCTCCGACCTGGAAACCGGGCTCCCGGGCTGCCCGGGGCCGAAACTCTTCACCCAACGGCGGTATCTCGCGGCCGAACCCGGAGGGAAGGCTTGAGCGGAGGCGGGAAAAAAGTCCTGCTCGCGGCCGCCATCGGCTACGGAGCAATCGGGGGGGGGTTCCTGCGCGCCTTCGCCGCTCTCGGCCACCAGGTCCTGGCGGTCAACAACCGTGATTTTTTCCCCCTGCGCCTTTCCCGGCTCGGGCGGGCGCGCAACCGGCTTTCCCGCCGAGGCGCCCGGGCGGCTTACAACCGCGCGCTCTTCGAGAACGCGCTGGATTTCCGGCCGGAAATCCTGGTCGTCCTCAAAGGCACCCTGATCTTCCCGGAAACCCTGGCGGCCTTGCGGGATAAACTCCGGTCCGCGGCCTTTCTTAATTTCAACTACGATGATTTTTTTTCCCGCAGCCCGGGAAATGTTTTCCCCGACCTCGCGCGCGTGCTGCCCCTCTACGACGCCTTTTTCCCCAGCAAAACGGCCAATGTCCCGGAACTCCTCTCCCGGGGAGCCCGGGCGGTCCATTATCTCCCGATCGGATACGACCCTTGTCTCCACCACCCGGTCGTCCCCACCCTGGAGGAACGGGCAAGATTCGGGGCCGAGGTCGTCTTCGCCGGCACCTTCACCCCGGAGCGGGAAAAATATCTCCGCGAGCTTAACGGAGTGAACCTGGGAATCTGGGGCGGCCACTGGGACCGCCGCCGGGTCTCCAGCGGGCTGCGCGGAGCGGTCAGAAACGGCATCCTCTGCGACACCGACCTCTCGAAGCTCTTCGGATCGGGGAGGATCGCGCTTAACTTTTTCCGCCCCGAGAACCGCGACACCCACAACCAGCGCACCTTCGAGATCCCGGCCGCCGGTGCCTTCATGCTCTCGGAACGCTCGGGCGAACTGGAGGATTTCTTCCGGGAGGATCGGGAATTCGCCGGTTTCTCCTCCCCCGGGGAGCTCGCCGAAAAAATCCGCCACTACCTCCAGGCCGGCCAAGAACGCTCCCGGATCGCCGCCGCCGGCCTCCTCCGGCTTCGGGCCGGCAACCATACCATCACCGCCCGGGTCCGGGAAGCCCTCTCCAGGATCGGGGAAGCATGAACGGCGGCGCCCGGAACTTTCTGCTCGGCCGCCCGGGGCCTGGACCTGGCGCAGGCCCGGGAGGAACTCCT
>CAZIEA010000188.1:0-2463 GCA_964538495.1 uncultured bacterium | reverse complement strand
CTCCACGACCCCGCCCGCAGCGCTCGAAATCCGCTTAAGACCGTGCTCCCCTACGACCGGGGACTTTCCATCCGGATCGACACCGGGGACTTCATCGAATGGTCCATCTTCTTCTTCGGGCACTACGAGCCCGCCTTAAGCCGATACCTCCGCCAAAACCTCCGGCCCGGGGCGAGAGCCCTGGATATCGGGGCCAACATCGGCTGCCATACCCTGATCATGGCCGCGGCGGCGGGGCCGGACGGGGAAGTCCACGCTTTCGAGCCCCATCCCGAGGCCGCCGGTCGGCTGGAAGCCAACCTCGCCCTCAACCGCCTCGGTAACTGCCGTCTCCGGCGCGAGGCCCTGGGCGACCGGCCGGGAAAAGCCCTGCTCCACGCCCCCGTCGGTCCCCAGTCCCCCGGAGTGAGCAGTCTCTACCGGGCCAACATCGCGGGGGAGGCCCGGGAAATCCCGGTCCCGGTCACCACCCTGGACTCCTTTGCCGAGAAGTCCGGCCTGAGTTCCCTGGACCTGATCAAGATCGACACCGAGGGCAACGAGCTCCGCGTCATCCGGGGCGGGCGGCGGCTCATCTCCTGGCTCCGGCCGCTGCTGGTCTTCGAGTATTCCCCCCGCACCTGGGCGTCCGCCGGGGAAAGCTTCGGCGAGACCCGCGGGCTCCTGGCAAAACTCGGCTACCGCCTGGAACTTCTGCCCGGGGGCAAAGGCGACCTTTCCGGGAACCGGAGCGCCGACCTCCTGGGCCGGCCCGAGAAAGGCGGCCGGAGATGAGCTTCGGGCGGCAAGCCATCCGGGAAACCACGTTCCTGACCCTGCTCAACAACCTCCGTTTCGTCCTGCGGATGGCGGCCAACATCGTCCTGGCCCGGCTCCTGCTCCCGGAGCATTTCGGCGCCATCGCCTTCGGGACCGCCATCCTCAACTTCCTCAACCTGGTCGGGAGGTGGGGGATCGAGGCCGCCATCGTTCAGGAGGAAGGCAAGGAACACCGCGTGGCCGACACCATCTTCACCATCACCGTAGCCTACGGGCTCCTGATGCTCCTGCTGGTGCCGGGAGCGGTGCTGGTGCTGAGAGCCGCGGGCAAACTCGGCGACTCCGCGCGCGATCTCCGCCTGATCGCGGTCCTGTTCTGGCTGACTCCCCCGATCATTTTCAAGCTCATTTCCTCGGTCTCCCGCGACGTCATGCTCCGGACCATGCTCCTGCAGCGGATGGGGATGATCGAGCTCGTCGCCACCGCCGCCGCCGCCGCCGCCGGGATCGCGGGGGCGGCTTCCGGCCTGGGGATCTGGAGCCTGGTCGTTTTCCACGGTCTCCTCAACTTCCTGCCCGCCCTGGGTTACTTCCTCTGTTCGCCTTACCGGCCCCGCCTGGGCTGGGGCAAGGGAACGGCGCGCTGGTTCCTGGGATTCGGGAGCAAGATCTTCCAGGCCTCCATCCTCAACCAGGTCATCACCGACGGGGACGAACTCGTGATCGGGGCGCTCAAGGGGGAGACGGCCCTGGGAATCTACAATCAGGCCTGGAAACTCTCGGAACTCTTTCAGACCCTCTTCATCACCACCCTGAATCGGGCCTCCCTGGCCGCTTTCTCCCGGGAAAGCATTTCCGCCGCCGCCAAGGCCCGGGCCTTCGAGTTCGTCAACCGAATGCTGTTCCGCTTCTTTTTTCCCTTCTACCTGGTCATGGCTTACTATGCCCACGAACTGATCGTCGCGGTCCTGGGCGAGCAGTGGCTGGGTGTGGCGCCGCTATTGATCCTCTTGCTCCCCTGGAGCCTGTGCGAACCCTTCTTCATCTTCAACCGCCAGTGCCATCTCGCCCTCGGGCACCCGGAGAACTACCTTTCCAGCCTCCTGCTCAGCGCCAGCATTTTCGTGGTCGCCATCTTCCCGGTCACCCGCCGGCTGGGCATCCAGGGGGCGGCCCTGGTGCTGGACGCCTCGATCTTCGCCGGGGCGGTCTCCATCTACATCCGCACCCGGCGCCTGCTTCCGGTCCGGCTTCTCGACAGCGTCGCCCCCATCATGACGGCCGCCGGGGCGGCTTTTCTGGGCCTGCGTTACCTGGAATCCTATCTCCCGCTGGGGCCAGAGCGGGGCTGGCTTTTCGTGGCCCAAGGCACTATATTTTATCTGGCCGTCTTCCTGCTGCTGCTGAGAATACTGGAGGGGAAAAACCTGCGGGCGGACCTGGCCCGGCTCCGGGCCTCCTTCGGTTCCCGGGCCGGCTGAACGTCGGCCGGTTTTGTCCGCGGATTTCACTAATTAAAACCAATTCTTTTCCACAGATTTCACAGATTTACACAGATTTTTTCTTCATATCCTTCATGGTAAGAAAAAATATTTCTCTGTGGCCTGAAGGTTTTTCTCTGTGAGCTCTGTGGTAAGGAAGTTAAACCACGAATCTCGCGAATCCACACAAATCAAGGCGACTGATTACTGATTACGGATTACT
>CAZIEA010000187.1:0-4854 GCA_964538495.1 uncultured bacterium | reverse complement strand
GGCTTGATCGGGGTGGTGGGGGAGGCGGACGGGGTTCCCTGCTTTATGCCCGGCGCCCTTGAGGGGCTGGCCGACCTTCTCTTGAAATCCAGGCTGAAGGCTGAAGGCTGAAGGAACCACCGCCTCATGCACATGTAGACATGTAGAACATGTAGAAAAACCGCTTTTTTTTAGATTTTTCTTCATGTTTCTTCATGCTCTTCATGGTGAGAAAAAGCAGGCTGAAGGCTGAAGACTGAAGGGCCCGCCGCCGCATGCCGCTGCCCCGTGCCGCGGGAGCCGGAGGTTGCGGTTCGGGCGGGAATCGGGTAATTTATCGGCTTGTCGATCGGGAGCGAAACCCGAGGAGGAAACAATGAAGGAAAATAAAAATCCGGCCGTCAATCTCAACCTTCCCGACATGGTGGATCAGACCGCCGAAAAAATCAGCCGCCTGCGCCGTGAGCAGGAAGTGCTGCAGAAACAGAAGGCCGAACTGGAAGGATTAGAATCCCGGCGCCGGGAACTGATCCAGGGCCAGCAGGAGATGAAACTCTCCCTGGCCGAGGCGATCTCCGTCCTGGAGCGGGAGGCCGGGGAGCTTCAGCGCAGCCTTAATCTGGTGGAATCCTTCCGGGATAACTTCAAGGGACTGCTGGCGGAAGTCGGCGCGATCCGGGAAGAGACCTGGGATTCCGCCAATCTGAAGACGGAGCTTAACGACTCCCTGGCCCTGGTCAACCGGGCCCGGACTTCCTACCATGAGGCCCGCGGGAAGATCGCCTCCCTGAGCTGCGCCGAACCCGGCCATGAGATCGCGCTCGCGCCGCCCAGCCGGGAGCCCGAACTTCCCCGCGACCCGGCGGGCTTCTTCCGCGCCGGCCTGTATTTCTTTCTCCCTCCCTTTCTTTACAGCCTGGCGGCGCTGGCGCTCCTGTTCCTGCTGAAGCGGCTTTAGCGTCACGTTCCTTCCCGATTTTAGGCGAGGCAAATCTTGTTCAAGCGCGGAAACAACCCGGTGGCGGAATTGTTGCGCGAGACCGATAAAAAACTCGGCCGGGTCCGCCGCCTGCTCCGGAACGAGGAATCGACCCTGCGGCGCATCGAGATGGCGCGCGACGGGATCGTCCGGGAAAAAGAAACCCGGGAGCGCAGCCGCCTGGCCAGTTACCTGGGGGCGGGCACGGTCCAGACCCTGAGCCCTCATCGCTTCCGCGACGACATGATCCGGAGCCGCTGGATGAGGAGGGTCATGGTCGGGCTCGGGGCGTTGGGCCTGATTTTGCTGGTTTACTGGCTCGTGAGCTGAAAAATATCGGCCCCTCTCCGGGGCTATCAACTCGAAAGGCCCGTTTTATGGGCCGGGGGAGACATCGGTTATGGCCAAGGAAGACAATGGAATCGGGGTTCGCGGAGAGGTTGATTTCCGGGAGAGCTTTCCGGCGGGGCCGGCCGGCCGGCCGGCTTCTTCCCGGTATCCCGGATATGCCCATCTCGGGCAGCGGGTGGGTATTTTCGTGGACGTTCAGAACCTTTTTTACTCGGCCCGCAACATCTACGATTCCAAGATCAACTTCGAGAAACTGCGCGACTTCCTCGCCGCCCGGCGTTCCCTGGTCCGGTGCGTGGCTTACCTGGTGCAGCGGGAGGGGGTGGACCAGGAATCCTTCCTGGAAGCGCTCCGGCGTTTCGGCTACGAGACCAAGGTCAAGATTCTGCGGGAGCGGCCCGACGGCTCGATCAAGGGCGACTGGGACATGGGGATCGCCATCGACACCATGATCCTGAGCGACCGGCTCGATGTCGTGGTGATCGTCTCCGGGGACGGGGACTTCGTCCCCCTGGTCGATTCGCTCAAGATCCGGGGCTGCCGCGTGGAGGTGGCGGCCTTCGAGCGCTCCACCGCCGGGGAACTTCGCTCTGCCGCCGATCTCTATGTCCCGATCGGGGAGGAACTCCTGATCAAGGGAACCCGGCGGTCCACTTCGGAGTATACGGGGGGCCCGGCGGATTCTCTGGAGGATATAAGCTGATTCTTTCCCAGCGCCCTCTACGCCAGCGGCCCTCCCGGTCATAGCGGCCCCGGACCCATTCGAAGCCCGGCCGGACGGGGATCCGCCAGTAGCCCTCGACCCAGCCGGAGGGGGTTTGGTAACCGGGCTCCCAGACCATCTCCCCGCCGTCCCGGAATTCCCGTCCCAGCGGTTTCCAGTAACCGGGCCGGTAACTCCCGTCCTCCTCGAAACCGCCTTCGATCCAGCTAAAGCCGATCCGTTCGCTCTTCCGGCTGAAAGCCGCGATCACGGCCCCGGATTCCAGGGTGACCGCCGGCACCAGGACGCGGTTCCGGCGGATCCGGGAAGGTTCCGCCCGGTCGACCCCGGTCTGGGCGAAAAGAGGAAGGGCCAGGAAGGCGCTCAGGATAACGATCGCTGTTTTCATTCAGTTCCCCGAAGGTTCACAATATCATGAATGCTAACAACCCCGGATTGAGGAGTCCAGGGAAATGAGACTGGAAGCTGAAGACGGTTTAATCTTCATGTTCTTCATGATCTTCATGGTAAAAAAAGGTTGCGCCATGCCACCAGCCCCATGCCTCACGCCCCGATTACGACAATGAATTAATCTGTGCAAATCTGTGAAATCTGTGGAAGAGAACCATGCTATGAGCGAATTCAAACTGATCAGCGCTTACCGGCCCGCCGGCGATCAGCCCGCCGCCATCGAAAAACTGGTCTCGGGCGCGGAAGCGGGGGCCCCCAGCCAGGTTCTGCTCGGAGTAACCGGGTCCGGCAAGACCTTCACCATGGCCTGCGTGATCGAGCGGCTCCAACGTCCCGCCCTGGTTCTGGCCCATAACAAGATCCTGGCCGCCCAGCTTTACGGCGAGTTCCGGGAGCTGTTCCCGGAAAACGCCGTCGGTTTTTTCGTCAGCTACTACGACTACTATCAGCCCGAGGCGTACCTCCCCTCCACCGACACCTACATCGAGAAGGATTCCGCCATCAACGAGACGATCGACCGCCTCCGCCACTGGGCCACCCACAGCCTCTGGGCCCGGCGTGACGTCATCATCGTCGCGAGCGTTTCCTGCATTTACGGATTGGGATCCCCGGAATGGTACCGGAAGATGAAGGTGGACCTCAGGCGCGGGCAGGATTTCGAGCGCACGGCGCTCCTGCGTTCCCTGGTCGGGATCAACTATGACCGTAACGACCTTGACTTCCGGCGCGGGACTTTCCGGGCCCGGGGCGACGTGGTCGAGGTATTCCCGGCTTACGAGGAGGACCGGGCCCTGCGGATCGAGTACCGGGGCGACCGGATTGAGCGGCTGAGCTGGGTCGACCCCCTTCTCGGCAAGCGCCTGGGGGAAATGGAAGAGATTTCCGTTTTCCCCGGGAGCCATTACGTCAGCGACGCCGAGAACTTGGAGCGGGCCATGGGAGCGATCCGGGACGAACTCGAGGACCGCCTGGCGAGGCTGCGCCAGACTGGGCGGCTGCTGGAGGCCCAGCGCCTGGAAGAGCGCACCCGCTACGATCTCGAGATGATGCGGGAGGTGGGTTATTGTTCCGGGATCGAAAATTATTCCCGCCATCTCGAGAACCGCCCCCCCGGTTCTCCCCCCTCGACCCTGCTCGATCATTTTCCTTCCGATTTCCTGCTTTTTATCGACGAGAGCCACATCACCGTTCCCCAGGTCAGGGGGATGTACCGGGGCGACCGTTCCCGCAAGGAGACCCTGGTCCGGCACGGCTTCCGCCTGCCTTCCGCCCTGGATAACCGTCCCCTTGATTTCGCGGAGTTCCAGCAAAGGGTGGGACAGGTGATCTACGTCAGCGCCACCCCGGCGGAATACGAATTGGAAGCCGGCGCGGGTCGGGTGGTGGAGCAGATCATCCGCCCCACCGGGCTGATCGATCCCGAGATCGAGGTCCGTCCGGCCGAGGGCCAGGTGGAGGATCTCCTCTCCGAGATCCGTCTCCGGGTCGCTTCCGGCGAGCGGGTCCTGGTCACCACCTTGACCAAGCGCATGGCCGAGGACCTGACCGATTATTACGCCGAAGCCGGGATCAAGGCCAAGTACCTGCATTCCGACATCCCCACCCTGGAGCGGGCCGAAATCGTCCGCGATCTCCGGATCGGGACCTTCGACGTCCTGATCGGGGTCAACCTGCTCCGGGAGGGGCTGGACCTCCCCGAGGTCTCCCTGGTGGCGGTCCTGGACGCGGACCGGGAAGGCTTTCTGCGCTCCGAGCGCTCCCTGGTCCAGACCTGCGGCCGCGCCGCCCGCAACCTTAACGGCAAGGTCATACTTTACGGCGCCTCCGTGACCGATGCCATGGCCGGGGCGATCCGGGAAACCGACCGCCGCCGTCTCCTTCAGGCCGGTTTCAACCGGGAGCACGGGATCACCCCCGAGGGGGTGAAGAAGGAGATCGGGAAGCTTCTCGGGAGTGTTTACGAACTGGATTATCCCGCTATTCCGGATCTTTCCGACGCGCCGGAGCTTTCGGCCGATCCCGAGGAAATAGAAGCCCTGGAAAAGAAGATGAAGGCTCTGGCGGCCCAGTATCGTTTCGAGGAGGCGGCTGCGATCCGCGACCGGCTCCGGCGCCTGGAGGCCCTGGATCTCGTTTCCCCCAAGAACTGAACTGCCACCTCATTCACATGTAGGCATGTATTGGCATAGAGCATAGGGCATAGAGCATAGAGTCACCCGGGGATCAGGGGCGGATCGGGGTCGGTATCGGTATCGGTATCGAGCACGCGCCTTTATCACGCAATTGAGCCAAGACGCAAAGACGCCAAAAAATCAATTCCAAAGCCGCGTATTCTGGATTCTGAATTCTGGATTCCCAATATTTCAGGCGC
>CAZIEA010000186.1:0-4862 GCA_964538495.1 uncultured bacterium | reverse complement strand
GCAAGGCCATCCAACTCCATCCCCTGGTCTGCACCGCCTTCAACGCCGACTTCGACGGCGACCAGATGGCGGTCCATGTTCCCCTTTCCAACGAGGCCCAGATCGAGGCCCGGCTCCTGATGTACGCCCCCAACAACATCTTCTCCCCGGCTTCCGGGGAGCCGATCGCCAACCCGACCCAGGATATCGCCCTTGGCTGCTACTATCTGACCCGGATGTCCCGCGTGGTCCCCGCCCGGCTCCGGGTTTTTACCGACGAGGAGGAGGCTTTGTTGGCCTCCGCCGAGGAACACATCAAGCTGCACGAGAAAATCAAGGTCCGGATCGGAGGGGAATTACGGGAAACCACGGTCGGGAGGATAATCTTCAACCGGGTTTTGCCGGACGAGGTTCCTTTCGTCAACGAGCAGGTCAACAAGAAGCGCCTGAGCGAGATCGTCACCGATTGCTACAAGAAGGTCGGTCACGAAAGAACCGTCAAGCTTCTGGACGCTCTCAAGGAGCTCGGGTTCGAGAGCTCGACCTGGTCCGGGGTTTCCCTGGGGATGGCCGACATGGTCATTCCCCCGGACAAGGACCGGATCTTGAAAAGAGCGTCCGACATGGTCGCCACCGTGACCCGCCAGTACGAAAAGGAAGGGAGCATTACCGCCCGGGAACGCTACAACAAGGTGGTCGACATCTGGACCCACGCCTCCGACGAAATCGCCCAGGAAGTGTTCCGGGGGCTCGAGGTCGAGGGCGATGATCCGGGCCTCAATCCCCTGTTCATGATGGTGGATTCCGGGGCTCGGGGGAGCCGCCAGCAGATCCAACAGTTGGCGGGGATGCGCGGACTGATGGCCAAGCCTTCCGGCGAGGTAATCGAGAACCCGATTACCGCCAACTTCCGCGAGGGGCTTTCGGTTCTGCAATACTTCATCTCGACCCACGGCGCCCGCAAGGGGCTGGCCGACACCGCCTTGAAGACCGCGGACTCCGGCTATCTCACCCGGCGCCTGGTCGACGTTGCCCAAGATCTCATCATTTCCGAGGCCGACTGCGGCACCTTCCAGGGCCGCACCGTCCGGGAACTGATGGGGCAGGGCGAGGTGATCATTCCGATCCGGGACCGGGTGCTGGGAAGGTTCGCCCTGGAGACCATCAAGGACCGGGTCACCGGGGAAGTCGTGGTCGAAGCCGGGGAGGAAATCACCGAGCCGATCGCCCTGAAGATCGAGCGCCTGGGCATGACCCAGGTCAAAGTCCGCAGCGTCCTGACCTGCGAGTCGCGCGCCGGCGTCTGCGCCAAGTGTTACGGGCGCAACCTGGCGGGGCAGCGCGCGGCCACCCTGGGCGACGCGGTCGGGATCATCGCCGCCCAGTCCATCGGGGAGCCCGGGACCCAGCTCACCATGAGGACTTTCCATATCGGTGGCACCGCCGCCCTTTTCGCCCGCCGCCCCGAGATCATCTCCAAGCACAACGGGGTGGCGGTTTACGACGGCTTGAGGGGGATCGGGGTCAAGGGCGGGAAGTACAAAATCCTGCACCGGGGGGGGACCCTGGCCATTTTCGACGCCGCCGGGACCAAGGCCCGGGAGCTCGACCGGCACAAACTCGAAGTCGGGACGGTAATCATGGTCCCCGACGGCGGCGAGGTGAAGAAGAAGCAACTCCTGGCCGAGTGGGACCCCTATAACGTTCCCGTTCTGGCCGACAAGGCCGGCGTGGTCGAGTTCATCGACATTGTCGAGGGTGAGACCATGGAGGTCAAGAAGGGGGAATCCGGGATAGTCGAACGGGTGATCTCGCCCTCCGTGGGACAGGAAAAACACCCGCAAATGGTAATCCGCTCCGCTGACACCCGCGAGGTTTTGGGATATTACACTATCCCGACCGGGGCGGTGGTCGATATCGAGGACGGGGCGGAAGTCGCGGCCGGGGACCGTCTGGCTAAGGTCCCGCGCAAGATGATCCAGACCAAGGACATTACCGGCGGTCTTCCCCGGGTGGCGGAACTCTTCGAGGCCCGCAATCCCAAGGACGCCGCCGAGATCGCCCGGATCAGCGGGATGGTCGAGTTCAAAAAGGAAAAGGCGGACGAGAAGGCCGAAAAGCGGGGGAAGGTGCGGTTGATCGTGAAGGATCCCGCCACCGGGACCGAGGAAGAGCACTTGATCCCGATGGGAAAGCACATCACGGTCCGCAGCGGCGACTGGGTCGAGAAAGGCCAGCAACTCACCGAGGGCCCGATCGTCCTGCAGGAACTGCTCGACGTCTGCGGGATGGAAACCCTGGAGGAATACCTGGTCAACCAGGTCCAGGAGGTTTACCGGACCCAGGGCGTGGTGATCAACGACAAGCATATCGAGATCATCGTCCGCCAGATGCTGAGCAAGGTCCTGGTGGTCGATCCCGGCGATACCGATTTCCTTTTCGACGAAAAGGTCAATCGTTTCCGTTTCCTCGAGGAAAACCGGCGGGTCCGGGAAGCCGGCGGCCGCCCGGCCAAGTCCAAGATCCTGCTCCTGGGGATCACCAAGGCCTCCCTCTCGACCGAGAGCTTCATCTCCGCGGCCTCGTTCCAGGAGACCACCAGGATCCTGACCGACGCCGCCACCAGCGGCAAGGTTGACCCTTTGAAGGGGTTCAAGGAAAATGTGATCATGGGGCACCTGATCCCGGCCGGCACCGGTTATCCGACCCTGAAGAAGATCAAGGTCGCCGCGGTCCTGGAGCCGGGCGACGAAGCCGAGGAAACCGACGCCATCGCGGAGATAACCACCAGTTGATCCGAAGGGGGAGAAGACCGATGCCTACCAGCAGCCAGCTTGTCCGCAAGGGCAGAAGAAAAGTCGTCAAGAAGAACAAGGCTCCCGCCCTCCAGTCCTGCCCGCAGCGGCGCGGGGTTTGCCTGCAGGTGAAAACCGCCACTCCCAAGAAGCCGAACTCGGCTCTGCGGAAAATCGCCCGGGTGCGGCTGACCAACAATCAGGAAATCACCGCCTATATTCCGGGAGTGGGGCACAATCTTCAGGAGCACTCCATCGTCCTGGTCCGGGGGGGGAGGGTGAAGGATCTTCCCGGTGTCCGCTACCACATTATCCGGGGGGCGCTGGACTGCATGGGGGTCGAGAGCGACAAGGAAGGGAAACCCCGGCGGCAGGGCCGTTCCCGTTATGGGGTAAAGAAGCCCAAGTAAGTCAGCAAGGAGAGAACCCACATGGGGCGCAAGAAGAAATCGCTGAACCGCAAGTTGCCGCCGGACGCTCGTTTCGGGAGCGACATGGTGGCCCGCTTCATCAACAACATCATGGTGGACGGAAAAAAAAGCGTCGCCGAGAAGCTTTTTTACGGGGCCATGGACATGATCCGGGAAAAGACCGGCAAGGACCCCATGGAGGTTTTTACCAAGGGGATGGAGAACGTGAAGCCCTACCTGGAGGTAAAATCCCGCCGGGTCGGAGGCGCCACTTACCAGGTCCCGGTCGAGATCCGCGGCGACCGCCGTACCGCCCTGGCCATTCGCTGGATCATCGGCTTCGCCCGGGCCCGCAAGGGCCTTCCTTTCGATCAGAAACTGGCCTCCGAACTGATTGACGCTTCCGAAAACCAGGGAGCTTCCGTCAAGAAAAAGCAGAATACCCACAAGATGGCCGAAGCCAACAAGGCTTTCGCCCACTACCGCTGGTAAGGCGCGCGGGGTCCGCCGTTATGAGCGCGGCAACCCTCAAGAGCGTGCGCAACATCGGCATCATGGCTCACATTGATGCCGGCAAGACCACCACCACTGAGCGCATTCTTTTTTATACGGGGAAGGTTTACCGGATCGGGGCGGTCGACGAAGGGACCGCCACGATGGACTGGATGGAGCAGGAACAGCGTCGGGGCATTACCATCACCTCCGCCGCCACCACCGCCTACTGGAAAGACCATCGGATCAACCTGATCGATACCCCGGGCCACGTCGATTTCACCGCCGAGGTGGAGCGGTCGCTGCGGGTTCTGGACGGAGCGGTGGCCCTCTTCTGCGCCGTGGGCGGGGTCGAACCCCAGAGCGAGACGGTCTGGCACCAGGCCGACCGCTACGGCGTCCCCCGGATCGCTTTCGTCAATAAGCTCGATCGGGTGGGGGCGGATTTTCCCCGGGCCGTCGAGGAGATGCGCCAGAAGCTGGGCGCGCCCGCTGTGGCCTTCCAGATCCCCTGGGGAAACGAGGCCGATTTCAAGGGGGTGATCGACCTGGTCCGGAGCAAGGCCCTGGTCTTCGACCAGGAAAGCCAGGGGGCCAAGTTCGAGGAGATCGCCATCCCTGCGGAAATGCAGGATCCCGCCGCCTCCTGGCGGGAGACCCTCCTGGAAGCCGTGGCGGTTTTCGACGAGACCATCCTGGAAGATTATTTCGCGGGCCGGCCCGTGGGGGCAAAAAAGATCCGGGAAGCCGCCCGGCGCGGGGTCCTGCAACGGAAACTCGTCCCGGTCCTCTGCGGTTCGGCCCTGCGGAACATCGGGGTGCAGCCGCTCCTGGACGCGGTCATCGATTATCTGCCCTCGCCGCTTGATGTTCCGGCGGTCGTGGTTTCCGCCGAGGATGGGGAAAAACAGGAGCGCGCGCCCGATCCGGCCGCGCCCTTGACCGCGCTGGTTTTCAAGATCGTTTCCGACGAACACGCCGGGAAACTGGCTTATCTGCGCCTTTACTCTGGAACCTTGAAAAAAGGCGCGCCAGTCCTGAATTCGCGGACCCGGAAAAAAAGCCGGGTGACCCGGATCCTGGAGATGCACGCCAACCGCCGCACCGAGCTTTCCGAAGTCGTCGCGGGGGAAATCGCGGCCGTGATCGGGCTGGAGGCCACCACCGGCGACACCATCCTCCCGCC
>CAZIEA010000185.1:3227-4885 GCA_964538495.1 uncultured bacterium | reverse complement strand
CCGGGGGAGAGAATGATCGTCTCCCCGGGACCGGCGGCCTGCAGGGCCGCCTCCAGCGCCTGGGAAAGGTCGCCGACCCGGACGCAGGGAACCAGGTCCCCCAAGTCCTCCAGCAAGCGCGGCGCGATCTGGCCCAGGAAAACGGCCTGCTTGACCCGGCCGGGCAGAAGCGCCCGCAAGGGGGTGAAATCCGCTTTCTTGTCGCTCCCGCCGGCGATCCAGACCAAGGGCCCGGGGCGCGAGGACAGGGCGGCGGCGGCGTCCGGATTGGTGGCCTTGGAGTCGTTGATCAGGGTCACGCCGGCGATGGTCCCCACGACCTCGAGACGATGGGGTTCCAGGATGAAGCCCTCCACCCCGGCGGCCACGGCGGCGGCGGTAGCACCCCGGGCCAGGGCGGCCCCGGCGGCGGCCATGATGTTGGGCAGGTTGTGGGTCCCCGGGATCCCCACCAGGCGGCGAGGGATCAACACCCCCGGGGGATCCGTCAACCTCGTCCAGATTCCCTCGGGAACCGAGCGCAGGTCGGCGGCCGGACCACCGAAGGTGATCAGGCGCACCCCCGGGGGGATGAAGCCCTCCAGAAGACGGACCAGGCCGGAAGGGATCACGGCAACGTCGCCGCGCCGCTGGCGCGAAAAGATTCTGGCCTTGGCCCGGAAATAGGTCTCCTGATCCGGATGGCGGTCGAGGTGGTCGGGGGCGAAATTGAGAAAAACCGCAACCCGGGGCCGTAATGTTTCGAGCCGCTCGAGCTGGAACGAGCTCAATTCCACGACGGGCTCCGCGACTCCTTGGGAGTCAAGGGCCAACCGGGAAAGGGGGTAACCGACGTTCCCCACCGCGCGGCTGGGCTTGCCGACGGCGGAAAGCATCCGGGCCAGAAGCTCGACCGTGGTGGTCTTCCCGTTGGTCCCGGTCACCGCCGAAAGCGGCAGATGGAGAAACCTCCACGCCAGTTCGGTCTCGTCCCGGACCGGTATCCCGGCGGCCAACGCCGCCGCGATCAGGGGATGGCTTCCCGGAACCCCGGGGCTCACCACCAGCAGCCCCGTCCTTTCCGGCAGTCCCCCCGGCCCGAGCCGGATCGTAACGTCCGCAGACTCCAGGTCCCGGATCCCGGCTCGGGTTTCCGGGGTGTCGAAATCGTCCAGGGCCGCCACCCGGCAACCCCGCGCGGCCAGAAGTTCGACCGCCGCCAAGCCGCTCAGGCCCAGCCCGAGAACCGAGACCAGTTCCCCCTTCCCCACCAGCCTCCGGCCCTTCTTTTTCAGCTCCGTCCTCATCTTGTCGGGTTCAGGGTTCAGGGTTCAGAAAAACCAGGAAACAGGTTTCAGGAGTCAGGAAAACCAACGTAATCCGTGATCAGTAATCCGTAATCCGTCACCTTGATTCGCCGGGATTAGCGAGATTAGCGGTTTCGAATTTGCCTTTCTACATGCCCTACATGTGAATGCGGCGGCAGTTCCTTCAGGCTTCAGCCTGTAGTTAATCTGTGAAATCCGTGGACAAATCGTTTCTTGGCGTCTTTGCGTCTCTGCGTGATGAAAGCGGCGGTTCCTTCAGGCTTCAGCCTGTAGTTAATCTGTGAAATCTGTGGACGAATCGTTTCTTGGCGTCTTTGCGTCTCTGCGTGATGAAAGCGGCGGTTCCTTCAG
>CAZIEA010000185.1:781-3127 GCA_964538495.1 uncultured bacterium | reverse complement strand
GCTTCAGCCTGTAGTTAATCTGTGAAATCTGTGGACGAATCGTTTCTTGGCGTGATCTTTGTCTTACTGAAGCTTGAGGGCGCCGATCCCGATCAGGGCGCAGATCAGGGCGCAGATCCAGAAGCGCACGGTGATCTTGTTTTCCGCCAGCCCGGCGCACTGAAAGTGGTGATGCAACGGCGCGCACCGGAAAATCCGGCGCGGCGCGCCGCAATAGCGCCGGGTCAATTTGAAGTAAGAGGTCTGAAAGAGAACCGAGAGGGCCTCGACCACGAAGACCCCCCCGACCAGGAGGAGAAAGAGTTCCTTCCGGATCAGGACCGACACCACTCCGATCGCGGCGCCGCAGGCCAGCGAACCGGTATCGCCCATGAAAACCTGGGCCGGGTAGGAGTTGAACCAGAGGAACCCCAGGCTCGCCCCGGCCAGGGCGGCGCAAAAAACCGTAAGTTCCCCCGCCCCGGGAACGTAGAGGATGTTCAGGTAATCGGCGATCTGGATGTGCCCGCTCAGGTAGGAAAGCACGGCAAAAGCGAAGGCGGCGATACCCACGCAACCGATGGCCAGGCCGTCCAGCCCGTCGGTCAGGTTGACCGAGTTGGACGAACCGGCCACCACCACGATGATGAAAATGATCCCGAAAAACCCCA
Organism: uncultured bacterium; assembly: GCA_964538495.1. GTDB lineage: Bacteria > Auribacterota > Erginobacteria > Erginobacterales > DAOSXE01 > CAZIEA01. The sequence goes on along the minus strand of CAZIEA010000185.1, from coordinate 2,477 downwards.
GGTCGAAGAGAGGATGCTTGGAGAAGGGAATCATGAGTTGGGAGGCCCAGGAAGAAGTTCCGGGGGCGGAATAGAGATACCAGGCAATCCCCAACCCTAGGATCACCTGGCCCAGGATTTTTATCCGTCCGGGCAGGCCCCGGCGCGGCCCCCGCCCGGAGTTTGACCAGGTCGTCGGCTATCCCGACCCCCCCCATCCAGGCCATCGCCCCCATGGCCAGCCACCCCGGAGCGAGATCGAGCCGGGCCCAAAACAGGGTGGAGATCAGCACCGAAAATAGAATCAGCAGCCCGCCCATGGTCGGAGTTCCCTCCTTGTGGGCGTGCCCGGATTCCAACGACCGATAATCCTCCCCTCGCCGGATTTTCTCCCCCAGGTTTCCGGCCTTGAGGGCGCGGATGATAGCGGGGCCGAAAGCGAGCGAGAGGACGAAAGCGGTGACGGCGGCGGCCACCGCCCGGAACGTGATGTAGCGGAAGACATTGAACCCGAACCAGCGGTCGCTGAGCCCGAATAACAGCCAGTAGAACATTTTTTCTCCTTTCAGCCGCCCGCGGCGGTGAGGAACGCCAACGCTTTTTCCAGGCCGACTAGGCGCGAGCCTTTCAAGAGAAGCAGGTCGTCCGGCCGGACGTAATCCCGGAGGTAACGACCCGCTTCGGGGGCCGAGGGAAAATGCCGGCAGCCCCCCTCGGGTTGTCCGGCTTCCCGGGCCGCGGCCGGGAAGCCTCTCCGACAAAAACCAGAAGATCGCAACCGGCCGCCGCCACCCGGCGGCCCCAGGCCCGGTGAGCGCGCCGGGAGTATTTTCCCAGTTCCATCATGTCCCCGCTGACCAGGATCCGACGGCCGCGGACGGGAATCTCCAGCCAGGCCGCCAACGCGGCCCGCATCGAAGCCGGGTTGGCGTTATAGGCGTCGTCGATGACCACGGCGCGGGCCGCCTCGCGCCGGGTGAAACGCATCCCCGGGAGCTTGAGTCCGGAAACCCGGGAAAGAATCGTATCCGGGGAAAGACCGGCGGCCTGAGCCGCGGCGGCGGCCGCGGCGAGATTAAGGGCGTTATGGCGGCCGGGAACCGGGAGAAAAACCTCCTCCTCCCTGCCAAGGATCGCGAGCCTGACCCGCTGCCCCGCCGGCTCGGCGGCGGCGGAAAGGATCCTGACATCGCTGCCGCGAGAAAAACCGAAATAAATAGTCCGCCCGGAAAATTCCCGGCTCAGCGCCCGCAAGCGGGAATCGTCCCGGTTAAGCACGGCGATTCTCTCTCCGCTCAATTTCTCCAGAAGTTCCCCCTTGGCCCGGGCCACGGCGGAAAGGCTCCCGAGAAAACCGAGATGGGCGGGACCGACATTGGTGATGAGGCCGATCTCGGGAAGACAGATCCCGGCCAGTTCCCCGATCTCGCCGGGATGGTTCATCCCCAGTTCGAAGACCGCGGCCCAATCCCCCTCCTCCACCCCCAGAACGGAGAGAGGAACGCCCAGGCGGTTGTTGAAGCTTTCCGGGGAAACCGCGACCGGCCCCTTCCCGGACAGGAGAACCCCGATCATTCCCTTGGTCGTGGTCTTCCCGTTGGATCCGGTCACGGCCAGAGCCAGGACCGGGAGGGTTCGGCGATACCCGCGGGCGATCTCGATCAAGGCTTCGGCGGGGTCGGCCACCAGGATGGCCGGCAAACCCGCGGGGGGGACG
>CAZIEA010000185.1:0-771 GCA_964538495.1 uncultured bacterium | reverse complement strand
GCCACGATCGCCCCGGCCGCCCCGGCCGCGGCCGCCGCCGCGACCCATTCGTGGCCATCCCGGTTCCTGCCCCGGAGAGCGAGAAAAACCTCTCCCGGACCCAACCGCCTGGTGTCGGGGCAAATCCCCCGAACCGACGGGTCGCCCCCGGTCAAGCGGCCGCCGCACCAGCGGGCCAAGACGCTCAGAGGAGTCGCTTTCATACCCCTTCCCCTTTTTCGGCCAGGGCGGCCTCCGCCGCCCGGCGGTCGCTGAAAGGGACTTCCCGGTCGGCAAAAATCTGCTTTTCCTCGTGGCCCTTGCCCGCGATCAGGACGATATCGCCGCCCGTGGCCAGGGAAACCGCTTCCCGGATGGCGGCCTCCCGTTCCGGGCAAACGGAGTAGTTGCCGCGGGAAGCCGGAATGCCCCGGGCGATTTCGGCGATAATCTCTCCGGGGTCCTCGGAGCGGGGATTGTCGGAAGTGATAACGGTAAAATCGGCCAGGCGGGAGGCAATCTCCCCCATCAGGGGGCGCTTGAGCCGATCCCGGTCCCCCCCGCAGCCGAAAACCAGGATCAGCCGCGCCGGGGCAATCTCGCGCAGGGCCTTAAGGGCGTTTTCCAGGGCATCCGGGGTGTGAGCAAAGTCAACCAGGACCCGGATGGCGCCCCCCGTCCCCACCGGCTCCATCCGCCCGGGAATGGGGGGACAGCCCTCCAGCGCGGGGAGGGAACGTTCGGGCTCGATCCCCAGGGCAAGGGCGGCGCCGACGGCGGCCAGGACATTGG
>CAZIEA010000184.1:4051-5063 GCA_964538495.1 uncultured bacterium | reverse complement strand
ATCCCGTTGGTGACCCCCTTGCCGTGAATGACAAATATTTTTTTTCTCATTTGATTTATTTTACCCTATCGGGATGGGGAGCGGTCAATTATTGCCTTCCCGGTCGCCCAGGGCGCGGCGCGTTTTTTCGGCCAAGTCCCGGACCGTAAATGGTTTGGGGAGGAAACAAATGCCTTCTCCCAGGATGCCGTGACGGCCGATCACGTCGGACGTATAACCGGATATGAAAAGCACCTTGATCCCCGGGCGCCGGGAGGAGAGCTTTTCGGCCAGGACGCGGCCGTTCATCTCCGGCATGATCACGTCGGTGATCAGAAGATGGATCGGACCCTGGTGCCGGTCCGCCGTTTCCAGGGCCAGGCGCGGGCTGCGGGCGGAAAGGACCGTGTAACCGCAGCCCGTAAGAAATTTTTCCGCAAGCTGCAGGACCGAACCCTCGTCCTCCACCAGCAACACCGTTTCATCCCCGCCGGGAAGGGGGTCAGCGGACGGCCGGGACGGCGCCGCCGGTTTCCCCGCGGCCCGGGGCAGGTAAATGTCGAACTTGGTCCCTGCCCCCGGGGCGCTGGCGGCCTCGATGAATCCCCCGTTCTGGGTAACGATCCCGTAAACGGTGGCCAAACCCAAACCCGTCCCCTGGCCCATGGGTTTGGTGGTGAAAAACGGCTCAAAGATATGGCTGAGCGTCTCGGGTCCCATCCCCGTCCCGTTGTCGCCGACCGAAAGCCGAACATAATCTCCCGGCTCCCACCCGAAACGCGAAAATCCAGGGTCGCGTTGGCGGTCTCGATCGCGAATTCCCCGGTCCCGGAGATGGCGGCGCGGGCGTTTACCGCCAGGTTAACCAGGATCTGGTCCACCTGGCCCGGGTCCATTTTTACCCGCCAGAGACCCTCCCCCGGTTTCCAGCCGAGTACAATGTCCTCGCCGATTACCCGGCGCAGCATTTTCAGCAGGGCGGCAACGGTTCCGTTCAAGTCGAGGACCACGGGAAGGGCGGGCTGGCGGCGGG
>CAZIEA010000184.1:0-4041 GCA_964538495.1 uncultured bacterium | reverse complement strand
ACTCAAAAAAGAGATCGCAAAACTGCCGCTTCCGGCGGCGGGCGAAGGCCAAAAGCTGCCGGATCAGGGATACCGCCCGAACGCCGGCGGAGAGAATCTCGTCCAGACTCTCGCGCAATGGGTCTTGATCCGGAAGTTTGCCCCGCATCAGCTCGGCGTAGCCGGTGATCACCATCATGATGTTGTTGAAGTCGTGGGCCACCCCCCCGGCCAACCGTCCCACCGATTCCAGCTTCTGGGACTCGACTAACTGGGCTTGCAGCAATTCGCGCTCACGGGACGCTGCCGCCCGATCGAGCAGGAGAGCGAGTGTATTAGCCAGGGTCGAGAGCACCCGCCGGTCCTCCTCGCTCCAGGTCCTTTCCTCCCGCACCGCGTCGAAACCGAGAAATCCCTCCAGCTTTTCCCCGGTCGAGATGGGGACGACCAGGAGGCTCTGGATCTCCTGGCCGGCCCAGTGGCCCGCTTCGGCGGCGGCGGCCGGGAGAAGCCCGGAAACCTTCGGGACAACGACGGTTTCCCGTCGATCCAGCCTTTCCAGCAACCAGGGGAAAGATTCCCATGGGAGTCGCTGGAGATTACCCTTCTGGGACGAAACCCCGGGCGCGCACCACTCGTGGGTGTTGCTTATGGTCCGGCCCAAGCGGTCCAGCCGGAAAACATAGCTTCGGTCGGCCCCGACCAGGGCCCCGATCCGGGCCAAGGCCTCGGAGAAGGCCGCATCCATTCCCTCCCGGGAAAGGTTGAGGCAACGGAGGGAGAAATCGGCCAGGAACGACTCCAGCTCCAGCCGGTGCTTCAGGGCCAGGGCTGTTTTTTTCTCGTCCTCCACCACGCCGAGCAGGGCCCGGCGCGATTCCGTCACCGCCTCCAGCAGCCGGTTGATGTCGACGGCCAGATCGGCAAGCTCGTCCTTCCCCGCCAGGAAGATTTTTCGGGAAAAAGCGCCGGTTTGCGAAATGTCCCGGACGGACCGGCTCAAGTTTTCCAGGCGGGCCAAGACCTGGCCGCGCAGCATCAGCGCAAAAGAAAAGGCAAAAATGACCGCGATCAGGATCAGCAGCCACTTCAGCAGGGCAGCGGTGCGGAACCCCTGGGCGTAGATGTCGCGGGACAGACGCACCTCTATCCCCAGCACGGGCCCCGCCAGGCCGGGGACCAGGGCATAGGCGGCCAGGGTCTCCCCGTCGAGCGTCCGCACCGTTCCCGAATCGATCCCGGGCGGGAGCGAAGCGGGAGGAAAGCCGGCAATCTCCAGGCCCAGGGCTTCGCCCATTTCCCGGATCGCGGCCTCGTCTAGGCGCCTGGTCATGATCAGGGCGCCCCGGGCCGGGCCTTCCTTCCGGCTGGTCAGGATCGGGCGCACGGCAACCGCCAGGGGGCCGGCCGCCAGGGAAACCACCCCGGCGATGCCCTCGCTTTCGGGTTCGAGAGCAAGCGGCCCCCCGGGAGCAGCCAACCGGACGAATTCCTCCGAAAGCGCAACAACCTCGGCGCCCTCCGGATCGAGGGCGCCGCCCCAGACGATGTTCCCTCCCGAATCGGCGATCAGGAAGTCCTGGATTTTGAGCCCGGAAAAGGCCTCGGGCATGAGGTTTTCCCGAACATAGTCCTCGTTGCGGTCCCGGACAAATTCATAGGTAGCATCCCAGTACGCCCAGTCCTCCACCGAGGGGACCAGCGCGGCGGCCCGACCTGAAACGGCCCGGAGCACCCGGTTCAGATCCCGGCGGGCGTGTTCCTCCTCAAGTTCGGAAAAACCTCTCCGGACCACCCAGCCGGAAACCCCGTAAAGGGCCAGGATCAGGACCGCCAGGGCAATGCCCAGCATCAGGTAAATTTTAGCGCCCAGTTTCATCTTGGATGATTAGTCCCCTCCCGCGCGCCGGTTAAGACTGTCCGGGCAGAAGCCCCGATAGTCCGAGCCTGGCCACGGCGAAGACATAAATAATAAATTTAAAGTTTAACCTGTTCGCCCGTTACCGACAACCGGTAAAGTCTTCCATAGCGTAATCTCGGCTTCAGTTCCCCGAACTTCCGGGTCATCTTTTTTTGCAAGGAGGAGGCAATGAAAAAGGAATCAATCGGAATCATGGGCCGGCTCCGGATCGAGAGCCGCCCGGAAGCGGGCTTTCTCGTGCTGGTCCTGTCCGGAAAAGCCGACGTTTACACTTCCGGCGACCTGGCGAAACTGGGCGGCGAATTCATCCGGCAGGGGCAATCCCGGATCGCCCTCGACTGTTCCGCCCTGGAATACCTCGATAGCGCCACTCTTTCCGCCCTGCTTTCCCTGCAGAAGGCAGCCACCGCCACCGGGGGCCGAATCGTCCTTTTCTCCCTAGAAGGGGAACCCCGGCGCGTCTTCGCGACCGCCGGCTTCGACCGACTCTTTCCGGTCCTGCCCGGCCTGGAGGCCGCCCGCGCCGAGCTGGCTTGAAACACCGAGCGGGATACGGACGCCGGGGGCGGGAGTCGGTGAGAGCGGGAGCAAAGTGGGCGGTGTTGGCCGGGTGCGTCCTGGCCGCGGGCGGGCTTTTTCTGCTTGCCGCCGAAGAGTTGCTGCGCCCCTTTTCCCCGCCCCCGGAAGCGGAAAAAATCCGAGTCCTGCCCAAGTTGCTGGACGAGAACCCCCGTTCCATCTTTCTTTACGACCCCATCCTCTCCTACCGCCTCAAACCCCTGTTCCGGGGAACCCGCCACGACGAGCCCGAATCCGAGCACGTCACCAACTCCCTGGGCCTGCTGGGGGAGGAGGAACCCGACCCCCGGCGGCGGCCATGGCTGTTTCTGGGCGACTCCGTCCTCTACGGCAGCCATGTCCCCTTCCCGGACACCTTCAGCGCACGCTTGGCCGCCCGGGGCCCCGGCGATATTCAGGTCCTTAACGCCGGTTGCCCGGGCTGGAGCACCCGCCAGGAACTCCTTTTCTGGCGGGGACATCTCGGCGGCCTACAACCGGAAAAAACCTTCGTGGTCTTCTGCCTCAACGACTTGCTTCGCTTCGAGTGGGTCTGGCTGGACTCCGAGAGCTTCCGGATCTCGGAAGAGGTAGCCGGCCTCGGAGGCTTGCTGGAAACCCGGGGACGCAGCCGGGACCTTCGGGAACTGGCCGGAAAATTCCGGGCAAGTCCCGGACTGGCCCCCCTGGCCGATCTGAACAACTCCTCCCTGGCCGCCTGGCGCCGGGAGTCCTGGCAGGACTTTTCCCGCGAGGTCGGGGAAATGATCCCCCGACTCCGGGAGCGCGCGGGGATCGTTTTTCTCCCCGTCCCGGCGCGGGCCCAGCTCGAGGCCTTGAACGCCGGCGGGGACCCCCAGGTAGTTCTCTATCCCCAGAAGGTCTTGGAAAGCCTGGCCTCCTCCTGGGGCTGCGGATTTCTCGACCTCTTGGAGGCCTTTCGCCGGCCCGGCGGGGCCGGCTACGACACCGGCTTTTTCCTTCCCGGCGAGCAGGGAGAACTTCACCTCTCCCCGGCGGGTCACCGGGCCCTGGCGGATTTTCTCTTTTCCTCCCTTTTCCCCCGCTGACCTGTTCCCCGGGTTCAGGGTTCAGGTAAACCCGTAACCCGTAATCAGTAATCCGTAATCCGGCGGAACCCGGGAAACAGGAGTCAGGAGTCAGGAGTCAGGAAAGACCGTAATCCGTAATCAGTGATCCGTAATCCGGCGCTTGAAATATTGGGAATCCAGAATCCAGAATTCAGAATCCAGAATACGCGGCTTTGGAAATTGATTTTTTGGCGTCTTGGCGCCTTTGCGTGATGAAGCGGCAGTCCCTTCAGCCTTCAGTCTTCAGCCTTCAGCCTGCCCTTTTTTTTCACCATGAGGAACATGAAGGAAAAAATCTGAGTTAATCTGTGCAATCTGTGGACAAAAATAATCTGCGGTAATCTGCGTAATCTTAGTTTAGGTTGGCGTGAATTCGCGAGATTCGCGGTTGCCTTCAGCCTAACTTCCTTACCACAGAGCTCACAGAGGGAAACCAGAGGCCACAGAGAAAACTTTTTTCTTACCATGAAGATCATGAAGAAACATGAAGAA
>CAZIEA010000183.1:991-5093 GCA_964538495.1 uncultured bacterium | reverse complement strand
GGTTTACTTCGGGGCCGCCACCGACGAGACGGTGCCCCGGGACTACTCGGGGGACGGGACCTGGGACCTCGCGATCTACCGGCCAACGTTAGGCAAGTGGATGGCGCGGGGGGTAACAAATGCCTTCTACGGAGTTGCCACCGACCTGCCGGTTCCGGCCGACTACGACGGCGACGGATCTTCCGACCTGGCCCTCTTCCGGTCCGCGATCGGGAAGTGGCTGATCAAGGACGGGGCGCAGGTCTTCTACGGGTTCGCTTCCGACACGACCGTGCCCGGGGACTACGACGGGGACTCCACGGACGACATCGCGGTCTTCCGGCCCTCCATCGGCAAATGGCTGGTGAAGGATGGGGTGCAGGCTTTCTACGGGAACGCTTCCGACACGGTCGTGCCTGGGGACTATACCGGCGACGGGACTTGGGATTTCGCGATCTTCCGCCCCTCCGCCGGCCGCTGGTTGGTCAAGGACGGCCCCAACGCCTACTGGGGGACTTCCGCCGACACGGTCCAGGGAGCCGACTACGACGGGGACGGGAGTCTCGATTTCGCGGTCTTCCGTCCTTCGGTGGGGCGCTGGCTCATCCGGGGGGTGACCTCGGCTTACTACGGGGCCTCCAGCGATGTGCCCGTGACAAATCCGTAATCCGTGGCCAGTAATCCGTAATCAGTTCGCAGTAAACCGTGAACTGTGGATAGTGAACAGTAAGCAGTGAGCAGTCGTAGTGCAGGGCTTCAGCCCTGCAAGAAGGCGGCGGGGAGGTTAACCTCCCCGCCGCCTTGCGCTATTCACATGTAGGCATGTAGGGCATGTAGAAAACCAATTTGTCCACAGATTACACAGATTTTACCTTCATGTTCTTCATGCTCTTCATGGTGAAAAAAAACAGGCTGAAGGCTGAAGACTGAAGGCTGAAGGAACTGCTGCTTTCATCACGCAAAGGCGCCAAGACGCAAAGACGCCAAGAAATCAATTTCCAAAGCCGCGTATTCTGGATTCTGAATTCTGGATTCTGGATTCCCAATATTTCAGGCGACGGATTACGGATCACTGATTACGGATTACGGGTACTCCTGAGCCCTGAACCCTTCCGGCTGCCTTAGGCGTCCGCCGGCGAATCCGGGGGCGGGAGGGTGAGTTTCCCCGCCAGGATCACGATCCCGGCCAGGGCGGCGCCGGCCAGGACGTCGACCACGTAGTGGTAGCGCAGGTAGACCGTGGAAAAAATCAGCAGGAGCACCACGGGAAGATAGATCCGGGCCAGAAAGCGCCGGTGGCGGGAGGCCAGCCACAAGGTGACCAGGGGCAGCTCGGTATGCCCGGAAGGGAAGCAGTCGCGGGGGGCGGCCTCCAGGCAGTAGTTGAGCGCGGCCAGTTTTTCCCGGATCAGAATCCCCTCCAGGGGGATGGAGTGGCTGAGGCAGATTCGGGGGCCGACCGCCGGGATGACAAAATACCCCAGGTAGGAAAGAATGTAACCCAGGCTCAGGACCCAGACCGAGTGGCGGAAGGCGGTTTCCCGGCCGGACAGGTAGAGAACCAGCACCAGGACCGCGGGCAGGAAGTAGTTGGTGGCGTAGATTATCTGCAAGAACTCGGTCAGGAGGGGGGAGGCGATCCGCTCCAGCCAGACGGTGGGATCGAGCCCGAAGAGGGCGCGGTCGGCCGCGATCAGCCATCCGTCCCGGTCGGGGAGAAACCCCCCGTTGCGCTCGCAGTTGACCAGAAAATGGATCATCCGGTAGCCCAGGAGAACGCAGGGGAAAGGCAGCCAGTCCCGCAGGACCCGCCAGCTCCGCGCGTTCGGGAAGTGCTTCCGGAGGAAAGCTACCGCCGCGACCGTTGCCGGCGCGGAGGCCTCCGCGGCCAGGAGCCCCCCCCAGCCGGGGATGACCCGGCGGAAAAAGAGGGTAAAAGCCGCCAAGGCGGCGAAGTAGGAAATGATGACGGTTTCGGAGAGCCGGTTGTAGTTCATGACGGCGGGGGACTGGCCGAGAAGAGGATGAATAAATCCAGGGAGGCTCCCAGGAGCCAGTGGCAGAGGATGACGGGCCGGAGCGAACGGCAGTGGAGCGCGGCCAGGCCGAAGAGGATCGCCGCCGGGAAGGAGGCGAGCAGTTCCGGCATCGGCTTGTGCAGGTGCATCAGGCCCGAGAGCAGGGCCTGGAAGAACATGGCCGCCGGGAGGCCCCAGGAGCGCCGGATTCCGAAGAGGGCGAAACCCCGGTAGAGGAATTCCCACCCGATGTAGTAAAGCAGGTAACTGAGCTCAAGGAGGATGATCAGGGCGATATTCGCCTCCGAGAGGGGGAAATCCCGGCCGAACAGGGGATAAAAAGCGCGGAACTCGGCCCGCTCCGCCGAGAACCAGGCCAGGAGCAGCACGGCCGGGATGCCCGCCGCCAGCCAGATCGCCTCCCGGCTTCTGACTGGTTTCCTCCACCCGTAATCGCTCAGTTCCCCCCACTTCCGGCGCCGGATGACCAAGGCGGGAACGGCGAACATCAGGATGAGGGCGAGGACGAACTGATAGACGGCCGATCCCGGCTGCGGGATTTCAGGCAGCAGGATACCCAGGTAATAAAGTGCCGAGAGCAGCAGGGCAAGGGAAGCGATCCGGATGCCACCGGGGTTTCCCGGAGAATTCACGCGGCTTTTCCCGGTTTTTCCCCGCTTCCCTCCATGAGGACGCCGATCGGCTTGAGCAGATCGATCTGGTCGCAGACGATCTTGAAGCAGGTGGTGAGGGGGGTGGAGATGATCATTCCGATCGGTCCCCAGAGAAATCCCCAAACGATCAGGCCGAGCAGGACGGTGAGGCTGTTGAGGTTGACCCGGTTCCCGATCAGCCTCGGACTCAGGTAATTGCCCTCGATGTTCTGGATCAGGAGGTAGACCCCGGCTACGACCAGGGGCATGGTCAGGGTGTTGTGGGTGGCGAGAGTGATGAGCACCGGGGGCAGGGCGGCCACGAAGGCCCCGATGTAGGGAATGTAGTTGAGCAGTCCGGTCAGGGGACCCCAGATGTAGGCGTAGTCCACCCCGAGCAGGAGCAGGGCCAGGGTCATGACCCCGCCCAGGGCGATGTTGATCAGGGTCCGGATGGCCAGGAACCCCTGGATGTCGCGGTTGAGCTTCCGGACGATCTTTTTTGCCCGGTCCCGGTTGCCTTCTCCCCAGGCGTTGAGAAGTTTATCCTTGAACATCCGGGCGTCGATCAGGATCAGGATCAGCATGAAGATGACCATCAGGAAGTTGGAGAAGATCCCGATCAGGGAGAGCAGGGTACTGAAGAGCTGGTTGACCATTCCCCCGAGCAGGTTGGCGAGATTGACCGGTTCTCCCCGGGAAAAGGAGACGCCTGGGAGGATGTCGGCGGCTTTGCGGACCAGGGCGTCGTAGGAACCGGCGACTTTCTGGAGGTAAGCCTGGATCCCGCTCATGTAGGCAGGGAGGGAGCGGGCGAGGCTGTTGGCCTGCCCGGCCAGGAAGACCCCGGCCGAGAAGAGCAGGGCCAGGAGCACCGCGATTACCAGGGCTACCGCCAGGCCGTAGGGAACGCGGCGGCGGTTGAGGAATGCGACCACCGGGTAAAGCAGGTAGGCCAGGAGCACGGCGATGGCGAACGGGATGAGGATGGAGCGGGCGATGTAGCAGACGGCCAGGAGCAGGATCAGCCCCATGAAGATTATGGCGTAAGTGGCCGCGTCGCGTTCCGGAACCGTGTTCATTTTTCTTTCCAGCGAGCCGGGTCTCATGCCCTGGGAAATCGCGAAGATTATAGCCCAAGTCCGGAGGTTGCCCATTTTTTTCTCTCCCGGAAGAAATTAGTCTTGACCCCGGCGCCGGCGGGTAATAAATTGGCAACAAACGGGCAAGTGCCGGTTGCCAGCCGATGAACTTCGAAATCAGACTCCCCCTGACCGACCTGCAGAGGAAGGTCCTGGAATTTATTTTCGACTTCCTGCACCGCCAGCTCTACCCCCCCACGGTTCAGGAGATCCAGAACGCCCTGGCGGTGGGGAACCCGGGGACCGTGCACAAGACTCTTCAGGCCCTGGAGAAAAAGGGCTATCTCGAGAAGACCCGGCGGACGGTTCG
>CAZIEA010000183.1:0-981 GCA_964538495.1 uncultured bacterium | reverse complement strand
CGGGGGCTCAGGCTGACCCCGGTGGGGGAGGCGGTCGGGGGCGGCGCCCGGCAGCTCAGTTTTGACTTCGGCGAAACCCTGAGTGCCGGTGCCGCGCAAGTTTCACATGTAGGCATGTAGGAAGACTGAAGAAAAAACAGAGAAGTAATCAGAGTTAATCAGGTGCAAAAATTTCGCGTGTTCTGAACCCTGAAACCCTTTGCCACGGGAGGTGAGAATATGAACGCGACGGCCCAGGAGATCCTGCACGAGAACTGCCGGGAGGGGCGCAACTATATCATCGAGATGGGGGGACGGAAATACGAGGCCACCTTCCGGGGTTACCGGGACAACAACCAGTACGCCCCCAGTTTCGAGATTGTCAGCAACCACGAAGTCCGGGTCCTGCACGAGTTGGACTGAAAGCCGGCCTCGGCCCGGTTTCCGGCCCGGCCGGTGACGAGATTGCCGCGGCCCCGCAAGGGGGGGTGAACCCGATCCGAGCGTTTTGTGCATTCCTGGCCTGGGCCTGGCTGTTTTTTCTGCCCGGCTGCGCCGGCTCCGGGCGCCCCGAGGCCCCGCTCCCGGTCCGGGTTTTCCGGGTGGCCCGGCCGCCGGCGCCGGGCGCCGATTTCACCGGGCTGGTCCGGCCCGCCCGGGAACTCAGCCTGGCTTTCCCGATCGGGGGCACGGTGGATGAGGTGAATGTCCGGGTCGGGGACCGGGTGGAGCCGGGAGAGGTTTTGGCCCGGGCGGTTCGGGGGTCTCCGGAAGAGACGGCGGAGCTGGAGTCGAGGCTGGCGGCGGCCCGTTCCCGGCTTGAGCGCGGCTTCCTGCGCGCCCCGTACCCGGCGGTCGTCGCCGCCTGCGCCCTGCGTCCGGGCGAACCGGCGGTCCCGGGCGCGGCGGCTGTTTCCCTTTCCGGAACGGAGGCTCCCGAACTGGCGGTCTCCGTGCCGGAAGGGAGCTGGCCGCGGGAAGGGGACCTGGGGGAGATCGAGG
>CAZIEA010000182.1:0-5164 GCA_964538495.1 uncultured bacterium | reverse complement strand
TGGTAGCCGGAAAACTTCGTTTCGCCTAACTACCCACACAAAACGGAAGAGAACCGATTTTAAATACTACTAAGTCGATAGAGATTATTTGGTATGAAATGAAAATTTCCCGGAAAGGCGAATACGCCCTGCGCGCCCTCACTTACCTGGCCCGCCAGGGGAACAAACGGCCGAGCCCGATCAAGGAAATCGCCGCGGGCGAACGGATCCCCAGGAAGTTCCTGGAGGGAATCCTGCTCGAACTGCGCAAGGCCGGGCTGGTGGAGAGCACCCGCGGGGCCGGCGGGGGCTACCGCCTGATCAAGACCCCCGAGTCGATTTCCCTGGCCCGGATCATCCGCCTCACCGACGGCCCCTTGGCGCCTTTGCGCTGCGTCTCCCGCACCGCCCACATCCGCTGCCCCCGGGAGAACTCCTGCGGGCTCCACCGGGTCATGAGCGAGGTACGCAACGCCATCGCCGGGATCCTGGAGTCGAAAAATCTCGCCGACCTCGCCGGAGGGGAGTGAGGATCGGGGTCGCAACCGATTCGTCCACAGATTTCACGGATTTTCACAGATTCGGTCCGCATCGTTGTCATCCCAACAGAAGGCATAGAGCCCGAAAAATTCGAAACTCGAAGTCAGAAATCCGAAACAAAAACCAAATTCGAATTTCCAAAACTATTCACCGGTTTGGCTGTTTCGAATTTGACTTTCTACATGTCCTACATGCCTACATGTGAATGCAGCGGCAGTTCCTTCAGCCTTCAGGAAAACCAGGAAACAGGAGACAGGAGACAGGAGACAGGAGACAGGAGACAGAATCCAGAATGCGCAAGAATCTGTGAAATCTGTGGACAGTCGGTTTTTTGGCGTCTTTGCGCCTGGGCGTAAGAAAAGCGGAAGTTCTACATGCCTACATGTGAATAGGAGGAGGAGAAGATGAAAAAGGGATATCGGGGAATATTGGCGGCGGCGCTGCTCGCCCTGGGGACCGGGCAGGCCGGGGCGGAACCGGCCGCGCCGCTCAAGGGAACGGTGACGATTTCCGGGGCCTGGGCCCTCTACCCGCTGGCGGTAAAGTGGGCCGAGGAATTCGCCAAGGTCGCCCCCGGCGTGAAAGTCGATATTTCGGCGGGCGGGGCGGGAAAGGGTATGGCCGACTGCCTGGGGGGAGTGGTGGATATCGGGATGGTCTCCCGGGAAATCACCCCGACCGAGGCCGAGCGGGGAGCCTGGTGGGTGGCGGTGGCCAAGGACGCGGTGGTGCCGGTGATGAACGCGGCCAACCCGGCGGCGGCCGCGGTCAAGACGCGCGGAATCACCCCAGCGGAGTTCCAGGCTATCTGGCTGGAGGAAAAGATCAAGGACTGGAAGGAACTGGGAGGGCCGGCGGGCTCGCCTCCCTTGAGCGTCTATACCCGCTCCGACGCCTGCGGGGCGGCCGAGACCTGGGCCGCCTTCCTGGGGAAAAAGCAGGAAGACCTCCTCGGGGTCGGCGTCTACGGCGATCCGGGGCTGGCCCAGGCGGTCCACCAGGACATCCGGGGCATCGGGTTCAACAACGTCAACTATGTCTACGAAGCCTCGACCCGGAAACAGGTAGCCGGGCTCATGGTCGTCCCCATTGACTTGAACGGGGACGGGAAGATCTCCCCGGAGGAGGACTTCTACTCCACCCGGGACGAGCTCACCGCCGCCATCGGCGACGGCCGCTACCCTTCCCCTCCCGCCCGGGATCTCTATTTCGTCTGCCGCGGGCGCCCGCAGGCCGCGCCCGTGGCCGCCTTCATTTCCTGGGCGCTGGGTCCGGGCCGGGCTTACATCCAGGAAGCCGGCTACATCGACCTCAGCCCCGAAAAAATCGCGGGCGCTCTCTCTCGCCTGGCGGGCGACGCCCCCGCCCCGCCGGAGGGCGGGCGGAAGTAATGGGGGAAAGGAACACACGCCGGCTGCTGGACCGCTGGGGAGGCAGGGCCCTCTTCATTCTCAGCTTCGGCGCGGGGCTCCTGGTTCTGCTGATCGGGGCCGGGCTCTACCTGCGCTCCCGCCCGATCCTGGCCCTGCATTCCCCGGCCACGCTCCTGTTCTCCTCGGCCTGGCGGCCGAACCGGGGAGAGTTCGGGTTCTTCCCCTTCATCGCCGGAACCCTCTGGGTCACCGCCGTGGCGGTCTTGATCGCGGTCCCCCTCTGCATCCTGACGGCGATCTTCCTCTCCGAATACGCCCCCCGGCGCTTCCGGGAGGGCTTGAAGCCCCTGATCGACATCCTGGCCGGGATCCCCTCGGTAATCTACGGCATCTGGGGGGTCCTGGCGGTGGTCCCCCTGGTCAAAGACCATCTCGCTCCCCTGTTCGGAGTTTATACCACCGGCTACTCGGTCCTGGCCGGGGGGGTGGTCCTGGCGGTCATGATCTTCCCGGTCATCATCCACGTCTGCCTCGAGGTCCTGGGGGCGGTCCCGGCGGGTTTGCGGGAAGCCTCGCTCGCCCTGGGAGCGACCCGGTGGCAGACCGTCAAGCACGTGCTGGTCCGCCGCGCTCTGCCGGGAATAATCGCGGCCGTGGTCCTGGGGCTCTCCCGGGCCTTCGGGGAGACCATGGCCGTCCTGATGGTGGCCGGCAACGTCCCCCGGGTTCCCTCCTCGATTTTCGACCCGGCCTACCCGCTCCCGGCCCTGATCGCCAACAACTACGGGGAGATGCTCTCCATCCCCCTTTACGATTCGGCCCTGCTTTTTTCCGCCCTGGTGCTGCTGCTGATCGTGGTCGCCTTCAACGCCGCCTCCCGACTGATCCTGATCCGGGTGGAAAGGAGGATCAGATGAACCGGCGGCAACTGGAGGAAAAAGCGGCGGTTTGGCTGATGATCGCCGCCACCGTCCTCATCCTGGGCAGCCTCTTTCTCATCCTGGGCACGGTCCTGATCCGGGGCCTCCCCGCGCTCAGTTTGGATATGATCACCCGGGCCCCCCAGGGCGGCTATTACCTGGGCAAGGAAGGGGGGATCCTCAACGCCATCGTGGGCTCGCTTTACCTGACCGGGGGCGCCACCGTCCTGTCCCTGCTCGTCAGCCTGCCCGTGGCCCTCTACCTCAACGTCTACGCCGGCAGGAAATCGCGCTTCGCCGCCCTGGTCCGTTTCTCGCTCGACGTGCTCTGGGGGGTCCCCTCCATCGTTTACGGGGCTTTCGGCTTCACCCTGATGCTGGCTTTCGGGCTCCGGGCTTCCCTCCTGGGGGGAATCCTGGCCGTGGCCCTGCTGATCCTGCCCATCATGACCCGGGCCATGGACGAGGTGATGAAGATGATGCCGGAAGGCCTCTTCGAGGCCTCTTACGCCCTGGGGGCCACCCGCTGGGAAACCGCCTTCCGGGTGGTTGTCCGGCAAACCCTGCCCGGCCTGCTCACCGCGGTCCTGATCGCCTTCGGCCGGGGGGTGGGAGACGCGGCCGCGGTCATCTTCACCGCCGGCTTCAGCGATTCCATCCCCTATTCGCTCCTGCGCCCGGCCGCCACCCTCCCCCTGGCCGTCTTCTTCCAGCTCGGCACCCCCTTCCCCGAGGTGCAGCAGAGGGCCTATGCCTCGGCCCTGATCCTGACCCTGATCATCCTCGCCATCAGCCTGCTCGCGCGCTGGCTGACCCGGCGTTTCACCCGCCATGTCGTCAAGTGAGCAGTAAGTGGTGATCCGTAATCCGTAAACCGTGAACCGTCAAAACCCGGGATACAGGAAACAGGAGTCAGGATTCAGGAAAGACGTAATCCGTAATCAGTGATCCGTAATCCGGAACCTGGATTTGCGGGGATTCGCGAGATTCGCGGTTTCCTTTGCTTAACTTCCTTACCACAGAGTTCACAGAGAAAAAAACAGAGGCCACAGAGAATTATTTTTCTCACCATGAAGACCATGAAGAACTTGAAGAAAAAATCCGACCCGATAGCGATAGCGATACCGACCCCGATTTACGCCTGAACCTCTGGGCAGTGCGATGCGACAAGCCGCGCCGAAGGCGTGGCGATACGACAAGTCCCGAGGCGAAGACGAGGGACGATACGACAATCCCTTCAGCCTGCAGTTCAATCCGTGGAGAAAAACGATGGAATTTACGCCCCACATCGAGGTAAAAGACCTGAGCGTAACCTACGGCGCCGAGACGGCGTTGAAAAACGTCAGCTTCGCCATCCCCAAGCACCGGATCACCGCCATCATCGGGCCGTCCGGGTGCGGGAAAAGCACCCTGCTCAAATCCTTCAACCGGATGCTGGATCTGGTCGAGGACGCCCGGGTCTCCGGCGGCATCCTCCTGGATGGGCAGGACATCTACGCCCCCGAAACGGACGTAAACAAGATCCGCCGGAAGATGGGCTTGCTTTCCCAGCGCCCCTTTCCCCTGCCCATGTCCATCTACGACAACGTCGCCTACGGGCCCCGCCTGCACGGAACCCGGGACCGGCGGGAGCTGGACGCGATCGTGGAGCGCTACCTCCGGGACGCCGAGCTCTGGGAGGAAGTGAACGGCAAGTTGGACGCCCCGGCCTCGCAGCTCTCGGTCGGGCAGCAGCAGCGCCTCTGCCTGGCCCGGGGGTTGGCCGTGGAGCCCCAGATCATCCTGGGCGACGAGCCCACCTCGGCGCTGGACCCCAAGTCGAGCCGGGCCATTGAGGAGCGCTTCCTGGCCCTGAAGAACAACTACACCATCGTGATCGTCACCCACATCCTGCGCCAGGCCAGGAGATTGGCCGACTACGTAGTCTTCCTCTACCTGGGGGAGATGATCGAGGCCTCCGAAGCCGCGGAGTTTTTCGCCCGCCCCCGCGAGAGCCTGACACGCGAGCTGAGTTTACCCCGGGCCCGGCGGACGGGAGCGCGCCGGGCCAGGAGTTCGCGGGCGTGCCGGAGGGCGACGCTGGTCAGGTCTTTCCCGCCCAGCATCCGGGCCACCTCCTCCACCCTCTCCTCCCCCTCCACGGAAGAGATCAGGGCCTCCGCCCGACCCCCCGAGGCGGTCTTTTGGACGCGCAGGTGGCTGGTCCCGAAGGCCGCCACCTGGGGCAGGTGGGTGACGCAGATAACCTGCCGCCGGGCGGCGATGGCCGCGAGCTTTTCCCCGATGGCGTTGCCCATTTCGCCGCCCACGTTGGCGTCGATCTCGTCGAAGACCAGGACCGGAACCCGGTCC
>CAZIEA010000181.1:0-5178 GCA_964538495.1 uncultured bacterium | reverse complement strand
CCGCCGGATCGCGAGCTTCTCCCGCCCTCCCGCCCTGGGCCCGCTGGTCTTCGGGGGGGCCTTTCCCCCCTACGAGGAGGGAGCCGATTACGACCCCGCCCGGTTGCACCTCCTGCCCGGGGGCCAGTTTCCCCCCCACGATATGAAATACAACTGGCCCCTGATCACGGTTTTCGCCCGCCAGGACACCAAGCCCGTTCCCGACGGGAAAAGTAATCCGTCATCCGTAATCAGTGATCCGTGACACCAGGAAACAGGAGTCAGGATTCAGAAGTCAGGAGAACCAACGTAATCCGTGATCAGTAATCAGTAATCCGTCGGAACCCGGGATACAGGAGTCAGAATTCAGGAGTCAGGAGGCACAAGCTTTGGCACCTGATTAACTCTGATTTCTCTGATTATCACGTCCCGATTACGATAGCGATAGCAACGGAATCCGTAGACTCTGTAAAATTTATAAATTCCCCTCAAGCAGTAACCCAGATAAAAATCAGTTCTACATGTTCTACATGTTCTACATGTGAATAAGGTGGCAGTTCCTTCAGTCTGAAGTTCAATCCGTGAAATCCGTGGACTCCCCTCCAGCGTCACCCGGCAAAGACCCCGATTTTGCGGCCCTATGCCCTATGCTCTCTGCCCTATGCCGGGGAGAAGACGCGGACCGGGCCGACCGGCTCCTGGAAAAGGGGGGCTGGGAGGAAGCGCGGGACATCTACCTGGCCCTGCGCCGGACCGCACCCGCCGATCCCCGGGCCGCCTGCGGGTTGGGGATCATCGCCTTTCACCAAGGCCGCCGGGAGGAGGCGGACCGCCTGCTTTCCTCCCTGCCCGGCCCCTGGCAGGAAAAACCCGAAGTGGCCGCTATGCGGGCCTTGCTCGCCCTGGGCAGGCTGGCCCGGGAAGCCCTGGGCCGGAAGGCGCAAAACCCCGCCGACCCGGGGGAGGGGGCCCGGGCCCGGGGGCTGCTCCTGGCCGCCGGGGGGGAATACGCCGCCGCCCTGGAGGAACTCCTGGGTTCGCCCCCGGATGGAGACGGCCAAACCCGCCATGCCTTCGATCTCGTGCTCCGGGCAGTCCGGACCGACTCGGAGGCCGCCCGCGAGTACCGCCGGCGCTGGGCCGCCCGCGGCGCCTGACCCCCGCCATCCACTAATTTCACGAATTGAAACCGCGAATCTCGCGAATCCACTCGAATCTAAACCAAGATTACCGCAGATTACTGCCGTCCACAGATTACCTTCGGGCTGAAGGCTGAAGGAACTACCGCCTCATTCACATGTAGGACATGTAGAAAATCTGCTTTTCTCAGAATTTTTCTTCAAGTTCTTCATGATCTTCGTGGTAAGAACATAAATTTCTGTGACCTCTGGTTTCCCTCTGTGCGCTCTGTGGTGAACTGGCGGAAGAATTCTCAACTCAGAACCGTGAAGGCGGGGAAAACGCCCTGAAATGAAGCTGTTGCGAGCCGGGGGGAAAGAGCGCTTGACGCCCGGCTGGCTCCTTACCATAATGTAAGGTAGCGGGGAAAAGGTAAGGAGAGGAAAATATGGTTACGGCAACCCTGACAACCAAGGGGCAGATCACGATACCGAAGGCGGTGAGGGATTCGCTCCGTCTTCATTCCGGCGACCGGGTTGAGTTCATCGTTCACGGCGGATCTGAAGCAACCCTCAAGCCCGTTACGAAATCCGTGGATGAAGTGTTCGGAAAACTTCACAGCCCTTCCCAGCCGCCCCGGACCGTGGAGCAGATGAAGGAGGCCGTCGCGGAAAGAATCAGGAGCCGACGCCGGTGATCGCACTGGACACGAACGTGATCGTGCGGTTTCTGGTGCGTGACGACCTCAAGCAGGCTGACGCGGTTTACCGCCGCTTCAAGCAGGCAGAGACAGTCCGGGAGCGTTTGTTCGTCCCTTTGGCCGTGATCCTGGAGACTATCTGGGTGCTCGAAAGCGCCTACGACAAGTCTCGCGACGAAGTATTGGACTCGCTCCAGGACATGCGGCAAATGCCCGTTTTCCAGTTCGAGCATGAGGACGTCATCGAGCGTTTGCTGGCTGATGGACGGAACTGCAAGGCCGACTTGGCCGACATCCTTATTGCTCACTCGGCTCGGGCCGGTGGCTGCGATGCCGGAATCACTTTCGACAAAAACGCCGCCAAACTTCCGTTTTTCCGCCTGCTGAAATGACTCCGGCGTTTCGCTCCCGCAGGGCTTTCATTCCCCACTTAGCCGGGGAAGATATTGCTTCGTCGTCCCTCTCTACGTTCGGGTCTCCTCGCAATGACGCGGCAAAGAAGTAATCTGAGTTAATCTGTGAAATCTGTGGAAAAAATCAATCTGCGGGAATCTGCGAAATCTTAGTTTATGTTCGCGGGGATTCGTGGAATCCTAGTTTTGCAGCCTTTCCTTTAAGCCGGGGATTCGGGGATTGAGGCGGGCGGCCTCAGCCCAATTCTTCCGGGCCGCCGCGGCATCGCCGACGCGGTTGTAGTAATCCCCGAGGTGGAAATAGACCAGGGCTTCGCCCGGGATCAGCTCCCGTGCCCGCTCCAGGCGGGAAAAAGCCTCCGGGAACCTCTGCTGGTCCCTGAGCAGGTGGCGCCCGGCCTCCAGGTGGAGCAGGCCGCTTGGCGGGATTTTTCCCGCTCCTTCTTCCAGGATGGCCAGGGCCCCGGAGAGGTCGCCGGCAGTCTCCCGGGCCAGGGAGAGGTAGAGATAGAAGTGGGGGTTGTCCCCGTGGGCGGCCAGAGCTTTCATCAGGGCGGCCTCGGCCTCAGCCGGCCGCCCGCGCCGGATGAGCAGGCGTCCGAGTTGGAGGTAGGCGGTGGGCCGGTCAGGGAGATTGTGGGCGATCTCGGCGTACCTGGCGGCCGCCTCGTCTAAGCGCCCGGTCTCCTCCAGGATCAGTCCCAACAGCAGGTGCCCGGATTCGTAGTAGGGGTTGAGCCGGATGGAATCCCGGGCGTAGCGCTCGGCCTGGGGAAAATCCCTTTTTTTGAACAGGACCTGGGCCAGGTTATAGGAGGCCTCGGCCCGGGTAGGCTCGAGTTCGCGGGCTTGGCGGAATTCCGCCAGGGCCCGGTCAAGATCCCCCCGGGAGGTATAAAAGGCCCCGAGATGATTGTGCCCGGCCCCCATGTTAAGCTGGAAGCGGGCGTGTTTTTTCCCCAGCAACCCCGGGTTGACCAGGACCGCCAGGACGGCCAGGGCCGCCAGGGCCCCCCAGAAAGGGAGATAACGCCGGCGCCGGAAGCTCTCGAACCCCCAGCAAAGGGCGTAGGCGGCAAAAAGCAGGAGAATGGGGACCAGGGGCAGCCGGTAACGGGAGTTGATGAAATAAGCCACGGCCGAAAGGTAGT
This sequence comes from uncultured bacterium, assembly GCA_964538495.1. GTDB lineage: Bacteria > Auribacterota > Erginobacteria > Erginobacterales > DAOSXE01 > CAZIEA01. The sequence goes on along the minus strand of CAZIEA010000181.1, from coordinate 1,816 downwards.
AGGCCGCGATGAAGAGGTAAAGGAGGATGCGCCTTCGCCCGCCCCGGACGGCCAGGGCCAGGCCCAGCAGGGCCAGGGGGGCGGCCACCGGGAAGACCAGCAGCGGCAGCTTGATCACGGGGGCGTAATCCCGGAAAAAGTAGGGATGAATGACGTCGGCAATCTCCAGGCCGTCCCAGAAGATAACGGCTTTTTTCCCCAGCAGCAGGAGCGCCTTTCCCGGCTCCCGGCGGAAAAATTCCCACCCCTTGGCGAACCAGAAGCTCGAGACCTCGGAAGGCTTCAGCTTCCGGTTCAGGGCTTTCTCCGCCAGCATGGTGGAATCCTTGCGCAGGGTCTCCCCCCCGGTGCGCAGGCCCGGGGGCGGCTCGAAGACCCCGCGGGCGGCGGGATTGTTCCCGATGAAGAAGTTGATGCCCCCGTGCGCGGTCAGGGGCACGAAGTCGTCCCCGACGGCGTAATTGCGCCAGGTCGTCAGGGCCGGGACGACCAAGGCCCCGGCCAGGAACAGACCGGCGGCGTAAGAGCCCCGCCGGGAACGGAAACGAATTCCCAGCCAGGCGGCCGCCGCCGGGAGAAAGAGCAGAACGTGGGCCCCGGCGGTCGTGGCCAGCCCCCCCAGGAGCCCGGCCCCCAGGCAACCGGGAAGGTTTTTTCCCGCTTCCGCCCGCGCCAGCGAAAGCAAAAGCAGCGCCGAGAGCGTGACAATCAGGGTAGGGGAGAGAATGGCGGAATCGTAGGCCACCAGCCAGCCGTAAAGGGCGGTCAAGCCCGCCCCCAGCAGGCCCTCCCGCTCCGAGAAAAACCGCCGCCCCAGCAGATAGACCAGGGCGCAGTTCAGGGTCCCGAGCAGGACCTGGATGAAGCGCGCCCACTGCAGGTGCTCCCCGATCAAGGCGTAAACCGTCCCCAGGTAGTAGGGATAAAAGGGCAAGGCGTGGAAAATCTCGCTCCCGAGCCAGTCCCCCCCGGCGATTCGCAGCGCCCAGTCCTGGTAGACCCGGGAGTCCTCCACCAGCATCTCGGCGATGGGGCTGGAGGCCATCTGGAGCAGGAAGACCAGGCGCAGCGCAAAAGCAAGCAGGAGGATCCCCGCCAGCCACCAGGTTCCTCTCCCCGGCCTTGCGGCCGTTTTCTTTTTCGCGGATTTTTTCGTGGTCGTTGACACAATCGTAATTGGGGCGTGAGGCATGGGGGGTGGCGCCAGGGAACAGAATTTTTAATTTTAACACAAACCGGGGATGTTTTTGACTTTCTCGGCCTCTTGGTGTCAGATAACCTCCAGGCTCACGGATTTTCCTTCATGCTCTTCATGAACATCATGGTGGAAAAGTGCAAGACCGCCTGAGCGAGAAGATGGACCTCCTGGCCCGGGGGCTGCGCGCGGCCGGGATGAGCCTGGGGGCGGCCGAGAGCTGCACCGGCGGGTTGCTCGGGGCCGCGCTCAGCTCGCTTCCCGGCAGCTCGGCCTTTTTCGCCGGCAGCGTCGCGGCTTACGAAAACCGCGCCAAGCGGGAATTCCTGGGGGTTCCCGAGGACATTCTCCTGGAGCACGGCGCGGTCTCTCCCGAGACCGCTCTCAACCTGGCCCGGGGGGCCCGGGACCGTTTCCATACCGACCTGGGCCTGGCGATCACCGGGATTGCCGGGCCCGGGGGAGGCAGCCCCGAAAAACCCGTCGGCCTCCTGCACCTGGGGGCGGCCTGGAAAGGAGGGGAAAGGCAGGAGCGAATTCTCCTTGGCGGTTCCCGGGATGAGATCCGCTCCCGGGCGGTCGAGGCCGCCCTCGACCTGGCCCGGGAGTCCCTGGCCGCGG
>CAZIEA010000180.1:0-5183 GCA_964538495.1 uncultured bacterium | reverse complement strand
TACCCGTGGAGCGCGTCCGCGGCCCGGTTTTCCTGGCGGCCGGGACGAATGACCTGGTTTGGCCGGCTGCTGCTTTCGCGGAAGCGGTCGTAGAGCGCCGGCGGATGCACGGATGCGACTGCCGGTATTTCAGGGCGGAGGGGGCGGGGCACCTCGTCAGCCTGCCGTACTTGCCCGCGGCGGAAGTTTGCCGCAACTTGGTGTTTGCTTCCGCGAACGCGGAGACGAACGCTCTGGCCGCGATCGGGGCGTGGGACGCCATGATCGACTTCTTCGACCGCGTCTTCAAGGGATAGCCGGCCAAAGCGGGCGCGGGAACGAGAACCTGAGAGCCCGCTGCCCGGGCGGGGATACCAGGCGCGGTGGGCGGAATTATCCGCGCGCCCGTGGATTCTGTGGTTAAATAACAAAACCCGGGTCCCAACCCGCCCAAGGAGGGAGGAGACCCGGGCGCGCGCAATCTCAACCGGGAGGGGATGATGAAAGTACGGAATGCGCGGAAAACGATCGCGGCGGCCCTGATCGTGGCCGGGGCGGCGCTTCTGGGCACCGGCTGCGGCTCCAGCAGCTCCGGGGGCGGGGACGAGCCCGCGGGGAACATCGCCGGGACCTGGCGTGGGCTTTTCACTTCCGACAGTTACGGGGGGGTCCTGATCCTGAATCTGAACCAGACCGGCTCGCGTTTCACGGGAACCTACAACGTCAACTACGAAGACAGCGGCACGATTTCGGGAGACATGAACGGGAACTCCTTCGACTTCGAACTGGGCCTCCCCGCTTACTGCCCGGGCGACATCTCCGGAAGCGGGAGCATCAACGGCAACTCCATGACTCTGCGGTTTTCCGGTTACGACTGCGAGACGACTTTCAACAACGGCTATGCCGAGATGGCCCGGGACTGAGGCCCCGTCGGCGAAACAGGCGGGCCTAAAGAGGAGGTCGCGGAAGATGCCGGATAAAAAGAAGACGATGCGGATGGAGGGGATCTGCCGGGCCGCCCGGGAGGCGTCCCGCCGGATGGCGGTCCTGGACACGGAGACCAAGAACGAAGCCCTGCTGGCGATGGCGGACGCCCTGGAAGCCGAGACGCCCCGGATCCTCGAAGCCAACGCGGCCGATGTGGCCGACGCCGAGAAGGGAAAGGTGGCGCCCCAGCTCATCGACCGGCTCCGGCTCACGGAGGCCAAGTTCGCCCAGACCGTCGCGGGGGTGCGCGACGTGGCCGCGCTCCCCGACCCGGTGGGCGAGGAGCTGGAATCCTGCGGGGGTCTTCGCTGGCCGGCCGTTCGGACGCGGCCATCACCGCCGCCGCCGCCGGCGCGCTCGAACGTTGCGGGTTCCCGGCGGGGGCCCTCGCGCTGGCCTCGGGGGGCGGGCACGAGGCGCTGGGGGAACTGGCCTCCCAGGACCGTTACATCGACCTGCTCATCCCCCGGGGAGGGGAGGGGCTGAAGGCGGCGCTCCTGAAGACCGCCACCGTGCCTTTGCTTTTTGCCGCCGCCGGCAACTGCCACGTTTACGTGGATGAATCGGCCGACCTGGGGATGGCGGAGAGCATCGTGATCAACGCCAAGACCCAGAAGCCCGCCGTTTGCAACGCCGCCGAGAAGCTCCTGGTGCATGCCGCCGTGGCCGAAGCTTTCCTGCCCCGGATTCTGCGGGCGCTCGCCGCCCGGGGGGTCGAACTGCGCCTGGACGCTCGCGCCCTTTCCCTGGCTCCGGCCGATCTGGCGGCGGTCCTGAAGCCGGCCGCGCCCGAAGACTGGGACGCCGAGTACCTAGCCCTGATCATGGGAGTGGCGGTGGTGGACTCCCTGCCGGAGGCCGTCGCCCACGTCAACCGGCACGGGAGCGGGCATAGCGAGGCCATCGTCACCGCCGACGAGAAGGCGGCCCGGGAATTCCAGGCTTCCGTGGACGCGGCCGCGGTCTTCTGGAACGCCAGCACCCGCTTCACCGACGGGAGCCGCTTCGGGATGGGGGCCGAGATGGGGATCTCGACCCAGAAGCTGCACGCCCGCGGCCCCATCGGTCTGCGCGAACTCTGCTCCTACAAGTTCGTGGTCGACGGCGCCGGCCAGATCGTGACCTGAGGATAATGCGCCCATGACTAAGAGGCCGGCGCCCTGGTTCGTTTACATCGTCCGCTGCCGCGGGGGCAGCCTTTATACCGGAATTACCACCGATCTTGCCCGGCGCCTCGGGGAGCACAACCGGGGTCGGGGCGGCAAGTACACGGCTTCCCGCCGACCGGTGGCGCTGGTCCACTGCGAGCCCGAACCCGACCGCTCCTCGGCCCTCAAGCGCGAGGCGGCCCTGAAGCGCCTGTCCCGCCGCCGGAAGGAGCTTCTGGCGCATTCGCCTCTGACGTCTTGACCCGGAAAGGCCTCCGGGGCATAATGCAAAGTGGGCAGCGGCGCGAGTCGCCGCTTTTTCCCGGGAGGACGGCATGAAAGCCCGTCGAGCCTTGTTTCCGTTTCTGGCTTTGCTTTTGGCCGGGTGGCAGCTTTCCTCCGCCGGGCCCGCGGAGAGCCTGGTTCTGGAGGCGGCGGCGGGGAGCTACCGCCTGGTTCCGGACCCGGCGGGAGAATGGACGATCCGGATGGAGGGTTTTTCCCCCTCCGGCGCCCCGGGGGAGCCCCTTCTCCCCTCCCGCGTCTATAGCGTCCTGCTCCCGCCTGACGCTCTCCCCGCCACCGTGGCCGTGAGCATCGTCTCCGCGCGCGCGGCCGCTCTTCCCGGGCGCTACGATCTCAAGCCCGTCCCCCCGGCCGTCCCGATGAGCCGGGCCGGTTTTTCCCTTCCGGGCGGAACATGGCCCCGGGGCCGGTTTGCCGCTTGGACGATCCCCGGCCGGAGGCTTGCGCCCGGCTGGTCTCGGTGGAGCGGCGGCGGCGGCTGGTCTTCGCCCGCGTGGCCTTTACCCCCTTTCGCTACCGGGCCCGTTCCGGGAGGCTGGAACTCGTCGAAACGGCCGCGATTAGAATCGCCTGGGAGCGATCCGCCGCCGGGGAGGCGCGCGTGGCGGACGCAATTCCGGACGATTTCGCCTCCGGCCTTTTCCACGATCCGGCCCGAGCGCGGGAATGGTATCCCCTGTCCCCGGGAGGGAAAGGACTGGCCGCGGGGAGCGATTACGTGATCGTCACCACCAACGCCGTCCGCGCCGGCAGTTCCCGGCTGGCCGCATTCATTTCCCACAAGACGCGCCGGGGCCACGGCGTGGCGGTTGTCACGGAAACCCAGTGGGGAAGCCAGGTCGGCCAGGCCCCTAACCACAAGCCCGAGAAGATCAGGAAGTGGCTGCAGGACAATTACATTCCCCTGGGCATCGAGTACGTTCTCCTGATCGGGGATCCCTACCCGGACTGGAGCGAGAGCGTCCAGGGGGACGTCCCCATGAAGCTTTGCTGGCCCTGGGTGCGCTATCCGGAGTGGGGCATGGACGTCGCCCCCACGGACTACTATTACGCCGACCTCACCGGGAACTGGGACCTCAACGGCAACGGCTACTACGGTGAATACTACGACGACACCCAGCCCGGGGGAGTGGACATCACCCCCGAGGTCCTGGTGGGAAGAATCCCGGTTTACGGGGGCGATTACGCCGCCCTGGACATGATCCTGGACAAGATTATCCGCTACGAGAGCGAATCCGATATCTCCCGCCGGAGGAGCGCCTTGCTCCCGATGAGTTTTCTGGCCGAGGGCTACGACCAGGCCGCTCTGGCCGAGCAGATGAAGGCCGACTATTTCCTGGCGCGGGGATTCTCGCTCTGGCGGATGTACCAGCAGGGATCGGGACCCTGCGGGGCGGATTCGATTTATCCCGGCGACCAGGAGCTCCGCGGCGGGACTTTGGTTCGGGACCGCTGGGCCGCGCTTGTCCCCGGGGTGGTCTGCTGGGCGGGGCACGGTGAGAGCGACTCGGTCCTGGTGGGCTACGGCGGCTGCTGGGACGGGACCCTGTTGGAAGCCTCGGACTGTCCGGCCCTGGACGATTGCCGCCCGGCTTTCACCTACCAGAACTCCTGCCAGACCGGCCATCCCGAATACGGCGGCAACCTGCAATATTCGCTTTTGCGGCGCGGAGCCGTGGGAACGGTCGCGGCCACGCGGGACACCTGGGGCGACGCCTACCGGGACACCTACGGAAACTTCGCCGGCAGCCCCACCGCTTCCGGGATCGGCTACTCCTACCTGAACCGCCTTTCGGCGGGGCAAGCCGCCGGGGAGGCCCTGGGCCTGACCAAGCAGGCCATGTCCGAGGCTTATGACCAATATATGTGGCTGATGAACCTCTACGATTTCAACCTCTTGGGCGACCCCGCCTCCGGCTTGTTCTCGACCGGCGTGCCGCCGGGATTGAGCGTTTCCGGCGACTTTAGCGGCGACGGGACCGCTCAAGCGGCCGTCTTCCGCCCCGCGGCGGGCCTCTGGTCGGTTCGGGGCTGGAGCAAGTTCTATTTCGGGGGCGAATCCGACTGCCCGGTCCCTGGGGACTACGGAGCGGGCGCTGAAGCCGAAGCCGCGGTCTTCCGCCCCGGTTTGGGGCTCTGGCGGTTGCGGGGGGTGAGCCGGTTTTATTTCGGGGGCGCCTCCGACCGGCCGGTCCCCGGAGATTACCGGGGCATTGGCAAAACCCTCCCCGCCGTCTTCCGCTCGGGCTTCGCCCTCTGGGCGATCCGGGGTTTCACGCGGATCTATTTCGGCGCTGGGAGCGACCTGCCCGTCCCCGGCGATTACAACGGGGACGGAACGGGGGAAGCCGCGGTCTTCCGCCCATCCTCGGGGCTTTGGGCGGCGCGCGGGTTGAGCCGGTTTTATTTCGGCTCCGGGACCGACCTGCCGGTTCCGGGCGATTACGACGGGGACGGAACCTGGGAGCCGGCGGTCTTCCGCCCGGTCGGCGGACTCTGGGCAATCCGGGGCCTGACCCGCCGTTATTTCGGGGGCAACCTCGACACGCCGGTCCCGGCCGACTACGACGGCGACGGGACCGACGAGGCCGGAATCTTCCGGGATTCCACTGGTTTGTGGTCGGCGCGGGCCCTGACCCGCTTCTACTTCGGGAAACTCGGGGACTTCCCCGTCACCAGGTGAGCGCGCCATCATCACGCCGAGACGCAGAAAACCGATTCGTCCACAGATTACACAGATTAAAACTTCATGCTCTTCATGTT
>CAZIEA010000179.1:0-5185 GCA_964538495.1 uncultured bacterium | reverse complement strand
CACCGCGACCGTGATTTACTCCAGCGCCGTGGCCGCGGCCAATCCCGAACTCCAAGAGGCCGCCCGGCGGGGAATCCCCGTCCTGCACCGCTCGGAGTTGCTCGCTCTCATGTTTGAGACCAAGCGCGGGCTGGCAATAGCCGGGAGCCACGGAAAAACCGGGGCTTCGGCTCTCCTGGCCTGGATCCTGATCCGGGCCGGGCTGGACCCGGCCTATGCCGTCGGGGGCAGAATCCTGGGACTGGAGAGGAACGGGGGCTGGGGGTCGGGAAAATTCCTGGTCGCGGAAGCCGATGAGAGCGACGGTTCTTTCCGGCGTTTCGCGCCGGCGGCCGCCTTGGTCACCGGGGTGGAACTCGACCACGTGGACCGTTATCCGAACCTGGATTCCCTCCGCGGCGCCTTCGGCGAATTCGCCCGGAAAATCGCGCCGGGGGGGACTCTCTTTTACCCGGACACCGAACCCTGGTTGGGAGAAGCCGCGCCCCCTTTCGTCCGCCTCGTCGCGTTCGGCGAAGGTCCCGGAAACGGCTATCGGCTCCGGGAAGTCCGGCAGGAAGGGAGGACGGTTTCCTTCCGCCTCGACCCCCCCGGGGGGAATTCCCTGCCCTTGAAAATCCCGGGATTCGGACGGATCGCCGCCTTCAATGCCCTCCTGGCCGCCGCCGCCGCCCTGGAAAACTCCGTAAACGCCGAAGATGTCCGCGCCGCCTTGGCTTCCTTCCCCGGGGTGGCCCGCCGAATGGAGGCCAAGCCGGGAACGGGAGATATCCTCCTGATCGAGGACTACGCCCACCATCCCACCGAAGTCCGGGCGGCCGTGGCCGCGGCCCGGGGATCCGCCCCCGGGCGCCTGGTCGGCGTCTTCGAGCCTCACCGCTACTCGCGCCTGAAGCGCTTTCGGGGGGAACTGGCTGAGGCGCTGCTCGGACTCGACGAGATCTTCGTCACCGACCTCTACGGGGCCTTCGAGCCGGTCCTGGAAGGGATCGACAGCCGGGTCCTGGCGGCGGAAATCGCCGAGCGGGGGGCGAAAGCGCGGGGGCCTTTCCCGGTCCAGGAAATCCCCGCTCTGCTGGCGGCTTTTCTCCGGCCGGGGGATACCGCCCTGTTGATGGGCGCGGGCCGGATCACCGAGGCCGCCGCGAGCCTCCAGGCCCTTTTAGCCGATTAAACCGTTTCCCCACCGAGAACTTCTTTTTTTCCGCAAATGGTCAAGGGACCGCCGCCGCATTCACATGAAAGGCAAATTCGAAACCGCTAATCTCGCCAATCCCCACGAATCAAGGTGACGGATTACGGATCACTGATCACGGATTACGGGCCTTCATGCTCTTCATGTCCTTCATGGTGAGAAAAATAGGCTGAAGGCTGAAGGAACCGCCGTCGCATTCACATGTAGACATGTAGAACATGTAGTTTAATTCGTTATCGTTGTCGTTATCGTAATCGCAATCGGAGTCGGTATCGGAATCGCTATCGGGCGAAATTAGGCTGAAGGCTGAAGGAACTGCCGCCTCATCACGCAAAGACGCCAAGACGCAAAGAAAACCGATTCGCCTACGGATTAACCGCGAATCTCGCGAATCTACACAAATCAAGGTGACGGATTACGGATCACTGATTACGGATTACGTTGGTTCTCCTGACTCCTGACTCCTGTTTCCTGTATCCTGGATTTCGACGGATCACTGATCACGGATTACGGGCCTTCATGTCCTTCATGGTGAGAAAAATAGGCTGAAGGCTGAAGGAACCGCCGTCGCATTCACATGTAGACATGTAGGGCATGTAGTTTAATTCGCTGATGAAGATCGGGTATCCCTGCCTCAACCGCTCGCTGGGCTGCACTTCCAGCCGGACCTTCCGGCTGGCTTCCTATTCCCCGGAGCGGATCGCGGAAACCGTCGCGCTCAACCTTTCCTGCCTGCGGAAGGTTCTGGACTGGAACGAATCCCGGGGCCTGCTTTTTTTTCGGATCAGTTCCGATCTGGTCCCTTTCGCCTCCCACCCGGTCTGCCGTTTCGACTGGGCCGGGCGCTTCCGGGCGGAACTGGAGGAAATCGGGGAATTCATCCGGACGCGGGGGATGAGAATCTCCATGCACCCGGACCAGTTCACCCTGATCAACTCCCCCCGGAAAGAGATCTGGGAAAGCAGCCGGGCCGAATTGACATACCACGCCGAGGTCCTGGATGCCATGAGGCTGGATAAAACGGCCAAGATCCAGATTCACGTCGGCGGCGTCTACGGCGACCGCGAACGCAGCCTGAAGCGCTTCGCCGCGCGCTCCAAGAGGCTCCCGGCGGCGGTCAGGCGCCGTCTGGTGATCGAGAACGACGATCGTTCTTATGGGTTTTCCGACTGCCTGAAGCTGCAGGCGGCAACCGGGATCCCGGTCCTGTTCGACGTCTTCCACGACCGGCTCCTCCCCTCCGGAATGAGCTTGCCGGAAGCCCTGGCGGCATTGAGCGCGACCTGGAAAAGCGAAGACGGGCTCCCGATGATCGACTACAGTTGCCAAGAGCCCGGGAAACGCCCGGGAAGCCACGGCGAAAGCATGGGCCTGGGAGAGTTCAAAAAATTCCTGAAATCCTCCCGGCCCTTCGACTTTGACCTCATGCTCGAGATCAAGGACAAGGAGATCAGCGCCCTGGCGGCCCTGCGGGCCGCCGCCGGGGATACCCGGCTCAAGACCGGGCGGAATTGAATAAAACCGGGCCGGTTTCGTCTCTGCGGAAAAATGGCGCGGACGGGCGCGGAGTGGTAGCCTGGATGACAGACGGTATCGGCGCTATGATCAAGTTCGGATTCAGACCGGTTCTCGGCGCGGCGCTGGTTTGGCTGCTGGCGGGCTGCGCCACTGTGCCCCATACCGGGCGGTCCCAGCTCAACCTCCTTTCCGACGAGGAGGTCTCCAAGATGGGGTTCGCCGCCTACCGGGAAATCCTGTCCGAGTCCGTTATCTCTTCCGACGAGAGGGCCACCGACCAGGTCAAGCGGGTAGGCTGGAAGGTGGCCAACGCCGCCAACGAGTTCTTGGAGGAATCGGGCTACTCCGCACGGCTTTCTTACTTCAAGTGGCGGTTTTCCCTGATCGAGGACGACAAAACCATCAATGCCTGGTGCCTGCCCGGGGGCAAGATCGCGGTCTACACGGGAATGCTTCCCTATACCCTCAACGACGACGGCCTGGCGGTGGTAATCGGGCACGAGGTGGCCCACGCCATCGCCAATCACGGCAACGAGCGCTTGAGCCAGATGCTCCTGGCCGGGATCGGGACCTCGGTCCTGTCCGCGGCCCTGGAAAAAGAGCCGGAGACCACCCGGACGATCGCCCTGGTCGCCTGGGGCCTGGGGAGCCAGATCGGGATTCTGCTTCCCTACAGCCGGGTCCAGGAATACGAGGCCGACCGGATCGGGCTGATCCTGACCGCCAAGGCGGGCTACGACCCCCGGGAAGCCGCCCCCTTCTGGCGCCGGATCATGGCCTCGGGGGATTCCAAGATGCCGGAGTTTCTCTCCACCCATCCCGCCACCGAGAACCGGATCCGGGAGATAGAGGATTTTCTCCCCGAAGCCCTCGGCTACCGCAAGTAGCCCGCGGCCGCATTCACATGTAGGGCATGTTTTGGCATAGGGCATAGAGCATAGGGCATAGAGTCACCAGATAATCGTACTCGTACTCGAACTCGTACTCGGTGTGAGGTGTGGGGTATGAGGTTTGGCGCTAAAAAAACAGGCTGAAGGCTGAAGGAACCGCGGCCGCATTCACATGTAGACATGTAGGGCATGTAGAAAACCCGCTTTTCTCACGCAAAGACGCAAAGGCGCCAAGACGCAAAGAAAACCGATTCGCCTACGGATTAACCGCGAATCTCGCGAATCTACACAAATCAAGGTGACGGATTACGGATTACTGATCACGGATTACGTTGGTTCTCCTGACTCCTGTCTCCTGTATCCTGGATTTCGACGGATCACTGATCACGGATTACGGGCCTTCATGTTCTTCATGGTAAGAAAAGAAACTTCTCTGTGTCCTGAAGGTTTTCCTCTGTGCTCTCTGTGGTAAGGAAGTTAGGTAATCAGAGTGAATCAGGTGCAAAAAATCGCGAATCGGGGTCGCTATCGTTTATGATACTTGAAGGACATAACTAAGCCCCCGAGGCGGGGGCACAAGAGAGGAGACCGGAAATGGGAACCAAGGGAATCGCGATCGTAGGCATGGACGTCGGGAAACTGCTGGAACTCCTCAACCGGGCCTTTTCCGACGAGTGGCTGGCCTATTACCAGTACTGGCTGGGGGCCAAGGTGGTGAAGGGCCCGATGAAGGACGCCGTGATCGCCGAGCTACTCCAGCATTCCGCCGACGAACTTCGGCACGCCGACATGCTCACCACCCGGATCATCCAGCTGGGGGGAACCCCGACGCTGGAGCCGAAAAAGTGGTACGACCTCACCAACTGCGGCTACGACGCCCCCGCCGACCCCTTCGTGAAGAAGATCCTGGAGCAGAACATCAAGGGCGAACAGTGCGCGATCGGGGTCTATACCCGCCTGCTGGAATCCACCTTGGGCAAGGACCCCGTCACCTACAACCTGGTCGTCCAGATCCTCTCCGACGAGGTCGAGCACGAGGAAGACCTCCAGGCCCTGCTCGAGGACCTCTCCGGCATGCTCAAGTGATCAGGACGATCACGATCCCCCAGATGATCAGGAGGGTGTTGGAGACCGCGTAGGGGATGGTGTAGCCCAGGGCCGGGACCTGGCTCTGCGCCGCGTCGGTGATGGCCCCCAGGGCCGCGGTCGTCACCCGGGCCCCCGCGTTCACCCCCAGGTTGAGGGCGGGGTGGAACTTGAAGGCGTATTTCCCCAGCAGGATCCCGAGAATCATCGGGATCGAGGTGGCGGCGATGCCGGCGACAAGCAGGGCCAGACCCAGTTCCCGCAACCCGGTCACGAAGCTGGGCCCGGAATCGATCCCGACCGCGGCGATGAACATGGTCAACCCGACGGAGTTCATGATCCAGAGAGCCGGGGCCGGGATGCGCCCGAACGTCGGGTGCACCGAGCGCAGCCAGCCGAATACCAGCCCGGCGATCAGCGCCCCCCCGCTGGTGGAAAGCGAGAGCGGGACCTTGCCCAGGCGGACAACCAGGGCCCCGAAGATCCCACCCAAGAG
>CAZIEA010000178.1:0-5221 GCA_964538495.1 uncultured bacterium | reverse complement strand
TCACATGTAGACATGTAGGGCATGTAGAAAACCCACTTTTCTCACGCAAAGACGCCAAGACGCCAAGAAAGCCGATTCGTCCACAGATTTCACAGATTTTACCTTCATGTTCTTCATGATCTTCATGGTGAAAAATGCAGGCTGAAGGCCGAAGGAACCGCCGCCGCATTCACATGTAGACATGTAGGGCATGTAGAAAACCCACTTTTCTCACGCAAAGACGCAAAGACGCCAAGAAAGCCGATTCGTCCACAGATTTCACAGATTTTACCTTCATGATCTTCATGGTGAAAAATGCAGGCTGAAGGCCGAAGGAACCGCCGCCGCATTCACATGTAGACATGTAGGGCATGTAGAAAACCAGGCTGAAGGAACTCACACCCCATACCCCACCCCCCGACTACGATCACGACAACGATAACGATAACGACCCCACAAAAACGCTGGAAAAGAATAAATCTGTGAAATCTGTGGAAAAAGAGGTAAGCAGAGAAAATCAGAGTCAATCAGGTGCAAAAATTGCGCGTCCTGAACCATGAACCCTGCAGGCTGAAATGGCGGTATACGAATACAAGGCGCTCAACCGGAAAGGCTCCCAGGTTTCCGGGATCATCGATGCCGACACCCCGGCCGACGCGCGGGTTCGTTTGCGCCGGCAAGGGCTGTTTCCGACCGCGATTGCCCGGAGCGAGGACAAGATCGGGATCCAGAGCGATGTCAATGTTTCGCGCCTGCTGGGGCGGGTCAAGGCTACCGACGTGGCGGTTTTTACCCGCCAGCTTTCGACCCTCCTGGGGGCGGGGATGCCCCTGGTCCCCTCCCTGACCGCCCTGATCGAGCAGTTCGAGGGCAACCCCCTGAAAAGGGTGGTGATCCGGCTCCGGGACCAGGTCAACGGGGGCACGACCTTCGCCGATGCTCTCTCCCAACATCCGAAAATTTTTTCGGCGCTTTACAGCAACATGGTCGGGGCCGGGGAGACCGCCGGGGCTCTGGAATCCGTCCTGGAAAGGCTGGCCGAGTTGACCGAGAAAAACCTGAAACTGCGCTCCCGGGTCCGGGGCGCCATGCTCTACCCGGTGGTGGTCATGGCCGTCGGGGTCCTGGTGGTGGTTTTTTTGCTGATCAAGGTTGTCCCCACCATCCAGGTCCTCTTCGAGGACAGCCAGCGGGCCCTTCCCTTGCCGACCACGGTTCTGCTCGGCATCAGCGCCGCCATCCGGGAATACTGGTGGGCGGGCGCCCTGGTTTTGGGCGGGATTTACGCTCTTTTCCGGACCTGGAAGAAGAGCAAGCGGGGCCGCTACCTAGTGGACCGCTGGAAACTCCGGATGCCCATTTTCGGGCCGATCGTGCGCAAGATGACGGTGGTGCGTTTCGCCCGGACCCTGGCCATTATGATCTCGAGCGGGACGCCTCTGCTGGCCTCCTTCGACATCGTCAAGGGGATCGTCAACAACGAGGCGGTGGGGGAAGCGGTCGAGGAGGCCAAGGAGGCGGTCCGGGCCGGCCGCTCGATCGCCGATCCCTTCCGGCGCAGCCGGGTCTTCCCTCCCATCGTGGTGCACATGATCGCGGTCGGGGAGTCCAGCGCCTCCCTGGAGGACATGCTCTTCAAGATGGCCGATTCCTTCGAGGACGAGGTCGAAGCTTCGGTCAGCGTTCTCACCACGGTCCTGGAACCCCTGATGATCCTGGTCATGGGAGTGGTGGTGGCTTTCATCGTGATCTCGATTTTGCTGCCGATCCTGCAGATGTCCGAGATCATGTAGAACTGAGATTTAACCGCAAAACTAAGATTACGCAGATTACCGCAGATTAAGGTCTGTCCACCGATTACACAGATTTACACGGATTTTTTTCTTCATGTTCTTCATGACCTTCATGGTGAAAAAATAATTCTCTGTGGCCTCTGGTTTTCCTCTGTGCTCTCTGTGGTAAGGAAGTTAGGCTGAGGGCTGAAGGAACCGCCGCACCGATTGAACCGCGAATCTCGCGAATCCACACAAATCAAGGCGACGGATTACGGATTACTGATCACGGATTACCGGTTTTCCTGAACCCTGAACCCTGAACCCTGAACCCTAACTCTATGCCCTATGCTCCATGCTCTATGCCATAGGACGAACTCATCGAGACAGGAGGTTAAGGAGATGAAACAAGACAAATGGAAAAGGAGGGAGGGAGGCTTCTCCCTGGTCGAGCTTATGGTGGTGATTGCCATCATGGGACTCCTGATGGCGGTGGTCGGGGCCGCTTTCCTGGGCCGGATCGGGAAGGGGAAGACCGCGGCCGCCCAGGTCCAGATCAAGGCTTTCGAGAACGCCCTCGAGATGTATTACGCCGACGTTTACGATTATCCCGCCAGCCTGAACGCGCTTCTGAGCCCGGAAGGGGCCGCCTCCGGCTGGTCCGGTCCCTATCTGAAGAAAAAGGATATTCCCAAGGACCCCTGGGGCAACGACTATGTTTATCAGAAAGGCGGGACCGCGGGGGACTTCACCATCATTTCCTACGGCAAGGACGGGGCGCCCGGGGGGGATGGGGAAAACCTGGATGTCACTAATTAAAGCCCGCCCGGTCCGGAAGAAATGAGACGGTCGCGGGGAGAGAGCGGGTTCACCCTGATCGAGATCTCGGTGGTGGTGGGGCTGATCGCCATCCTGGCCTTGCTGGCTTTCCCCAACCTGGGAGCCCTGACCGGCACCCGTGAACTGGCCGGCTTCGCCAACCGCCTGGCCGGGACCCTGGACTACACCCGGGCCCGGGCCATTCTGGACGGAAGGCCTTATTACTTCCATCTCGACCGCGCCGGCCGCCGCTACTGGGCGACCCGGATGGGGCCGGAGGGAACCGAGGAGCCGGCCCCGGGCCGCTTGGGCCGGCCGGTCCCGTTTCCCGAGGAGGTGCGCCTCTCCGGGATCCTGAAATCCCCCCTGCGCTTTTATCCCGGGGGAAACTCCGATGAAGCCACGGTCGAGCTGCGCCGGGAAGGTTCTTACGGGACAAGGTACATCATCGAGGTCAAACCCTATGTCGGGCGCAGCGTTATCCAGGTCAAGGGCTGAAGCCGCCTTCACCCTGATCGAGGTCATGGTGGCCGTGGCTCTGCTGGCGGTGGCCCTGACCCCGCTCCTGGTGACTTTTGGCGGTTTTCTTGCTGCCTTCGGCCGGTCCAAGGGAAAAACCTACGAAACCCTGGGGGCGGTCTCCGGTTTGGCCGAGGTCGAAGCCGTCGGGCTGCCCGAGGCTCAAGGCGACTATGCGGGCGAAGTCGAGGGGAATTCCCGAATGCGCTGGCAGGTTCAGGTTGCGGCGGATGAACCCGCCCTTCTGGCCGAGCTCAAGGCCCGCTCCGGGGAGGAAGCCGGCTTCGGGGCTGACGGAAGCAAAGGCGGGTCCCTGGAGCTGGCGACCTGGATCGTGGATCCTATCTATCCCCCTCCGGAGGAGAAATGACCGCGGTTCCGGGGAAGCAGGCCGGGTTCACCATTATCGAACTCCTGGTGGCCGCGGCCCTCTCCGCCCTGGTCCTGAGCTCGGCATATTGGGCTTATACCACGATCCTGACCACCGCGGCCCGCTATCGGGAAGGTTCCACCTCGTTCCAGACCGCGCGAGTGGTCCTGGGCGCCCTGGAGAGGGAAGTTAGCGGAGCCTATCTGCCCTTGCTCCCCGGGTTCAACCGGGAAAAAGACGATCTTCCGGCGCTTTTCGCTAGCGACGACCGCTGGCGGGGAGGGCTGGAAGCCGACCGCCTCGATTTCGTCTCCACCACCTTCCTGCGCGGGGGGGGCGCGGAGGCATCGGCGGGTTACGCCACTTACGAGTTGGGTTATTACCTGGAAGACGACAAGCTGATGATGCGGATGGCTCCTTTCTTCAACCCGAAGAATCCTTTCCAGGATGGCCGGGAGATCGTTTTGGCCGAGGGGATCCGGGCCCTGGATTTCAAGTATTTCGACGATGAGACCGGCGAGTGGGAAGACGAGTGGGACCTGGAGGAGATGGAGCACCTGCCCCGGGCGGTTTCGGTGACCATCGCGGTGGGGGACGAGGACGAGGAGGAGCCGCGCCGGTTCTCGCTCAGCGCCTGGATTCCGGCGGGGGGAAGCAAGCTGGCTCCCGAGGAGACGTCCAAGTGAGCCCCCGCCGCCCGGCTTGCGCCTCCCGGGGCCAGGAAGGAATCGTCTTGCTGGTGGTGGTGATGCTGGCTGCGGTTCTGGGCATCATCGTTCTCCAGTTCGGCTACCTGATCAGCCTCGATTCCCGGATGGCCTCCTCTTTCCGGGACAGCGAGGAAGCCTACTGCCTGGCCCGGGCCGGGGTCGCTCAAGCCATGGCCTTGCTGGCCCAGGATAAGATTGCCGACCTGGAGGAAACCGAGGCGGCCGAGGGGAACATCGAGGCCAAGCCGGTGGATACCCTGGATGAAGCCTGGGCCGTTCCCGAGGTGGACGTCCCCCTGGGCCGGGGCAGGTATTCCTTCCTGGTCGTGGATGAAGAGAGCAAGTTCAACCTCAATGTCCTGATCAAGGAGGACAAGGGAATTTCCGAGATCGGTGCCCTGATCAAGAGCCTCGAGGGGGGGGAGTCGGAGGGCGAGTCCGGCGAGGGCGAGGAAGAATCCGACGACCCCTGGCCCGAGGACGAGAAGATGGTCGCGGCCCTGGAGTGGTTTTTCGAGCATCTCCAGGTGGATGAGCCCGAAACGATCGCCGCGGCCCTGGCCAACTGGATCACTTCCAATGACGAGGGCAAAAGCGATTACGGGTTGCTCGATCCCGGTTATGAATGCAAGAAGGCCCCCCTGGAATCGCTCGGCGAACTCCGGCTCGTGCTCGGGGTGGGGGAGAGGTTATTTCGGGGCGACGCGCCCGAGCGGATCGAACTTCCGCCAGAAGAGGGGGAAGAATCGGGCGGAGAAGATGAACCTTTCCGGGGGTTAAGATCGTACTTTACCGTGTATTCCGACGGCCTGCTCAATATCAATACCGCCGGGGTGGAAGCGATCGCCCTCGGGATCCGGAGCATGGGGGAGGAATACGATGACAAGGCGCTCGATTTGGCCCGTTGCCTGGTCGCGGCGCGCGCCGAGACGCCCTTTGCCGATCTCAAGCAGGAAACCCTGGCGGAAGTGGAATGTGAACTTCCCGCCTCCCTGGAAAAGCGGTTCAAGGTTAAGAGCGATTTCTTTACAATATTGAGCGAAGGCCTCGTC
>CAZIEA010000177.1:4244-5234 GCA_964538495.1 uncultured bacterium | reverse complement strand
GTGCGGCAGTTCCTTCAGCCTTCAGTCTTCAGCCTTCAGCCTGATTTTGCCCGATAGCGATTCCGATACCGATACCGACCCCGATTCGCGCCTGAGACCTGAACCCCGAACCCTGAACCCTTCTACATGACCTACATGTGAATGCGGCGGTAGTTCCTTCAGCCTTCAGCCTGATTTTTTACCATGAAGGGCCTGAAGAAAAAATCCGGGTAAATCAGTGAAATCTGTGGAAAAGAAATAATCTGCGGCAATCCGCGGAATCTTAGCTGCCGTTGGCGGGGATTCGCGAGATTCGCGGTTCTTAGAAAGGCCAGAGCAGCGGAATCAGGGCAACACTGATGGCGAAGAACAGGATCTTGAGCGGCGTTGGTCTGGTAGCCGATCGGGGTGGCGAAACTGGCGCTGGCGGCCATGGCCACGGCCACGATGAAGGGCCGGGAGTTCACCCCCAATACCCGGGCGATCCCGATCGCCACCGTGGCCGAAAGCACGGCGGCGGCGTTGTTGGAAAGAATCTCGGTGAGCAGGGAAGTTAGCAGGTAAACACAGGCCAGCATGGCCAGGGGGCGGTAGGCGCCGAAGCCCAGACTCGAAACCAGGTTCAGGAGTTTTTCCGCGAAGTACTGCGAGGTCCCCGTCCTTTGCATCGCTTCCCCCAATGCCAGCATCCCGAAGATCAGGAACATCAGATCCCACTGCACCGCCTGGTAACCTTCCTGGGGCTTGAGGCACCCGCCCAGAAATAGAACGATCGGGACCGCCCCGCTCGCGGCCCCGGCCACGACGGCGGCGATCACGCCCAAAGCCAGCAACATCTTCGGCCGGCGGGCCAGCGGGTGAGTGTGGGGACGATCGATCACCAGGATATCCTCGTCGCCGCGCAGGTTGTCGATAGCGGTATCGGTGCCGAGCAGGAGCAGGGTGTCGCCGAATTCCAGTCTCAGGGCCGTCAGCTCCTGGCGCAGCATCCGGCCCCGCCGGTGGACGGCC
>CAZIEA010000177.1:0-4152 GCA_964538495.1 uncultured bacterium | reverse complement strand
GGCCAGGACGATCATCCGGTAGCGCAGGCGAAAATCGGCCTCGGAGAGGGTCTTCCCGATCAGGAAAGAACTGGGCCCGATCACCCCTTCCACGATCAGGCCTTCGTGGGCGGCGATGGCCTCCAGCCCGGATCCGGTTTCGGAAGTGAAATCTATGCCTTGCAGAACCCGGGTACGGGCGATCCCGGAAGGACGACTGGCCAGTTCCAACCGGTCACCGGGCCGGAGCCGGACCAGGTTCAGATCGTCCGAGATGGTCCGGCCGTCACGGATAATCGCCAGAACCCGCATCCCCTTTCCCTCCAGCAGGCCCGATTCGGCCAGCGACTTGCCCGCCAGGGGGGAAGCTTCCCTCACGAAAGCTTCGATGATGTATTCCCGGCGCTCCTGGTCCGAAAGGACCGAAGTCAGGGTCTTGCGGTCGGGGAGCAGGCGGCGGCCGAAGAAATGAATGTAGAGAGCGCCGGCCGCCAGGAGGGGGACGCCAATGGCGACCAGTTCGAACATCCGGATGGGGGTCTCCCCCGCCTCCCGGGCCACCCCGCTTACCAGGAGGTTGGTTGAGGTCCCGATCAGGGTGCAGCTCCCCCCCAGAATGGCGGCAAAGGAGAGCGGGATCAGCAGGCGCGAGGGCGGGAGCTTGAGGTCCCGGGCCAGGCTCAGAACCACCGGGAGAAAGATCACCACCACCAGGGTGTTGTTGATGAAGGCGGAAACCACGGCGGCCGACAGCACCATAACCATGAGAAAAACCCCCGGGCCGAAGCGGACGAGTTTTTTCAGAGCCAGGGCAATGGGCTCGACCGCGCCGTTTTTTTCCAGGGCGGCACTCAGGATGAACATCGCCCCCACCACGATCGGGGCCGGGTTGGTAAAAACCGCGAAAGCGTCCCGGGGCTCGAGCACCCCGCTCGCCAGCAAGACGGCAAAAACCGAAAGGGCGGTAAGATCGGGCGGGATCTTCTCCAGGGCGAAACTGGCCAGAGCCCCGGCCAGGAGCCCGATTATCAGGATGATTTCCCAGGTCATTCCCGACCCGCCCGGTAAAATCCGGTTTTCCGGAGCTGCCTCCCTGAACTCCCCGTTCTCACGGCGCCATGATATTATTGCTTTTAGTCACCGCGCAAGGCGCTTCGGCGGGACGGCTTCAGGCTCGCCCATTAAATCTCATACTTCATACCCCACGCCCCGGTTATGACAACGAACGAACCCGTGAAATCCGGGAATGGACCAGAGCGAAAAAACCGGGTCTTGCTCTCGAGCGGATCCCTGAGCGGGTTCGGCCTGGATGGAGTCCTGGCCGCGGCGGCGGCAACCGGCTTCGACGGGGTCGAGTTGATCGTGGACGAACATGAAGAGACCGTCCGGCCCACAGTTATCCGGGAACTTTGCCGGCGACGGGGCATCCCGATCCCGGTGGTTCACTCCCCCTTCGACTTTCTCAACCCGCCCGGCTGGGAAAAGGACGAGACCGCCCGGGTGAAGCGCTCGGTCGCCCTGGCCGAAGAGATCGGGGCGGATTCGGTCGTTCTCCATACCCCTTACTATGCCGACCGGGAATTCCGGCGCTGGCTGGAGGAAGACCTCTTATCATTTCAGGAAACCACCCGGATCGTGCTGCTGGTGGAGAACATGCCCTGCTACCGCAAGCCCTTCGGGCGGCTGGGACGTTTTCTGGGAGCACCCGACCTGTTGGAGCGGGACCGGAAAGGACCCTGGCGGCTGGTCCCGGATTCCCTGCTTCCCCGCTGCTTTCCCCTGAGCGAACCGGAGCGGATGGCACGCTTCCCCCACATTGTCCTGGACACCACTCATCTCGGAACCGGCGGACTCGACCCGGCGGAAGTCTTCACGCGCCTGGGAGACCGGGTCAAGCACATCCACCTTTCCAACTTCGACGGCAGGGAGCACCTGGAACTCCGGAGCGGATTCCTAGACCTGGCGGGGTTCCTGCGCCGGACGGCAGCGGAGAGCTACTCGGGCGGCTATTGCCTGGAGTTGATCTCGGAGCGCTTCCCCTCCCGGGAAAAAGAAGCGGTCCTCGCCCTCCTCCGGGACAATCTCGCCTTCATCCACGCGCATGCCCGCATAGAGCACAGGGCATAGCGTCACCGCTCACTGCTCACGGTTTTGTGAATGCAGGAGCAGGACTGAAGCCCTGCGCTACGACAACTCACGGTTCACGGTTCACGGGTTTGTCACCGGCTCATCTCCGGCGACCCCGTAATAGGCGCTGGTCACGCCCTTCACCAGCCAGCGCCCGGTGGAGGGGCGGAAGACCCCGAATTCCCAGGCCCCGTCCCCATCGTAGTCCGCTCCCTGAACAGTGTCAGTCGAGTTTCCGTAGTAGACTTGGGTCAGCCCCCGGACCAGCCACTTGCCCTGGTTGTGACGGAAGACCGCGTAATCCCAGCTTAAGCCCCCGGAATAAGGGCCGGGGACCGCGCTGTCGGTAGGCCCGCCGAAATAGAGCGCGGTCAGACCCTTGACCAGCCAGCGCCCGGTGGCAGGACGGTAAACCGCGATCTGGGCCCGGGGATCCCCGGCGTAGTTCCCGGGAACAAGGCTGTCGCTGGAAAGGCCGTAGTAGGCCTGGGTCACCCCCCGCACCGCCCACTTGCCGATCGAAGGCCGGAAAACCGCACAGTCGGCCGTTCCATCCCCGTCGTAGTCGGCCGGCACCGGGGTATCCACCATCGCCCCGAACCAGGCCGTGGTCACCCCCCGCGCCATCCACTTGCTCTGGGAGGAACGATAGACCGCGACGTCCCAGGCCCCGTTGCCGGAGTAGTCCTGCGGAACCGGCTGGTCGGTGGAGGAGCCGAAGTAAACCCGGGTCAGGCCCCGGATCAGCCACAAGCCGGAAGAGGGGCGGAAAAGGGCAAGGTCGCTGGTCCCGTCCCCGTTGTAGTCGCCGAAAGCCGCCGGGGACGAACCGGGCGCGACCCGCCAGGCGTGCACGAGCGAACGCTCCTCATCGGCCAGCGGCTCCAGGAGATAGAGAATGCCCCGCGCCCGGTCGAAGGTGGCGGCCCCGACGTGGAACCATTCCTGCTCCGAACTCAGGTGGTAGAGGAGATGGTCGATGTCCAGGACGGCATAGGGCTGGGGTTCCCCCGGGGCCATCGTCCCGGCCGCCACCGCCGCCAGGTCGTCGGGGTCGAAGAAGATGATCTGGCCCTTGAAAGTGGTGCTCCACCAACCTCTCTGGTCGGAGGGCGGGTCGGGCACGGGCGGGAACGGCGGCTCCTGGGGCCAGACTGTTCCATCGGCGAAACCGTACCAGCACTCCCCTTCCCCCTTGGTCCCCGCGAAGATCACCGCCGACTTGCCCCCCGCGGTCAGCCAGGCCGCCCCCGACCACTCGTCGGAATCATGATAACCGTTCATCCGGTAGTCGCCGGAATCCTCCCAGTAAGTGGTGGAATATTGCAGCAAAGCCCGCACGGGCAAAGTGCCCCCCCGGGGCGGGGGGGTGCCCGAGTTCCAGGGCGCGTAGGCGTAGATGCAGGGCCCCATCCCACCGAGCCCCCCGTCCCGGAACTTCCCGGTGGCCAGCGCGTAATCCCCGAGGTGGCCCAAGGCCCAGTCGTCGGGGATGGTGAAGATATACTCGCAGGTGCTGTAGTTGGCGGCCGTGCCCAAGTTCCAGGCCCCGGCCGGAGCGGGATGGCCGAGATCGGTCCCGCACCAACCGTGGGTGGGGGCGTCCTCGCTAACCAGGTGGGGAGCCCAGCTGAAATGGAGCTTGCCCCCGTCCTGCCCCCCCCGGGGCGGAGCCCATTCCAGCCCGCAGTGGGGCATTTCCATCTCCGGGTAGAGATCGCCGCGGATATCGGCAAAGGGCTGGAGAACGACGGCGGTGTTGAGTTCGGCGGGGGTTTTCGCCCCCGAGATCACCGGGATCGGGATCGTGACCTCCGAGACCCGCTGGTACCAGTTATGCCCGGTCGCAAACAGGGATCCCGGGAAACCGTCGGCGGGGCCGTTGGGGTCCCCTTCGGGACAGTAGGCCAAAGCGTGCCCGCTCCACTGCCAGCCGTATTCGGCGGGCTCGGCGGGCAGGCGGAAGGCGCCCAGGTAAACCAGGTCTCCCGGCTGCAGGCGGGTAGCGGGGATTGCCTGGCCCGGCCCAACCACCCCCAGCAACAT
>CAZIEA010000176.1:0-5235 GCA_964538495.1 uncultured bacterium | reverse complement strand
CAGAAAACCGATTCGTCCACAGATTACACAGATTAAAACTTCATGCTCTTCATGTCCTTCATGGTGAGAAAAGCAGGCTGAAGGCTGAAGGAACTGCCACCTTTTTAACCATGTAGGACATGTAGGGGGTAACTGCAGGCTGAAGGAGTGGCGGAGAAGTAATCAGAGAAATCAGAGTTAATCAGGTGCAAAAGTTCGTGAATCCTGACTCCTGACTCCTGTTTCCTGCATCATGGTTTTCGACGGATTACGGATCACTGATTACGGATTACGAGGTTTCCTGAACCCTGAACCCTGAACCCTGAACCCTCCTACATGTTCTACATGTCCTACATGGTTAAAAAGGCGGCGGTTCTACATGCCTACATGTGAATGAGGCGGCAGGGCTGAAGCCCTGCGCTACGACTGCCTCCGGCGACGGATTACGGATCACTGATTACGGATTACGAGGTTTCCCGCCGATGGACGATGTGGACGGGATGGACGAAGTGGACTGACGCCTGAGTTCCGGGCCCACACCCCATACTTCACTCCCCGATTACGACTACGATTACGACCACGACAACGATAACGATAGCGAATTAAACTACATGCCCTACATGGTTGAAAAGGCGGCGGTTCTACATGTCTACATGTGAATGAGTAGCAGGGCTGAAGCAAAAGCGCTACGACTCCCCCAGGAGAATCGGGGAGTGCCGGGGATTGGGGGGATATGGTAATATCCGCCATAATCGGGCTTAAGGACTGGGGGGCAAAAAGATGAAGATGCGGATCGATCAGATCAAGGTCGAGGAAAGCGAGCGGGTGCGGATCGACCCCGGGGACCTCGAGTCCCTGACCGCGTCGATTTCGACTATGGGGCTGCTCAACCCGATCCTGGTGGACGAGTCGGGGCGGCTGGTGGCCGGGTTCCGGCGGCTCTGCGCCTGCCGGCGCCTGGGCTGGGAGGAGGTGGAGGTCACGGTGCTGCCTTTCCGGGGGGACGAGCTCAAGATGCTGGAGGCCGAGGCGGCCGAAAACCTTTTCCGCAAGGACTTTACCCCCGAGGAGATCGCCCGGATCGAGGAGCGCCGCCAGGAAATTCTCCGGCGCCTGCGGGGCAACATCTTCCAGCGCTTCTGGCGCCTGCTCCGGCGGGCTTGGTTCGGGATTTTCCGTCCCCGGAAGGAAAAGTAGTTTTTCCGGGCTTTTTTCGATGCAGGAGATGACTTTCGACCAGGAAGCCCGCTACCGGCTGGCCGCGGAGGTCCTGCGGGCGGCCGCGAGCCCCTGGTGCTGGACGTGGGGAGCCGGGAAGGTTCCCTGGCCCGTTTTCTCCCGGAAGCGCGGGTTTTCAACCTGGACCGCGAGCCTTATCCCGGGAAGAACTTTCTCCGGGCCGACGCCGGCTGCCTGCCCTTTCCGGATGCCTGTTTCGACGCCGTGATCGCGCTTGACGTCCTGGAGCATCTCCCGCGGGAAAAGCGCCCGGGGCTGCTCCGGGAGCTGGCCCGCCGCGCGGTCCTGGTCAGCGCTCCCTTCGCCGAGCCCGGGGTGGCGGAAGCCGAGAAGCTGGCCAACGAATTCCACCTGCTCCTGACCGGGCGGGAGCATCCCTGGCTCTGCGAGCACCAGGCCTACGGGTTGCCGGAACTCCCGGAGACGTTGGGGGAACTGCCCGGGCCCGAATGGACGAGCGCCGTTTTCCCCGGTCTGCTCCTGGACGAGTGGCTGGGTTGTCTGGTCCCGGGACGGCCGGCCCCACCTGCCGGAGCCGCCGGCCGGGGAAGGGAAGGGCCTGGGCCCGGAGTTCTTCCGGGAAGCGCTGGATTCGGTCCGGCGGGGGATCGAAGTCTACGCCCGGGACTACGACGAGCTTTCCCAAAGGCACGACCGGGACCTGGCCAATCTCCAGGGGCTGCTCGACCAAGAGCAAGGGCGGCGCCGGGCCGACCTCGAGCGGCACGCCCGTGATCTGGACAAGCTCCGGGGGTTGCTCGAGGCGGCGCAGGCCGTGCACCGGGCAGACGTGGATAAGCTTACCGGCCTGCTGGAACAACGGGCGGCTGACATCGGCTCGCTCAAGGCGGCCCTGGCCCAGAACGTCTGGGAAAAAATTCTCAACCGCCTGTTCCCTGCGCGGCGGCCGGGCCGGGGCCGGGCCTGAATCCGGGCGCAGATGACCGCGGGGTCCGCGAGAGAAAGGGTGCTGATCGCAACCGGGCCGGGTTCGGCCGGATCGGCCCGGGTCCGGGAGATCATGAGCCGTTACGGCCCGGCCGGGGCCACCTTCCTGGTCGCGCCGGGGGAACGGCCGGCGGCGGAAGCCTGCCGCCCCGCCGAGGTCCTCGAATACGGGCCCGGGGCCTCCCCGGGGCTGTTTTCGTCGCTGCGCGGCCGCCACTTCACCCGGGCTTTTTTGGTGGCGCGGGAGTTCGACTTTCGCCTGGCCCTGCCGGTCTGGTTCGCCGGGGCCCCCGAGTGCCGCTACCTCCCGGAGGGGGAGGGGGAAGGGATGGAAATCAGGATCGGCCGGATCCTCTTGCCGCTTTCCCGGCGCCTGTTCATTTTCGTATTCTTCCCGGTGTTGCTCCTCCCCCTGCTCTCGGCCCGGCTCCTCTTTTTTTTGGGAAAAGTACCTCCGGCCCCGGGCCCCGCGCCCCCTGCCGGAGTTTTCCCCCTTTCCCGCGGGAACCCCGGTAAGCGCGGTGATCCCCAACTACAACGGCAAGGACCTGCTGGCCGAGTGCCTGCCTTCCGTGGTCCGGGAGATTGAGAGCTATGGCCGGGGCTCGGAAGTCATCGTGGTGGACGACGCCAGTTCCGACGGGAGCGCGGCCTGGCTGAAGCAGAATTTCCCCTCGGTTAGGGTGGTGGAACTTAAAGCCAACCGCGGTTTTGGGGAGGCGTCCGACCGGGGGATCCGGGCGGCGGAATCGGACCTGGTGCTCCTGCTCAACAGCGACATCTCGGCCTCCGAGGGTTTTCTCGGCCCCCTGGTCGAGGCGCTGGGAGAGCCCGGGGTCTTCGGGGTCCAGCCCCGGGCCGACTACCCGCAAGGCGGGCTCAACTTCGGGCTCAACATGGGCCGGCTCGAGCGGGGCTACCCC
The DNA here is from genome assembly GCA_964538495.1 of uncultured bacterium. Classification (GTDB taxonomy): domain Bacteria; phylum Auribacterota; class Erginobacteria; order Erginobacterales; family DAOSXE01; genus CAZIEA01. The sequence continues at coordinate 2,146 of CAZIEA010000176.1, read as the reverse complement.
CGGTTCTGGAACGAGTCCGACACCGCCGCCTCCAAGCACGTGGATTTCCTCTGCCCCACCCTTTACTGCCTGGGGGGGGCGATGCTTTTCGACCGGCGCCAGTACTTTTTCCTGGGCGGGTTCGATCCCCTTTACCGGCCTTTCCGCTGGGAGGACATCGACCTTTGCTACCGGGCGGCCAAGAGGGGCTGGAAAGTTCTTTACCAGCCCGGCTCCCTGGTGACACACAAGCACCACGCCACCCTGAACCGGGTCTTCTCCGCGCGTTACCGCAACGTGGTCGAGACCCGCAACGAGCTGCTTTTTGCCTGGAAGAACCTGACCGAGCCCGGGCTGATCGAGGAGCACTTCCGCAACCTGCCCGGGATACTCTTGGGTCACCTCCTGGCCGGGCGGGCCAACTTCGCTTTTGCCCTGGCGGGGGCGCTCCCCCACCTTTTCCGGATCCTCCCCCGGCGCCGCCGGGAAAGGGCCTCTTCCCGGCGCCGGGACCGGCAGGTGATGAACCTGCCCCGCCGGAAACGGCGGAATTTCCTGCGCGGGGCTCTTCCCGGGGGCCGCCGGCAGGTGCTGGCGCTCAACCCGGTCTTCCCCTATCCCCCCGTGGACGGGGGCAAGCAGCGGGTTTTTCACGTGCTGAAAGCGCTCGCCCTTAACAACGACGTCCACCTGCTTTGTTTCCTGGAGCCGGGCCGGGAAGCGGATCTCGAGGGGATGAAGGGTTTCTGCGCCTCCATCACCACGGTGCCCTGGCCCCCGCCGGAATACGGAAATCTGGGCCCGGTCGGGGAAGCCCTCTTCCCGATGTATTACCGCCACTACTGGTCCCCGGAAATGGTCCGCAGCCTCCGGGAGATCCTGCGGGAGAAGCCCATCGACCTCGTGCAGATGGAATCCGACAAGATGCTTTACTACGTCGTGGATTCGTCCGCCCTCCCGACCGTCTTTGTGGAGCAGGACGCCGCCAACCTCTACTTCACGGGGGGGAAGAACCCGCCCCAGCGGGGCCCCAAGCGTTTGCTCGACGTCTTCGAGTGGCTGCGCGCGGTGCGCTGGGAGGCGGTGATGGGGCGGAAATACTGGAAGGTGCTGGCCCTTTCCCCCGAGGACGAGCGTTCGCTCCGGCGTCTCCTGCCCGGGGCCGACATCGGTTCGGTCAAGCACGGGACCTGCGTGGATGAGTACTACGCCGCCTACCGGGAAGTCGAAAAACCTTCCCTGATCTATATCGGCTCCTTCTGCCACTACCCCAACTTGGACGCGGTTTCTTACCTGATCCGGGAGGTCTGGCCCCGGGTCCGGGAACGCTTTCCGGGGGCGGTCCTGACCGTGGTCGGGTCCCATCCCACCCCCGAAATCCTGGCGCTGAACGGGCGCGAAGGGATCGAGGTGGCCGGGTTCGTCTCAAGCGTCCTGCCTTACCTGGACGCGGCTTCGGTCTTTGTCGCCCCCATGCGCAAGGGCCTGGGGATGAAGGGCAAGATTTTAGAGGCGATGGCCCGGGGCAAGCCGGTGGTCACCACCTCGATCGGGATCCGGGGGGCGGAAGTGGAGCCGGGAAAACACCTGCTGGTGGGGGATTCCCCGGAGGAGTTCGCCGAGAGCGTAATCCGCCTGCTCGAGGACCGCTCTTTCCGGCGGGAGGTGGCCGAGGCCGGGCAGGAACTGGCCCGGCGGGAATACGACTGGAGCTGTTCGGCCGCCCAGTTGGAAAAGATTTACGCCGAACTCCTGGAGGAGACTCCGTGAGCCCGGGGCGGATCATGCGGCTGGCGGTTTACGCGGCGGTTTTCGCCTGGCTCGTCCCCGTTTCGGGCTGGCTCCTGCTGCGCGGGCGGCTGCTTAAGATTTTCCGCCGCGACCTTCCCCGGTGAAGCGCCGCGCTATTCACATGTAGACATGTAGAACCGCCGCTTTATTCACCATGTAGGACATGTAGAAAACCTACTTTTCTCACGCAAAGGCGCAAAGACGCAGAAAACCGATTCGTCCACAGATTACACAGATTAAAACTTCATGCTCTTCATGTCCTTCATGGTGAGAAAAGCAGGCTGAAGGCTGAAGGAACTGCCACCTTTTTAACCATGTAGGACATGTAGGGGGTAACTGCAGGCTGAAGGAGTGGCGGAGAAGTAATCAGAGAAAT
>CAZIEA010000175.1:0-5248 GCA_964538495.1 uncultured bacterium | reverse complement strand
TGTCCTACATGCCTACATGTGAATGCGGCGGCGGTTCCTTCAGTCTTCAGCCTGGTTTTTCAAGGCGCGGTCCACCCGGGAGCGTTGGCCCCGGGGAAGGGTGACATCCGGCTCCACCCGCCAGGAGCGGGCGGCGGCCTTGCGCAGCATGTAGGGGACCTGGCCGCCCCGGACCTGCCAGAGCCGCTCCGGATGCCGGTCCACCCCTCCTCGGCGGCTGTTCCAGCGGTCGCTATAGTAAAGCGCCCCGGCCGCCTGCAGCAGAATCGACCAGGCCAGGAGAACCCCGAAAACGGCGACGATTGAGCGGCGCCGGAGCAGGGCGCCGGCCGGGACCAGCAGGACGGTCAGGAGCGGGGCGATATCCACCAGCAGGCGATAGCCGTAACAATAGCCCCCCCACCAATTGCCCCAGGCCGCGATGAAAAGCATGAAGACGGCGCAAGCCAGGGCCAGGAAACGGTAGAAAAGCCGGAAGGGAGAAGGCTCCCGCCAGCCCCGGACCGAGCCCCAGAGGGAGAAGATCAGAAAGGGGGAAAAAACGAATAGCCCCCGGTTGGGCGAAAACAGCAGCCCCCCCAGGGCGGCGGGAATTCCCGCCAGGGAGAAAAGCCCGAGGGCGTAGCTGACGATGGAATGGAACGGCGTTCCCAGGTAGTAAAGGTTGAAACCCAGGTAATAGGCCAGGCCGGGCAGGCTCCAGAGAACAAAACCGGCCAAGCGGCGGGGGTGGCGGACAAGAACATAAATGGCCATCATCCCCGAAACCGGGATCAGCATGCCCCGGGTGAAGGCGGCCAGGCCGAAAAACAGCCCGGCCCGGGCGGAGAGCTTGTCTTTTTGGCCGGCCGCGATCAGGCAGTAAAGCCCGGCGGCGACCAGAAAGTGGCCGGGACCGTGCTGCCAGAGGTCCTGGGAGCTCACGCTCCAGGCGCAGGTCCCAAAGGCGAAAGCAGCGGCGTAGAGCAGGGCCCGCCCCGCCGGGACCAGCCGGGCCAGCCCCAGGAAGAGCACCGCCGCGGCCAAGGCGGTGTAAATCGAGGCGGCGAATTTAGCCAGATATGCGGTGTTCTCGGGAGTGAACTCGATCCCGAGCAGATCCGCGCCCAGAAAAACCGGGTAGGCCATGATCCCGGCCAGAGCCGGCTGCAGGGGGATCCGGAAGCGCCCGTCCCGGGTCCATTCCCAGACCTGGAAGGTAATCTCGGGGAACTCGTTCAAATCCAGATTCCCCTCCCGGACCAGGCTGACCGGGACCTGGCGCAAGGCCCAGCAATCCCCCGCTCCGGTCACCCGGAAGTTGAGGGTGTAAACCGCCAGGGCCACGGCGAAAATCAAAGTCCCCGGCAGCAGGCGCCTCACGGGCGACCCCCCGGCGCCAGTTCGGAAACAGCCCGCGCCAGCGCGCGGGCCACCACCCTTCCCCCGCGGGTGGAGAGATGAGCGTGCTTATAGAGCTTGCTCCCTCCGGCCATCTCCGGGGCCGGGTCCACCACGGGTACGCCCTCGGCTTTCAGGGACTCGAGGAGATCGAGATAGGCGGGGGGATCGCCCGCCTCGATCCGCTTCAGGGAGGAGCGGTCCGGGATATGGAGTATGATCGGGACCGCACCGGCGGCCCGGGCGTCTCGGGCAAAGGCCCGGAGGATCTCCCGGGCCGTCTCCCAGGCTTCGCTCCCCGGCTGCGAGGGCAAGGGCCCCGGGCGGTGGTCCCCCTCGGCTCCGGGACCGGAAAGCCCGGAGCGAGCCAGGGTGGCCAGGAGGGCGAAGAGGCGCCAGCGGGAGAGGGGAAAATCGCGGTAACTCGAGGGGTTGAACCAGTACTCGAGCGCGCCCAGAGGAGAAGCCGGCAGATCGGATAGGGTCGCGGCCAACTCCTCCAGGGGGACAATGGGAGAGTTGGCCAGGAAGAGTTCGCCCCCCTCCAGATGGAAGCGGGGCTTGGAAAAGACCAGCCCTGAGCCCCGGCTGTAAAGCTGGCGGAAAACATTCACCACCCGGTTGAGGTTCTCGGGCTGGAAGCCAAGGACGGCCACGGCGGGGTGAAAAGCCCGGCCGTCCCGGAGGAAGCGCAAATAGGCCTGGTCGAAACCGTAGCCGGGCACCCCGAAGTTGAGGACCTCGGCCCGGACGCCGGCGGCGGCGAGGTCCTCCTCCAGAAAAGCGGCCCAGCTCTTCTCCCAGGGTTCCTCGTCCCCGTGGGTGAAGGAATCCCCGAAGAGGGCTACCCGGAGGACCCCCGCGGGCGGGAGGCGCTCGAACTCCCGCGGCGCGCTCCGAATCCCGGCGGAATTGGTCCGGTAGAGCCCTCCCGCGCCGGAAGCGCCGGGCGCCGGGACCCAGCCCAGGTCCGGATCCCGGATGATGTAAGCCTCTGGGCGGCGCTCCAGGTATTCCCTGACCGCCGTTCTGGTGGCCTCGACCGGAAACCGGTAAGGCAACAACGGCCTGCCGAAGAGCGCCACCTGCCCGTCGGGATCGCTCCGGGTCAAAAACCGCAGAGCAAGCTCCCCCGTCCCCAGGGACGCCAGGATCCCCAGGCCGAGCAGGAGAACCCGGGAACGGAAGGCCCTCATCCCCCTTGGCCGCCCCGGGGTTCCACCCGGAAAAGGGTCAGAATCTCGTTCTCGGAAACCTGCTTAAACCGAACCCCCAGCTCGTCGCTGCGCCAGGAAAACACCTTCGTGATCCGGAAACACCCGCGCAGGGTCTCGACGAACCGCACGGCCTTGCGCTTGCCCTTGTTGTCCAGAGCGTAAACCTCGATCCCGTCGGAGAGCAGAATCCCGACCGCCTGGCAGGGTTCAAGCCCGAAGGGGGAACTGATCTGGTTGAGGTTGTAGGCGTAGGAACTCGAGTACATGTCCACGTTCTGCTTGAGGTAACGGGCACAGACGATCAGGCTCCCGGGCGGGACCCGGGAATCGATCTCCCGGCCCAGCCGCTCGGCCGCCCCCAGGGAAAAACTCCGGGGTTGGAAAATGTCGGGGATAACGGAGAAGGCGAAGATCGCCAGGAGCAGGCCGGCCCCGATCCCGGCCGCCCGGGCCCGGAGCGGCGCCCAGGGCAGCACGGCGGCGGCCGTCCCCAGGGCCAGCGCCCCCAGGGCCGGGGGCCGGCCGGTTCCCCATGTCCAGAGCGCCCCCCCCAGGGCGGCCAGGCCGACCGGCCAGGAAAGGAGCGAATCCCGGCGGGGAAAGAAGCGCGCCAGCAGGCTCGGAAGCGCCTGGATTCCGACGGCGATGTAAACGCTTAAGACCAGGTAGACCGGAAGCAGGTAGCGACTGTGCTTGAACTTAAAAAAGGCGAAAAGGGCAAAGTGCAGCAGCGCCAAGGGCAGGAGCAAGGCCCATCCCTCCCGGCGCCGGGAGGCCGCGGCCAGGCCGGCCAGGAAAAGAACCAGGCCGATCGGGGTGTAAGTCCGCCACAGGTAGTCCAGATACCAGGCCCCGCTCCCGGAAAAATGCTCCCCGGCGAAAACTTCGCCGGTCGAATCCGGGGAGACCAGGTAGCCGGCCACGGCGCGGGCGGTCTGGAGGACATCCCCGCTGCGAGCATAGTCCTTGAGCAGGACCGGGGAACCGGCCGCCAGCAGCAGGAGCGGGGGACAAACGGCGGCCAGAAGGATGACTTTCAGGGGCTCGCGGCGGCTGATCAGGCTGGAAACCAGATAAAGGTAATAAGGGACGGCGTAGAGTAAATAAGTATAGCGGATGGCGACAGCCGCGGCCAGAAAGACCGAAGAAAGCAGGAGTTTTCCCCAGCAGAGCCCCCGGCCCCGGCAAAAGGCGACCAGGAAGGCATAGGCGGCCGCAAGCGCCCCCAAGGGCGGAATGTCGCGCATGATTTTCAACGAGGAAGAAAAGACCCGCCCCGGCGGAATCAGCAGGAAGATCAACAACGCCGCCAGGGCCGCCGAGGCGGGCCGCTTTTCCCCGGAAGCCGCCGCCGCCCCGAGGTAAAGCAGGGAACCGGCCAGAAGCAGCAGGAAGAGGGGATTGACGGCAAAAGCCGCCCGCAACCCCCCGAGTTTGAGGGCGGCGGCCAGGATCAGGGGATAGCCGAGGTCGATGTCCACGAAGATCGTGCCTTCCTCGTCCAGGTGCCGGTTGGCCGAGATCAGGCTGGTGCGGTCCGCGGGCCAGTATTCGCGGAAATGGCTGTAAAGCCCGGGCTCGGGGTAGAAACTCCCCGCCGCCAGGTGCCGGGCATAGGCCAGGTAGGTGTAGCTGTCGGAGTTGAGCAGGGCGTTGTGGTTGGTCAGGCCGTAAAGGGCCAGGACCAGCAGGACCAGGGCCGGAACAACCTTCTCGGCCCGGCTCACCGCCCGCTCCCGCCGCACGCGAGGATGACCTCGGCCAACATCAGCCCCAGGGAACGGCCGTCGCGCCCTCCCGGGTAATCGGCCGGGCGCCAGGTCTCGGCCTCGATCTCAAGTTCGGCCAGGCGGGGCGCGCCCGGCGCCAGGACGAAGGGGATTCGATACTCGTTTTCCCCGCTCCGGATCCGGAAGCGGCCGAGCTCGGCCCCTTCCAGCCGGACCGCCGCCTCCCGCGCGGGCGCCTCCGGAGGCGCCAGGTCCAGGGCCCGCAGAACCACCTCGCCTTGGCGGCAACGGTCGGGAAAAACGGGAACGACCAGAACCGCCTGCTGCGAGGTCCAGCGCACCGGGAGCCGGCCCGCGAAAAGTTCTCCCGGGTAAAATCCATTCTCCACGAAAGCCCAGTCTCCCGGAGTCCCCAGCTCGACGCGCAAAGTCTCATCTCCCGAGCGCGAAACCGCACCGGCGGTGATGGGCGCCGCCCGGGCAGCCGCCAGGGAAAAAACCTCCAGGGCCGCGGGCCGCCCCGGTCCGGGGGGCAGGACCAGGCGCTGGACTCCTTCCCGGGGACTTCGCCCCGTTTCCTGCCCGTCGAGGTAAAAGACATAGGGCGGCCCGGCCGAACCTTCCCCCCGGGCCGGGTCGAGGCGGAAAGCCAAAAACGACGGGGCGGAAGCCGGCCAGTCCACCTCCAGCCTCCGGGGCCGCCGCTCGATCAGGACGTCATCGAAAAGAAACGCCCCGATCCTTTCCTCCCCGGCGCTGGGGGGGCTCCCTTCCGGAGTATAAGCAACCAGTTCCAATTCGCCCCGGAGACCCCTCGCCAGATGTCGGGGCAGGTGGACCCGGTACTCGCCCCAGCCCCGGAGACCGGAGAGGTCGAGATCGGCGGTCGCAACCCCGTTGAAAGAAACCTTGAGCCCGGCC
>CAZIEA010000174.1:0-5165 GCA_964538495.1 uncultured bacterium | reverse complement strand
CAGATTACTCTTCATGTTTCTTCATGATCTTCATGGTGAAAAAAGGCTGAAGGCTAAAGGAACTGCCGCCGCATCACGCAAAGACGCTAAGACGCAAAGACGCCAAGAACCGATTTGTCCACAGATTTCACAGATTACTCTTCATGTTTCTTCATGATCTTCATGGTGAAAAAAGGCTGAAGGCTGAAGGAACCGCCGCCGCATTCACATAGCGTAATCCGTGGTCAGTAATCAGTAATCCGTCACCTTGATCCGTGGGGATTCGCGAGATTCGCGGTTTCAGTGCGCAAACCGGAATCCAGAAGCCAGAATTCAGAATCCAGAATGCGTAAAAATTAATCTGTATAAATCTGTGAAATCTGTGGAAAAAAAATCCGTGAAATTTGTGGAGAGAGTTGTTATCAGAGGAATCAGAGTCAATCAGGCGCAAAAGAGAGCTGGAAAGCCAAGCTGAGCTGAGATGATAGTTCTGGATAAAGTGAGTAAGACCCTGGGGGGGAAGCTGGTCCTGGACGAACTCTCCCTGCGGGTGGCAGAAGGGGAACTGCTCTGCATCATCGGGGGCAGCGGCCAGGGAAAGTCCGTCATCCTCAAGCACATCCTGGGATTCATGAAGCCCGAGCGCGGGGAGGTGCTGGTCGGAGGCGACTCGGTCTCGCGGGCCTCAGCCGCCGAACTCTACCGGATCCGGGAGCAATATGGAGTGCTCTTCCAGTCCGCCGCCCTGCTTTACTCCCTCACCGTGGGGGAAAACCTGGCCCTGCCCCTGCGGGAACACACCAAATTCGGGGATGAAGAGATAGCCCGGGTCATCCGGGAGCGGCTTTCCTGGGTGGAGCTGGACGGGCAGGAGGACAAGATGCCGAGCGAACTCAGCGGCGGCATGCTGAAAAGGGCCGGGCTGGCGCGGGCCATTGTCCGCGATCCCCGCATCATTCTTTTCGACGAGCCCACCACCGGGCTGGACCCCGTCCTCTCGGCCACGATCGGACACCTCATCCATTCCCTGCGCGGGCACCTTAAGTTCACCGGGATCGCGGTCACCCACGACATGAACCTCGCGTATATGATTGCCGACCGGATTGCCATGCTCCATAATGGCAAAATTATCGAGGACGGGTCTCCGGACCAAATCAAGAACACAAGCAATCCCCTGGTCAAGGAATTCATCCATGGGATGCCGGCGCTGATCGGGTAAAAATGGGCTTTTCCGCGGAAAAAAAAGTCGGGGTGGTCTTCTTCCTCGGGGTGGCGATCCTGATCGCCTTCACCCTTCTGCTCACCGACATCAATGTCTTCAACCGCTATTACACCGTGGATGTGATCTTCCAGACGGTGGGAGGGCTCAAGCCCGGGGACAAGGTCACGGTGGGGGGGATGGAGATCGGCGAGGTGAGAAAACTCGTCCTCCGGGAGGGAAAAATCCGCGTCACCCTGGCCGTGGACGCCGGGAACCTCTTTCCGGCCGATTCCAGTTTCAAGATCGTGGACACCGGGATGCTCGGGGGCAAGGCGGTCAACATCGTCTGGGGAGCGGGAACCGCGATGATCCAGCCCGGGACCACGGTGAACGGGCTCCCCACCCAGGGCCTTTCCGAGGCTCTCTCCAGCCTGGGGGAGGCCGGCGACAAGGTCCAGGACATCATGGAGAGCACTAGGTCCGTGGCCCAGAAAATCGACCAGGGCCAGGGCACGATCGGCAAATTGGTCAACGAGGACGAGCTCTATCAGGATGCCAAGGCCACTATCGCCGAACTCAAGGCGATCGTGGAAGAAAACCGCAAACAGATCCAGGAAATCGTGGAGCAGGTGCGCTCGTCCGTCCCCCGCCTGAAAAAGACCCTGGAGAACATCGAGGAAATCTCCGACAAGATCAACCGGGGGGAAGGCACGGTCGGGAAACTGATCAACGAGCCCGAGTTTTACGAGGAGGCTCAGGTCACCATGGCCTCCCTCCAGGAAGCCGGGGACAAGATCAACGATTTTATGGCCAAGACCTCCCAGGTCCGGGTCTGGCTCGGGGCGGAAGCGGCCTACAACACCCGCAACGAGCGCATGGTCGGGAAGGCCGGTCTCCAGGTCGAGCCGGTCCCGAGCCGGATGTACCGGGTGGCGGTGGCGATGCTGACCGGCCCCGGGACCGAGGCCGACACCAAAGACGACGTAGACACCGAATTCGACGCCCAGATCGGTTTCCGTTTTTTCGACAACCGGCTTACCCTGCGCGGGGGCATGCTCGAGGGCCACGTCGGCGGCGGAATCGATCTGCGGCTTTACGAGCGCTCGCTCATCTTCACCGTAGAGGGGCGCACGGTCTGGAAACACGAAAAAGACGAGGGGATCAGCCCCTTTCTGCTCCGGGCCTACCTTGACGCCCACCTGCTCTGGGGTTTTTTCCTCCGGGCCGGGGTGGACAACATCGTGGACGAGCCGGGCTTTTATTGCGGCGGAGGGCTCTTCATCGAAGAAGAGCATATCCTGACCTTCTTCGGCCTGATGATGGCCACCAATTAACCTGGAGCATAGGGCCGCAAAATCGTAATCCGTGGTCCGTGATCAGTAATCCGTGATCCGGCACCGGAATTGGCGGGGATTCGCGAGATTCGCGGTTTGATCTGTGGATAAAAAACCGATGAAGATGAGGATCGACAGGGAGGCATACCGGTTCGACGCCGTCATCCTGGCTGGTATCGTCGGGATGGGCGTTCTGGGCGCGCTGGTCTGGAGCGGAGCCTGGTATTTCTGCCTGCCTCTTCTGCTGGTTCTGGTTCTGGTCAACCTCTTCCTCCGGGAGACCGTGCGGGACATCGCCTTCGCCCCCGGCGAGATCGTCTCCCCCGCCTCGGGCAGGATTATCTTTATCGGGGAAGCCCGGGAACCGGAGTTTCTCGATGGTCCGGCTCTCAAGATCAGCATCTTCATGTCGGTTCTCGACCAGCACATCAACTACGCGCCGGTGGCGGGCAAGGTGGATTACCTGCGCTACCAGGAGGGTACTTTCCACCGCGCCTATCTCGATGAGGCCTCCGAGAGCAACGAGGCCCAGTTGATCGGCTTGACCGGTCCCGGGGGCCGCAAGGTGCTGATCCGGCAGGTGGCGGGGGTTCTGGCCCGAAGGGTGGTCTGCCGGGTCCGGCTGGGGGATAGCCTGCGGGCGGGGCAGGGGGTGGGGCTGATCCGCTTCGGCTCCCGGGTGGATGCTTATCTCCCGACGGACACGAAGCTATCCGTTGCCGTGGGCGCCAAAGTGGCCGGGGGCTTGACCGTGCTGGGGAATCTTCCATGAGAGCGGTTTATGTTTTGCCCAACCTGCTTACCACCGCCAACCTCTTCTGCGGGGTGGCGGCGGTCTGCCTGGTGACGGCGGGCGGAAGCAACCCGGAGCGGCTGGTACAAGCGGGTTGGCTGATTTTTCTGGCCATGATCCTGGATCTCTTCGACGGCCTGGTCGCCCGCCTGCTCCACGCCAGCAGCGATTTCGGGGTCCAGTTCGACTCGCTCTCCGATTTTCTTTCCTTCGGGGTGGCCCCGTCCCTGCTCGCCTACCGGGCTTTTCTGGCCGATTTCGGGACGGCCGGCCGATTCGGGGTGGGGTTGGCATTCCTCTACATCACCTTTGTCGCCCTGCGCCTGGCCCGCTTCAATACCCAGGCCGAGGCCGGGGAGAAATCTGATTTTTCCGGGCTTCCCTGTCCCCTGGCCGCGGGGCTCCTGGTCTCGGCTTCCTTGAGCCTTTTACGGCTGGAGTGGTTCGCCGCCGCCCAAGTGATCATCCCGGTCCTGGAACTTCTCCTCTGCGCGCTCATGATCAGCACCCTGACCTATCCAGCCCTGAGTTCGCTCCTGGGGGAGCGGAAAAAACCCGGGAGTTACGTAATCGGGGGCATCATCGCCCTCTTCGCTCTCGTCCTGCTCCGCGAGTTCGCCCTCCTGGCCGGGTTCGGGGGTTACATCTTCTACAACCTGGCCTCGGCCCTGCGGCCCCGTCCTCCGGCGGGAAGATGAAGAAAATCCTTCTCCCGCTCGGGCTTCTTTTGGCCTTGACCGCCCTGCTGACTTGGCTGCTTTACCTGGGGCCGCGGCAGCGGGGGCACGTCCGGGACAAGGCCCTGGAAGCGGCCCGATCCGGGGATTGCGCCAAGGCACTGGAGATGCTCGAAGGCCTGGAGGGGGACCAGGAAATTGTCCTGGCCCGGGCCCGCTGCCGCCGGCTCATGGGCGGGGACCCACTCCGGGCCGGAAGCGATTGGACGGCCCTGGAAACCTCCCCGGATCCGGCCGTCCGGGAAGAAGCGCTCTACCGCCTGGCCGAGCTGGATCTGGAGGGAGGTAATTCCGCCCGGGCCCGGGAAAGGCTGAAAAAGCTTCTGGAGGTATATCCCGCCGGGCTCTTTCCGGGAGAGGCCCTCTGTCTGCTGGGCTCGCTCGCCGTCCGGGAAGGGAACCGCTCCGAAGCCATCGAACACTATCGGGCGGCGCTTGCCCAGGCGCTTTCGGCGAAAACGGCGCTTTCGGCCCGGGAACAACTCTCCGGTCTCGATCTAGAGGAGCTTCTGGCCGGTTCGGACCTTTTTACCGAGCCGTATCGGGTGCGGGGCGGGGACAACTTGGCCGCGGTGGCCGGGCTGTTTCACACCACCCCGGAACTCCTGCGCCGGATCGGCGGAGGGAAAAACGATCTCCTCCGGATCGGGCAAGTTATCCGGGTTCCGTCCGAAAAGTTCGAGGCGGTGGTGAGCAAGGAGAACCATCGCTTGACCCTGTTGTTCGGGGGCGAATTTTTCGCCATTTTCGCCGTCGGGACCGGCAAGGAAAACTCCACTCCCGAGGGGGAGTTCGAGATCGCGACCAAGCTGATCGACCCGGTCTGGTTCAGCTCCGAAGGTCCCATCCCTCCCGGCGATTCCCGCAATATCCTGGGAACCCGCTGGATGGGGTTCCAGGACCCCTACGCCTCCTACGGGATTCACGGGACCACCCAGCCCGAGACCGTCGGGACCGCCAGCAGTTCCGGCTGCGTGAGAATGCTCAACCCCGAGGTCGAACTTCTTTTCGACCTTCTTCCCCGGGGGACCCGGGTCACCGTCATCCCCTAGCCGAAGGAACCGCAGCCGCATTCACATGTAGGCATGTAGGACATGTAGAAAATCAAATGCTGTCCACAG
>CAZIEA010000173.1:0-5294 GCA_964538495.1 uncultured bacterium | reverse complement strand
GCCGGCGGCCTCTGGGCGGTCCGGGGGACGACCCGTTGTTACTACGGCGCGGTCGGCGATATTCCCCGCCCGGGTTATTACCATCCGGACTGGCCGGACACCGCCTTCCCGGCCGTCTTCCGCCCGGCAAGCGGACTCTGGAGCATCCGGGGGGTCAGCAAATTCTACTTCGGCGCGACGGGGGATCTCCCGGTCCCGGCCTCCTACGGAGGGGAGAGCGAGATCGGGGCGGTTTGGCGCGATTCCTCGGGGCTCTGGCTGGACCGGGAAGGCGGACGGGTTTACTTCGGGACCGCAGGGGACCGCCCGGTCCAGGCCGATTACGCCGGGAACGGGACTTCGGACCGGGCCGTGTTCCGGCCCGGAACCGGGGCCTGGTTCGTCCGGGAACTGACCAGGGTTTATTTCGGAGCCGCCGGCGACTACCCGGTTTCGGGGCGGCCGACCTACAATCCCTCCCGGGCCGGAATCGTGCCGTGACCCGCGCCAAGGCCAACGCCCTGGTTTTCCTGGGGGCGGTCCTGGCCGGGCTGGGACTCTGCGAGATCGCGGCCCGGGTCGTGACGGTGACCGACGAGGACTCTCAGGCCTACTTCAAAGGCATGCCCCTGCGCCCCTACCGGTTCCCAGCCGCCAGCACCGAAGCCAAGCTCGCCTACTACCGACAAAAGCAAGACCAGGCCTACGTCGTGGCCCATCCTCTCCTGGGCTGGACCCTGGGCCCGAACCGGACCAACGTCGAGGGCCTCTACCGGAGCAACTCCCAAGGAATCCGCTCCGAGCCGCGGGAATACTCCCGGCAACCCGAGCCGGGAGTTCTCAGGATCGCCATTTTCGGGGACTCCTTCACCCACGGCGACGAGGAGCCCCTGGAAAAGACCTGGGGAAAATTCCTGGAGAAATACCTCCTCCGGGCCGGGGTGAAAGCCGAGGTCCTCAACTTCGGGGTCCCCGCCTACGGGATGGGGCAGGCTTTCCTGCGCTGGCGTCTGCAGGGGAAAGAATACCGACCCCGGATCGCCGTCTTCGGGTTCCAGCCCGAGAACATGCAGCGCGCCGTCAATGTCTTCCGGCCCTTCTACAGCCGCCGGACCGGGGTGGTCTTTTCCAAGCCCCGTTTCTACCTGGAGGAGGACGAAACCCTCCGGCTGGCCAACTGCCCGGTGATACCACCGGAGAAAGTTCCGGAGGTGATCGCGAACCTCCCCGCCTCGGGGCTGGCCGGGCTGGAGTTCTGGTACAACCCGGAAAACTACTCCACTTCTCCGCTCTACCGCAGCCGCCTGCTCTGGCTGCTCAACACCATCTTCGGGGAGAAGACCCCCCGTCCGGGCAGCCGGCGCGACTTCCGGCCCGGCAAGCACTACTGGGACCCGGAGGGGGAGCCGATGCTGCTGGGGCGGAGAATCCTGGAGGAGTTCGCCCGCGAGGCGGCCGCGGAGGGGGAGATCCCGATCGTGCTGCACGTTCCCCGCAAGAACGACCTGGAGCTGGCCGAAGCGGGGAAAAACCTGGCGCATTACGAGATCCTGGACAAGCTCGCCGCCGACGGAGTGATCGTGGTGGACCCCCTGCCGGAGATGAAGGGAAAATCCCGGCTCTTCAAGAAATCCCACTACTCGAGCGCGGGCGGGAGGGTCGTGGCCCGGGCGCTGGCCGAGCGCATCCTCGCCATCGACGGCCTCGCCTCCGAATATCCCGCCGAACCGGTCCCCTTCGCGGAGCCGGAGGAAGAGGACGGGCGGGATTTCGGCCCCGCCGAGCTGGAGGACTAAACTGCCTTCCTTACCACAGAGAGCACAGAGGGAAAGCAGAGGCCACAGAGAACTATTTTTCTCACCATGGGTGTATTTCGGCATAGGGCAGAGGGCATAGAGCATAGGGTCAGGATTCAGGAGGCATAGGAATTCAGAAGCCAGAATTCAGAATCCAGAATGCGCGGCTTTGGAAATCGATTTTTGGCGTCTTTGCGTCTTGGCGCCTTTGCGTGATGAGGCGGCGGTTCCTTCAGCCCTCAGTCTTCAGCCTTCAGCCTGCTTTTTTCACCATGAAGGACATGAAGAGCATGAAGAATACGTTTGCGGGGATTGGCGGGATTCGCGGTTAATCGGTGGTCGGCGGCTGCGGGGAGCGCAGGCGCAGGAGACGGGCGGGGCGGCCGGAGAAGGAGACTTCCTTGACCAGCTCGAACTCCGGCGGGGGGTCGCCCGCGAGCAGACGCCGGAGTTCGGGGTGGATCATGTGGATCTTGTAGGCGTCGATGACCAGGTAGTTCAGGTCGCGCCGGCGCATGTACTCCAGCAGCCCCGGGTAATCCCCCCAGTAAAAAACATTCCACTCACAGCCGGCGTAATAGCTCACCCCGAGCCGGAACATCATCACCCTTTCCTCTTCGATCCCTTCGATGTTCTCCCGCATCCAGTCCCCCAGGAGCCGGTACTCGTAGGGGACCCCGAGATAGTTGGCCTTGCGCCAGGCCAGGTAGACGCTCCCGGCCAAAAAGCTCCCGAAAAGGATAACGGACAGGGCCAGGGCCGTCCGGGCGCGGCCCGAGAGAACCAGATGTTCACCCAGCCGGCCCAGGGGCCAGGAAAGTAAGATCAGGGCCACGGGAATGAAGGGGTAGAAGTAGCGGTGCTCGACCTGCAGGACCAGGAAAACCCCCATGGGCAGGAGAGCCAGAAGCAGGAAGATCACGGACGACCGGGAGCGGCGGCGGACCAAGGCGAAAACCAGGCAGGCAGCGGGAAAAAGCGCCCCGGCCGCCAGCAGCACCGGCAGGAAGACGGGGGGGATTCCGAGGTAGCGGGCGGACTTGAGCGCCTCGCCCCAGGCGTCCTCGAGGTTGAAAAGCACGATCCGCCCGAACCGGGCCGGGTGCTTGAGGATGAGTTCCCCCATCCCCAGCGGGACTCTCCCCGGTTCGGCGAGGCGGACGTCCTCGGGGTGAAAAAGCTCCTCCATGTGCTCGAAGATGACCCGGCTCTCCGGAACTCCCCGGCCCTGCTCGTAACGAAGCCCGAAATCCTGGTAATGGCTGGAGCCGCTCAACTGCCAGCGCCCGGTGGCCGAATGCAGGTATAGCCAGAAAGGCAGGCAAACCAGGGAAAACGCGCCCGGGAGCGCCAGAGTCCTCCCCAGAAGGGGGAGGAAGGCGCGTTTTTCCCAAAGCCCGCGCAGAAACACGAACGCGGTAAACAGAGGGAGGAAAACCGCTCCCATCGGGTGGGTGAGAAAGGCCAGGGCAAAAAGAACTCCGGAAAAAGCGCTCGCCGCCGGAGAGCCGCGCCGGCCGGACGCCCAGGCCGCCCAGAGGGCGGCCAGGAGCAGGAAGGTGTAAAGGGGTTCGGTAAAAGGCTCGGTAGCCCCGTAAAGCAGCGGGGGAAAAAGCGCCGCCAGGAGCCCGGCGGCCAGGCCCGAACCGGCCCCGAACATCGAGAGCCCCAGGAAAAAAACGGGGATGACCAGGAGCACGGAGCTGAAAAAGGAAATCAGCCGGGCAGAAGCCAGGAGGTCCGGTCCGAGCAGATGGAAGCTCCCGATCAGGATCGGGTAAAAGGGATGGTGGACGGTGTGGGGAAGGCCGAACTCGGTGTAACCGGCGCCGGAAAAGAGATTTTCGGCCAGGACGAGGTAGGTGACAGTGTCGCTGCCCCCCCCGGAATCGATGAAGTTGAAGGTGAGCAGGGAAACCAAGCGCAAGCACAAGGCGACCAGCAGAATCGCCGGCAGCACCCGCTTGTCCCGGGGAAAAGCCAAAGAATCACTCCCCGGAAAAGAGCGGCGTGTCCCCCTCGCGCCCGTAGTAAACCCGGGTCAGGTTCCGCGCCAGCCAGAGCCCGACGGCGGGGCGAAAGACGGCGACGTGAGCGAACCCGGCCCCCAGGTAATCGCCGGGAACCGGGAGGTCGCCCGGGGAACCGAAGTCGAGGGCCCCCACCCCGCGGGCCAGCCACCGCCCCAGGGAAGGCCGGTAAACCGCGAAAGCCGCCCGGCCCCAACCCGAGTAATCGGCCGGAACCGGAACGTCCCCGGCCGCTCCATAGTAGACGACGGTTAGACCGCGCACCCGCCAACGGCTCAAAGCCGAGTGGAAAACCGCCGCCTCCATCCCGCCCCAGCCGTTGTAGTCGGCCGGAACCGGGAGCTCGTTCTCCCCCCCGAACCAGAAACGGCTCAGGCCCCGGATGTGCCAGGCCCCGGTAAAACGGCGGTAAACCGCGGGCCGGCAGGTCCCGTCCCCGGCATAGTCCCCGGGAACCGGGATGTCGCCGAGACGCCCGAAGAAGATATCTTCTTTCCAGCCCCGGACCCGCCAGACCCCCTCCGCCGGGGCAAAAACCGCCGGATCGGCGGTGCCGTCGCCGTCGTAATCCCCGGAGACCGGGATGTCGCCCGGAACCCCGAACTCGAAAGTTGTCAGGGCGCGGATCAGCCAGCGGCCTTCCTCCGGGCGCCAGACGGCCAGATCGTCGGTCCCGTCGCCGTCGAAATCGGTGGCCTGCATCCTATTCGGGGGCGAGGGCGAGGGCGAAGGGCTGGGCGTCGGCCGGGCCGGACGGCCGTAGAGGGGATAATCCCCGGCCGCTCCGTAGTAAAAGGAGGTGACGGAAGCGATATGCCAGGACCCGCGCCGGGGACGGAAGACAGCGGGGATGCTTTCTTCAGCGCCGTAATAGTTGCCCGGAACCGGGTAGTCGCCGGACATCCCGAAATAAAGGCCTTCTTTCCCTTCCCGGGCCCAGAGTGCGCTCGCCGGTCGGAAAATCCCGAGATCCCAACCCGTCCGGAGCGACCCGTAGCCGAACAGGGGAATATCTCCGGCTTGCCCGAAGAAAACCCGGGTCAGGCCACGGACCCGCCACTGCCCAAGGGAAGGCCGCCAGACGGCGAACATTTTCTCCCCGGAATCGCCGTAGTAACCGGGAACCGGGCGGTCGCCGGGAGCACCGTAATAAAACCGGGTCAGGCCCCGGACCTGCCAGAGGCCGGTGCTCGGGCGGTAAACGGCGGGGATACAGGTCCCGTCTCCCCAATAATCGCCAGGGACCGGGACGTCCCCGGCACGCCCGTAATAAGTCTGCCCCAGGGAACGGATTTTCCAGGCCCCGGCGGCGGGGCGGAAAATCCCGGCATCGGTGGTTCCGTCGCCGTCGTAGTCGCCCGAAACCGGGATGTCCTCGGCGCGCCCGAAATAAAACCGGCTCAAGCCCCGTATTCCCCAAAGGCCGGTCCCGGGCCGGAAAACAGCCGGATCGGCGGTGCCGTCCCCGTTGTAGTCGCTGGAATCCAGG
>CAZIEA010000172.1:0-5341 GCA_964538495.1 uncultured bacterium | reverse complement strand
AGCTTGAGCCGGATCGACAGCCGCCAGGCCGCTTGGTTGATCCGTTTCCGGCGGGAGGCGGCAGCCTTGGGCTCCGCAGTGGAATTCATCAATGCCGCCCCCCGGGTGGGGGACTACATCTCCCTGGTCGTTCCCCGTACCCTCGCCCCTCCCCCTCCCCCGGCCCGGGAAAAAAATTTCCTGGCCCGGCTGGGGCAACGCCTCACGTCCGTCCGGAAAGAGGCAGGCGAAATCCGGGCCATCGTGTTCGAAAGCGTTTACTGGTCATTCATCGCCCCCCTGGAGGGCCGGGGACTCCGGATCGGAAGCGTCTTGGACGAGGTCAATGAGATGGGGACGAAGGCCATTGGGATAGTGCTCACCCTCAACCTCCTGCTCGGCCTGGTCATCGCCATGCTCTCGGCCGCTCAACTCAAGTACTACGCGGTGCCCCCGGTCTTGATCGCCAGCCTGGTGGTGATCGGGTTCGCCCGGGAGTTGGCCGTTCTTTTGACCGCGATCGTGGTCTCCGCCCGCACCGGGAGCGCCATCGCGGCGGAACTGGCGACCATGAAGGTGAGCGAGGAAATTGACGCCCTCCGCGGGATGGGCCTGAGCGTGGGCAAGTTCCTAATCGCGCCTCGGGTGGTCGCCATCCTTTTAGTCATCCCGATCCTGACCGCGCTCGGGTTCGTAGCCGGGGTGGCGGGGGGATTCATTCTCGGCATCGGCGGGCTCGGCGTCAGCGCCCAGCAGTGGTGGACACAGACCATCCAGGCAGTCAAGCTCAACGACCTCGGGCAGGGGCTGATCAAGTCTTTCGTCTTCGCCGTCCTGATCGTGATCATCGGCTGCCACAACGGGCTCAAGGTCACCGGGGGAGCGCGGGGGGTGGGCATGGGCACCACCCGGGCGGTGGTGATGGACATCTTCGCCATCATTGTGGCCGACATGTTCTTCGCCACCCTTTTCTATGTAATTCTTTGAACGAAAGCCGCCGATGAAAAAAAACGCCGCCGAAACCGTAATCGAGGTCCGGGACCTGACCGCGGGCTATGGGGAACGCCCCATCCTCCAGGGGGTCTCCTTCGACGTCCTTCGGGGCGAAATCCTCTGCGTCATCGGGGCTTCGGGTTGCGGCAAGACCACCCTGCTCAAGCACATCACCGGACTCCTCCGGGCCGAAGCGGGATCGATCCGCTACTGGGGCCGGGAACTTGCCGGAATGGGGGACAAGGAACTCGCGGATTTCTCCCGCCGGATCGGCCTTTCCTTCCAGGGCGGGGCGCTCTTCAACTCGATGACCGTGGGGGAGAATATCGCGCTGCCCGTCGCGGAAGCCGGCCCCATCGCCCCCGAACTGCTCGGGGTCCTGGTCTCCCTGAAGCTGGGGCTGGTGGGGCTCTCCGGTTACGAGAACCTGATGCCGTCGGAACTCTCCGGGGGAATGAAAAAGCGGGTCGGGTTCGCCCGGGCCATCGCGCTGGACCCGGAGATCGTTTTTTTCGACGAACCTTCGGCCGGACTCGACCCCATCACCTCGGCCGGGCTCGACGAAATCATCCTGGACATCAGGCGCCTCTTGGGGGCGACCCTGGTGGTGGTGACCCACGAGTTGAGCTCGATCAATGCCATCGCCGACCGAATCCTGATGCTCGACCGGGGCGGAGTCGTCTTCGACGGAAGCCTGAAGGCGGCCGCGGAGAGCGAAATCCCCCGCTTGCGCCAGTTTTTTGAGCGAAAGGCCGACGAGACCATCCAGGCCCGCGGCCTTTCGGCATAGAGCCGGCGATTTACTACATGTTCTGCTGCATGGCAGGTAAATACGCGGGTAAAGGCAAATTTGACTTGAGGCGGGAGCGGAGAGAAAATAACCACCAAGGAGATGCAATGGCTTCCAGGGAACAGAACATCAAGGCCGGAATTTTTCTTCTGGCCGGGCTCATCCTACTGACGGGGATTTTCCTGTTGGTCTATCTCCAACGCCGCCAAAGCCTTGACGAATACACCATCATCTTTAAGGAGAGCGTCTCCGGGCTGCGCAAGGACGCCAACGTAGTCTACCAGGGCGTCCAGGTCGGCAAGGTTCTGGAAATCAAAGTCAACCAGGACAACATGATTGAAAGCAGGATCGGGATCGACCCGGCCAAGGTCACCCTCTATGAGGGGGTCGCGGCCACCCTGGATATCGAGGGTCTGATGGGAGGACAAATCATCGAACTCTCAGGCGGCAGCAAGGAAAAAGGCAGGCTGGACCCGGAAAAACCCCTTATTGCCGCCACCTCGATCATGGGCAACCTGGCCCAGAACCTGCCCCAAATACTGGAAGAAATCCGCAACATCTTAGGCAAGATCGACCAGGCCCTGGGCGAGGTCAGCCAGGCCGAGATCCCCACCATGATGAAGAACATGAACGGCTTGATCAGGTCCACCGACAACACCCTCTTAGACACCCGCCGTTTGCTTGAGGCATCCGGTGAAACCCTGCACGCCTTGCAGCGGGAGATCTCCCTGAGCCTGCGCACCCTGCGCCGGATCGCGATACCGGCCGAGCAGGCCCTGAGCCAAGTTGCCGACGATCCCGCCGCCTTCATCCGGGGCAAGGTGGTTCCCGCCGAGCCCTATGCCCGCTGACCGGAGCTCACAGGAAACCGATTTGTCCACAGATTACACAGATTAACCGCGAATCTCGCGAATCCGCGCCAACCTAAACTAAGATTACGCAGATTTCCGCAGATTATTTCTTCTTCATGATCTTCATGGTGAGAAAAACAGGCTGAAGGCTGAAGACTGAAGGCTGAAGGAACCGCCGCACCAATTGAACCGCGAATCTCGCGAATCCGCGCCAATTCAAGTTCCGGATTACGGATTACTGATCACGGATTACGTTGGTTTTCCTGACTCCTGTCTCCTGACTCCTGTTTCCTGGTTTTTCTGAAGGCTGAAGGAACCGCCGCCACATTCACATGTAGACATGTAGGACATGTAGGAAACCTGCTTTTCTCACGCAAAGGCGCAAAGACGCCAAGAAAACCGATTCGCCCACAGATTCGTTCACGTTCACGTACTCGTTCACGTTCACGGCGTGAGGCGTGGCGCCGGGGGTTCAGGCGCGCCTTTTCAACCATGTAGACATGTAGGGCATGTAGAAAGACAAATTCGAAATCCGAATGACGAAATTCGAAACCGCTGGACCGGCGAATTGTTGGGAAAATTCGAGCCGATTACGACCACGACAACGATAGCGATAACGAATTAGTCTGTGTAAATCTGTGTAATCTGTGGAAAAAGAGGTAATCAGAGTTAATCAGGTGCAATATCCTAAAGCGTCCGGAATCCCGCGAGCAAACCAGGGGGAAAAATGAAGAAGGCAGGGATCGACAGAAGACTATTAATATCATTAGCGCTGGTGGCGGCGCTGGCGGGCTGCGGGAGGTCTTACCTCCCCACCCAGTATTACCGGGTCGATCCGGCGGCCCAAATCGAGAAATCCCCCGACCCGATCCCCTTATCGCTTCTGGTGGAGGAAGTCTGGGCCAGCGCGTTTTACGGCCTCGAAGTCGCCTACCGGGAGGGAGATTATCTCCTGGGGACCTATCCCTACAGCCGCTGGACCGAAACCCCGGACATCATCGTATTTCGCGCCCTGATCAACGGCCTTTCCCGCGCCGGAATTTTCCGGCGTATTGACTCCCCGGTGTCGGCGCTCAGGTCCGACCTCACCCTCAGGAGCGAACTCCGCCGTTTCGAGCAGGTCCGCAACAACGACGGGACGGAACTGGCCGCCGATTTCGAACTCGATCTCCAGATTATCGACAACCGCACCGGCGAAATCATTTGGGGATTCACCGCGGCCCGGAAAGTCCCTCAGAAAAACGAGGGGACCCTGGCCGAATCCATGACCGAAGCCGTCAACGGGGCCCTGGAAGAAATCATCGCCTCCTTGCGGGAGTCGGAAACCATCCGCCGGACGCCGTCAGCCGTCCCGGGGCCATGATCTCGGTCCAAGGGCTGGAAAAGAGCTTCGGGCAAAGAAAACTTTTCGCCGGGGTCACCTTTTCCATCAACAAGAGGGAAAGGATCGGGCTGGTCGGGCTCAACGGCACCGGCAAAACCACTTTGCTGCGCATCCTGACCGGGGACGAAGAAGCCGACGCCGGCGAGGTCGTCTTCCCCCGGGGTTATCGGATCGGGTATCTCCCCCAGGAACCGGCCTTCGGGCCGGGGGATGTCCTGACCGAAGCGGCCCAGGGCCTGCGCGGGGAGCAGGCGGTTTACCCCGGGCGATTTCCTGAGAAACCCGCAAGAGTTTTCCGGGGGCTACCGGATGCGGATCTGCCTGGCCCGGGTCATTCTCTCCGCCCCCGATCTCCTGCTCCTGGACGAACCCACCAACTTTCTCGACATCCTGGCCATCCGCTGGCTGGAACGGTTCCTGGGAGCATGGCCGGGAGAGATCCTCTGCATCAGCCACGACCGCAGCTTCCTGGACGCCATCGCCACTCACATCCTCGGAATCCACCGGGAAAGCACCTGGAAAATCCCCGGGAAAACCCCGGATTATTTCCGCCATATCGCCCAGGAAGACGAGAACTGGGAAAAAAGACGCCTCAACCAGGAGCGCAAGCAACGCCAGACGCAGGAGTTCATCAACCGTTTCCGGGCCCAGGCCCGGCACGCGGGCCAGGTCCAGTCCCGGATCAAGGCGCTGGAGAAAACCCAACCCCGGGAGGCCCTGGCCCCGATCCGGAGCCTCTCCTTCTCCTTCAATGCCGCCCCTATCCCCGCCCGTTACGTTTTAGAGGCGCGGGAACTGACTTTTTCCTATCTCGCTTCCGGCCCTCCCCTGATCGGGCCCCTCGATCTCTGCGTGGGGAAAACCGACCGGATCGGGGTGATCGGCCCCAACGGCCGGGGCAAGACCACCCTGCTCAAGCTCCTGGCCGGAGTTCTCCGGCCAGGCGGCGGGGTCATCCGGGAACACCCCGAAACCCGAAAATCCTTTTTCGATCCTTCCAGTACCGCCGGCCTGCACGACGGCCTGACCGTGGAAGAGGAAGTGGCCGCCGCCTTGCGGGAGGGCGACCGGAAAAGAATCCGGGGAATTTGCGGCGCCATGCTTTTCAGCGGGGACGAAGCCCTGAAAAAAATCGGCGTCCTCTCCGGGGGGGAAAAGTGCCGGGTCCTGCTCGGCAAGGTCCTGGCCGCCCCGGCCAACCTGCTCCTGCTGGACGAACCCACTCACCACCTCGACCTTGACGCCTCGGAAGCGCTCCTGGACGCCCTGGAGCGGTTTCCGGGGGCCCTGATCCTGGTCAGCCATAACGAGCATTTCCTGAAAAAGCTCTGCCGGCAACTGGTG
>CAZIEA010000171.1:0-5390 GCA_964538495.1 uncultured bacterium | reverse complement strand
CTCCTCCACCCCATTTGGAGCTCAAGGGGACCTCGATCCATGAGGATCCCGAGAAAAGCTGGGCGATCATCGAGGACCTGGCCAGCAAGACCGAAAAAATCTACCGGCACGGCGACGTGATCCGGGGCTGGAAAGTGGTCGAGATCGACCGGACCGAAGTCACCCTGCTCCAGGAAGACCGGCGCCACGTGATCAAATCTTTCAAGGAGCAGATCCCGGTGCCATCCGCCTTCCGCCGCTACTCCCGGGTTTTTCGCCAGATCGCTCCCTACCGCTGGCAGGTCAGCCGCCAGGGGCTTTGGAACATGGTGAACCGGAAGATGATCGCCAAGCTGGCCGAGCCCGGTTTTCGCCTTCTCCCCGAGGATGTGATCAGCTCCCTGCTCACCGTGGGCTGCCGGCCTTATTACCCGCCCAAGTCCCGCCAGCAGGGGCCGGCCGAGGGTTACGAGATCGTGGTCTTGCCCCAGGATCACCTGGCCCATCACCTCGGGATCCGGGAAGGCGACATCGTAGTCTTGGTCAACGGCAAGAAGATTACCGGGAAACAGCAGGCCCTGGATATCCTGTTGGAGGTTCAGGGAGAGTCGCTGGTGAAGGTGGAGGTTTCCCGGGGCGACCGAATGCTTCAGCTCGAATACCTGGTTCAGGAAAAGGAACTGGAACCCCTGGGAAGCTGACCCGAGCACCGCTTGTTACGGATTAAAATCAGGCTGAAGGAACTGCCGCCTTATTCACATGTAGACATGTAGGACATGTAGAAAACCCACCTTTCTCACGCAAAGACGCAAAGACGCAAAATTTGGGTTTGTTTTTCTGGCCCTATGCCCTATGCCCTATGCTAAAACGTCCACAGATTTCACAGATTTTACCTTCATGTTTCTTCATGATCTTCATGGTGAAAAAACTCACACCCCATACCCCACACCTCATGCCCCATACCCCATTACACGGATTACGGATTACTGATTACGGATTACGTGGTTTCCTGAACCCTGAACCCTAAATAAGACCCCCGAGGCAAACATGAGGAACCCCCGGCTATGACCATCGGCAACCGCAATTGGAAACCTTGGCTTTTGCTCGCGATCCTGGCGCTGTTCTTCCGGGCCGGCGCCGCTCCCGCCCAGTTCGAGCCGGACGGCGAGGGGATGGTGAGCATGGATTTCGACAATGTCGACATCCGCAACGTGATCAAGTTCATCAGCGACCTGACCGGCCGGAACTTCATCGTGGACAACGACGTCCGGGGAGCCGTTACCGTCATTTCCCCCACCAAGATCCCGATTGACGAAGCTTACCGGGTTTTCGAGTCGATTCTCGATGTCCGCGGTTTCGCGGCGGTGCCCGCCGGGCGGGTGGTCAAGGTTTCGGTCAAGCGGCTGGGAACCCAGCGCAACATCGCCACCCAGATCGGGGACAACCTCGAGCAGATCGTTCCCGAGGACACCCTGATTACCCAGCTCATTCCCCTGGAATACGCCTCGGCCGAAAAAGTTCGCGCCGCCCTGGGTCCGCTTTTCTCCAAGGATGCCAGCGTCATCCCCTATCCGAGCACCAATACCCTGATCGTGACCGACATCTCCTCCAATATCAACCGCCTGCTCACGATCATCAAGGCCATTGACGTTCCCGGTTTCGAAACCCGGATCACGGTGGTGCCTTTGCGCTACGCCGCCGCCGAGACCCTGGCGGCCGAGCTCACCCAGGTGATCGAGGAGGCCGGAGGGGAGGTGCCGGGGGCGCCTCCGACCCCGCGCCGGCGGGCCGGGGCCCAGCAGCTCACCACCACCGAGTCCACCTTCAAACTGATCCCGGACGAGCGGACCAACTCCCTGATCATCCTGGCCAATTCCGAGGACACCCGCAAAGTGATGGGGCTGATCAAGAAACTCGACATCGAGACGGAGCGGACCAACATCCACGTTTATTTCCTCAAGAACACCGACGCCGAGCAGATGTCCAAGGTTCTGGGCAACGTTTTGGGAAAGCGCAAGCCCAAGGGCGGGGAAGTCCCCCCCCAGATCAGCGAGGACAAGACCACCAATTCCCTGATCATCGACGCTACTCCGGAGGATTACGCCTCCCTGCAAAACATCATCAAGCAGCTCGACATCATGCGCGACCAGGTTCTGGTCGAGGTCCTGATCGCCGAGGTTTCCTACGACAAGACCTTCGAACTCGGGATCGAGATCCAGTCGGTCGGGAACCTGGGCCAGACTCAGGGAATGCCCACCGGCCAGGGCTATGCCGACATGGGCGAGGGCCGGAGCAACGCCCAGGGTTACGGGGGAATGAGCTGGTCCGGCAGCGGCAACGCCCTTTCCAGCATGTTGGGGGCCCAGGCCGCGGATCCCTCCGGGATCATCACCAGCGGGCTCACCGGGGGCACCCTGGGGTTTGTCCAGAAGATGGCCGGGGCCGGGACCAGCATCCCGGACCTGGCGATTCTCCTGCACGCCCTCGAGACCAACGAGAACGTCAACGTTCTCTCCACCCCGCAGGTTCTCACCCTGGACAACGAGGAGGCCTCGATCGAGGTGGTCCGCAACATCCCTTACGTGAGCAAGATCGAGATCGGCAGCGACAACAATAACGACTGGCAGGACATCGAGTACAAGGACGTCGGGATCAAGCTCAAGATCACCCCCCACATCAGCCGCGAGAGGATGGTGCGGCTGGAGATCGAGCAGGAGATCTCCTCGGTGATCGGCGGCGCCGTCTCCGGGCTCCTGTACACTCCGGAAACCTACAAGCGCCTGACCACCACCAAGGTCATGGTCAAGGACAATCACACCATCGTGATCTCCGGTCTGATCCAGGACGAGAAGACCACCACCGAAGACAAAGTTCCAATCCTGGGCGACATCCCCCTGCTCGGCTACCTTTTCCGCTGGGAAAGCTCGATCCACAAAAAGACCAACGTGATTGTCTTCATCACTCCCCGGGTGGTCAAGACCACCCAGCAGATCGCCGACCTGACCGCGATGAAGCGCCGGGAGATGCCCGACATCGACCAGCGCCTGATTGAACTCGAGGAGGATATGTCCGGGCGGGAAGAGACCACCCGGGTCGAGGCCCGGAAGCGTTACGAGGAACTCCGGAGGCTTTACGGGGGCGGGGCCGGGGAGCCCTTCTTCCCGCTTCCGGGCGAGGAACCGGGGGAAAGCGGCGAGGAGTCGCCGGTGGAGGTGATCGAGTTCGAGCAGACCGAGGAGATTGTCCCCGCCGTGTTCGCGCCCCCGGCGCCGGTAACGGCCCCGGAAGCGGCTCCTGTTCCGGAAGCAGCCCCGGCTCCGGAAGTAGCTCCGGCTCCGGAAGCAGCCTCGGCCCCGGAAGCAGCCCCGGCTCCGCAAGCAGCCCCGGCTCCGAAAACAGCCCCGGAGGCGGAAACGGCTCCGGAAGCGCCCGCCGCCCCTCCGAGCTCCAAGGGCGCCCCGGTGGCCGCCGAGCGGTCGGTGATTACTCCCCTGATCGAGAGAATCCCGCGGGTCTCTTTCGGCCGGCCCGGCGAGGAGCCCTCCCGCGGGACCGGGAGAGAGCCGGAGCGATGAACGAGAGCTTCGATCTCCAGATCGCCCAGGACCTGGTCGGGGAGGGGGTTCTCAGTCCCGAGAATCTCGAAGCGGTTCGCGCCCGCTGGAATCCCCAGAACGGCAAAAGCCTGACCGGGGAACTGGTCGAATCGGGGTTGGCGCGCGACAGCCAGGTCCGCCGCGCCTTGAGCCGCCGGCTCGGGTTGCCCTTCGAGGAGACCCTGTCCGAGGACAAGGTGGATAAACTCCTGGTCTCCCGGATTCCGCTTAATTTTCTCCTGGCCAACCGGCTCATTCCCCTCCGGGAGCGGGAAGACGGGGTTGTCTTGGTCGCGATGGCCGACCCCCTGGATGTCCAGCCCCTCGACGATCTCAGGCTGCTTCTGGACCGGGAGGTCGAGATCGTGGTCTCGGTTCCCGAAGAGATCGTCCGGATCGCCAATCGCTGCTACGGCCACGCTGAGGGCGCGGCCGAGGCGATGCTGGAGGGGATGGAGGAGGACGAGGAATCCCCGGAGATGGTGACGCTCACCGACGAGGCTGAGGACCTGCTGGACATCGCGGCCAAGGCCCCGGTGATCAAGCTGGTCAACCTGATCATCTTCGAGGCGGTGAAGGCCCGGGCCAGCGACATTCACATCGAGCCTTTCGAGAAGGACTTGCGGGTGCGCTACCGGATCGACGGGATTCTCTACGATGCCATCAACCCGCCCAAGCAATATCAGTCCTCCATCATCTCCCGGGTCAAGATCATGGCCAACCTCAACATCGCCGAGAAGCGGCTTCCTCAGGACGGCCGGATCAAGATCAAGATCACCGACCGGGAGATCGACATCCGGGTCTCCGTAATCCCGGTTTCCTTCGGGGAGAGGATCGTTCTGCGCTTGCTGGACAAGTCGAGCCAACTCTTCGGGCTTACCGACCTGGGGCTCAGCGACCAGGGCCTGAAGACCCTGAAAAGGATACTGCAGCTCACCCACGGGATCGTTCTGGTCACCGGCCCCACCGGCTCGGGCAAGACCACCACGCTTTATGCGGCCCTGCACGAGATGAACTCGGTGGACAAGAACATTATCACCATCGAGGACCCTGTGGAGTACCAGCTTCCCGGGATCGGCCAGATCCAGGTCAACCCCAAGATCAACCTCACCTTCGCCAACG
The DNA here is from genome assembly GCA_964538495.1 of uncultured bacterium. Classification (GTDB taxonomy): domain Bacteria; phylum Auribacterota; class Erginobacteria; order Erginobacterales; family DAOSXE01; genus CAZIEA01. Next base: position 693 of record CAZIEA010000171.1, on the reverse strand, counting down.
GCCTGCGCAGCATCCTCCGCCAGGACCCCGACATTGTCCTGGTCGGGGAGATGCGCGACGCCGAGACCGCCGAGATCGCCATCCAGGCTTCCCTGACCGGGCACCTGGTTTTTTCCACCCTGCACACCAACGATGCCGCCGGGGCGATCACCCGGATGATCGACATGGGGGTGGAGCCTTACCTGGTCAGTTCCTCGGTGGTGGGGATCATGGCCCAACGGCTGATCCGGCGGATCTGTCCCCACTGCCGGGAGGAATATGCGCCCGCCGAGGAGGCCCTCCGGGGGATCGGGTTGACCCGGGCGGATCTGGGCGAGCGCGTTCTCTACCGGGGCAAGGGCTGCTCCCAGTGCTTCAACTCCGGCTACATGGGCCGCTCGGCCATTTTCGAGATGCTTCTGATCGACGACGAGATCCGGCGCATGGTGGTGGAGCGCACCGACACCGGGACCATCAAACGGGCGGCCCTGCGCAAGGGGATGTTCACCCTGCGCATGGACGGCGCCCGCTCCGTCCTGAAGGGAGACACCACCATCGAAGAGGTCATCCGGGTCACCCAGGAGGACATTATCGAGGTCTAAGCAGGGTTGAAGGGAAACCGCTAATCTCGCGAATCCACGCTAACGTATCCTTTATGTTTCTTCATGATCTTCATGGTGAAAAATGCAGGCTGAAGGCCGAAGGAACCGCCGC
>CAZIEA010000170.1:1067-5467 GCA_964538495.1 uncultured bacterium | reverse complement strand
CAGGCTGAAGCCTGAAGGAACTGTCGCACAGATTAACCGCGAATCTCGCGAATCCACACAAATCCAGGCGACGGATTACGGACCACTGATTACGGATTACGGATTTCTCCGGATCCTCTGCTCTATGCTGAAACACGTCCGTGGTGAAAAAAGAATTCTCTGTGGCCTGAAGATTTTCCTCTGTGAGCTCTGTGGTAAGGAGGTTCCGCCTGATCCCGACAGCGGTTATCTACATGTCTACATGTGAACGGCAGGGAAAATGAGCAAGCGGATCGGGATCGACATCCAGTGCCTGACCCGGCCCTTGACCGGGGTGGGTTACTACACCCTGGGCCTGCTCAAGGGGCTGGCGGCGCTGGAACCCCCGGAACGGATCGTGCCCTTCTACTTCAGCCGGACCGGGGACATCGACCTCCCGGCGGAAGTTTATGCCCGGCTCCCGCCCCGGCAGAAACGCATCCCGCCTCGGCTGCTGGCGGCGGCCTGGAAAACCCTGCGCTTCCCCCCCCTGGACCGGCTGGTCGGGGGCATGGACCTCTACCACTTCCCGGACTTCGTGGCCCGGCCGGTCTCCTCCCACCCGGTGGTCACCACCGTTTACGATCTCGCTTTCCGCCGGCATCCCGAGTTCGTGGAGCCGGCCAACCTCGCCTTCCTGAAGAAGCACCTGGACTGGAGCCTGCGGCGGAGCCGGGCGATCATCACCATCTCGGAATTTTCCCGGCGGGAACTGCTGGGCTTTTACCCGATCCAGGAAAACCGGGTGCGAGTGGTCCCCGGCGGGGTGGACGAGAGCTTCCGCCGCCGGGCCAGCCCGGAAGAGCTCTCCGAACTCCGTTACCGGCTCAACCTGCCCGAGCGCTACCTGCTCACGGTGGGGACCTGGGAACCGCGCAAGAACCTTTCCGGATTGCTCAAGGCCTGGAAAATCCTGCGCGACTCCGGGGCGGCCGGAGACCGGCGCCTGGTCCTGGCCGGGATGAAGGGCTGGCTCTGCGGGGAACTGGAGGAAAACTTCCGCGACCTGGGCTCTTCCCGGGGTTTGATCGCCGCCGGCTACGTCCGGCGCGCCGACCTGAGCGCCCTCTACCAGGGGGCGGAGCTTTTCGTCTTCCCTTCCTTTTACGAGGGCCAGGGGTTCCCCCCCCTGGAAGCCCAAGCCGCGGGCACGGCGGTGGCGGCCGCAAGCGCCGGGGCCCTGCTCGAGAGCCTGGGCGAGAGCGCGGCCTTTTTCGACCCGGCCTCGCCGGAAGAAATGGCCGAGACCATCGGGACCCTCCTGGAGGACGGTCCCCGGCGAGAGGAACTGGCCCGCCGGGGCCGGGAAAATTCCCGGCGCTTCACCTGGGAGGAAACCGCCCGGAGGACTCTGGCCGTTTACCGGGAGTTGCTCTAGGATGCCCCGCCCCGAAGAACCCCTGATCTGCCTGGACGCCCGCTGGATCTTTAAGGAGATCTCCGGCATCGGCCGGGTGGCCGAGAAGCTCATCTCCGGCCTGGGGGAACTCGAGGGGCCGGAGCGCTACCTGGCGCTTTTTTCCGATCCCTCCCTGCAGGCGGAATATTCCCGGCGCTGGGCGGGGAGGAAAAACCTCGAGACCGAACTGATACCCTGGAAAATCTTCTCGAGCGCGGGACAAATCGCCCTGCCTCGCTTCCTGAAGCGGCGCGGCGTAAGCCTGTTTCACTCGCTCAACTTTTTCCTCCCCCTGGGGCCGGGGCGGGTCCCGATGATCTCCACCGTCCATGACCTGATCCCGCTCAAATTCCCCCACTTCACCCCCAAGGCCCAAAAAACCCGGTTCAACTTCCTCTTCCGCTTTCTCCTGCGCCGCTGCTCAAGCCGGGCGCGGCGAATCGTGACCGTCTCGGAGCACACCGCCGCCGATCTGCGGCAATGTCTGGGCATCCGGCCGGAAAAAATCGCGGTGGTCCCCAACGGGGTGGACGGGATTTACCGCCCCCTGGATACGGAAGGGACCCGGGCGGGTCTCCCGGAGGGGTTTTCCCCGGGAAAACCCTTCGCCCTCTACGTGGGCCGCTTCGATCCCTACAAGAACGTGCCCGGCCTGATCCGGGCCTTCGCCCGGGCGCGGGCGGAGGGCCTTCGGGAAGCCCGGCTGGTCGTGGTCGGGCACCGGGACAAGCGCTACCCGGAAGCCTTCCGGGAGGCGGCCCGCCTCTTGCTCGGGCCGGACGTGACCTTCCTGGACGGGGCCTCGGAATCCGAGCTGGTCAGCCTTTACAACGCCGCCCGGGTCCTGGTCCTGCCCTCCTTTTACGAGGGCTTCGGCCTCCCCCCCCTGGAAGCGATGGCCTGCGGCACCCCGGTGGCGGTCTCCGACCGGGGGTCGCTGCCGGAAGTGGTGGGGGAAGCCGGGCTCTACCTCGATCCGGAGCGGGAGGAGAGCATTGCCGCGGCCCTGCTTAAGATCTGGAACGACGATGGTCTGCGGGCGGAACTGTCCCGGCGGGGCCTCCGCCGGGCCGCGGAATTTTCCTGGGGCGCGGCGGCGGAGAGGACCCGCGAAGTTTATCGCGAAGTCCTGCGCGGGGAGGCGCTCCCGTGAAGGTCGCCCTGGTCCACGACTGGCTCACCGGGATGCGCGGGGGAGAGAAGGTCCTGGAAGTCTTTTGCGAGATCTTCCCGCAGGCGGAAATCTTCACCCTGCTCTGCCGCCCGGAGAAACTCTCCGCGCGCATCCGGGGGATGAAAATCCGCACCTCCTTCATCCAGAAGCTGCCCCTGGCCTCTGATCGCTACCGGCATTACCTGCCCCTTTTCCCCCGGGCGGTCGAGAGCTTCGACCTGGCAGGGTTCGACCTCGTGATCAGTTGCAGCCACGCCGTGGCCAAGGGGGCCAGGGCGCCCGCGGGCGTCCCCCACCTCTGCTACTGCTTCACCCCCATGCGCTACGCCTGGTTCCTGGCCGAGGATTATTTCGGAAAAAACCCGCTTAAGCAGGCCCTGCTCCGGCCATTCCTGGCCGGCCTGCGGCGCTGGGACCTGGAAACCGCCCGCGGGGTCGGCCGCTTCATCGCCATTTCCGAAACCGTGGCCGCCAGGATTGCCGAGATTTACGGCCGGGCGGCCGAGGTGATCCATCCCCCGGTGGACGCGGATTTCTACACCCCGGGCGGAGAGAGGGGGGATTACTTCCTGGTCGTCTCGGCCCTGGTTCCTTACAAGCGAGTGGAGACGGCGCTGGAGGCCTTTAAGCGGCTGGGGCTCCCCCTCAAGGTGGCGGGCGGCGGCCCCCTGGAGGGCCGGCTCCGCCGCCTCTCCGGCGGGAAAATCGAAATCTTGGGCTGGAGGACGAACGAGCAACTGCGTGAGCTCTACCGGGGCTGCCGCGCTCTGGTTTTTCCCGGCCTGGAGGATTTCGGGATCGTCCCCCTGGAGGCCATGGCCTGCGGGCGGCCGGTGATTGCCCTGGGCCGGGGCGGCCTGACCGAGACGGTGATCGCCCCGGAAGATCCCGCGGGGAGAAAACCGACCGGGCTCTTTTTCCCGGAGCCCACCCCCGAGTCCCTGGCGGCTTCGGTTCGGCGCTTCGGGGAAAGCGAGGAGATTTTCCGGCCCGGCGCCGCCCGGGCGCGGGCCGAGGAGTTCGGGCGCGGGATCTTCACGGCCCGGATTCGGGAGGCCCTGCGGCCCTACCTGCGGGCCTAGAGCCGAGAGCAGAGAGATAAGGGAAAGGGTTCAGGGTTCAGGGTTCAGGGTTCAGGAAGAGCCGTAATCCGTGATCAGTAATCCGTAATCCGTCGCTGTAATTGGCATAGATTCGCGAGATTAGCGGTTAATCCGTGGCCAGCTTGTACTCCGCGAACTTTTTGGCGCTCGGGGCGGGGGCTTCGTGGTAAAAATGTAAAAAACTTTTTCCCGGGAAAGAGATGCCCAGACAGAGAAAACACGCCGCCGCCTTCACGGTCCTGACCATGGCCGCCGACGGCATCCTGATCGCCGCCGCCCTGCACCTGAGCTTCTGGCTTGCCTTCCACTCCCCCCTGGCCCTGGTCCTGCCGGTAGAGAAAGGGATCCCGCCGCTGGAACAGTACCGGCAGGCGCTCTGGGCCGTGATCCCGGTTTTCTGGATGATTTTCAAGTGGTTCGGACTCTACCACCGCCGGACCTACTTCTCCTCGACCTGGCACTTTTTCACCCTGACCAAGGCGATCACGGTGGGCGTTTTCAGCCTGATGGCCCTGACCTTCCTCTACCGGGAAGACTTTACTTACTCCCGGCGACTGGTGGCGATTTTCTGGGGCTCGAGCATCGTGGCGCTCACCCTGGCCCGGCGGGCCCTGGACCTGCTGGAACTTCGGAGCTGGCGGCGGCACAAGGACCCGCGCCGGGTGCTCCTTCTCGGGGAAGGACCGGCGGCGGAGAGGCTTTACCG
>CAZIEA010000170.1:0-1057 GCA_964538495.1 uncultured bacterium | reverse complement strand
GGCCTGGTCTGGATCGAGGCCCCGCCCCGGGGGGAGGATTTCCCTGCCGATCTCGTGCTGGGAAACCAAAGCGCCCTCGAAGCGGCCCTCAGGCAGACCGGGGCCGACGAGCTCATCATCACCCGCCTGGACCTGCCCCACTCCCGGATCATGGAGATCGTGCTGGAATGCGAAAAAAACCTGGTCGCGGTCCGGATGGTCCCGGACGTCTTCGCGATCGTGACCGGCCGGGTGGAGGTGATCAACCTGGACGGGGTCCCGCTGCTGGGCTTGCGCCCCTCGCCCCTGCACCGGGCCTGGAACCGTTTCGTCAAGCGCGGTTTCGACCTGGCCGGGGCGGCGGCCGGGCTGCTCCTGACCGCCCCCGTCACCGCCGTCTGCGCCGCCTTGATCAAGCTGACCTCGCCGGGACCGGTTTTCTACCGGCAGGAGCGAATGGGGGAAAACGGACGCTTGTTCACCCTCTACAAGCTCCGGACCATGCCGGCGGAGACGGAGAAAGAATCCGGCCCGGTCCTGCCCTCCGACGACGACCCCCGGGCCACCCCGCTGGGACGGTTCCTGCGGCGCTGGAGCCTGGATGAACTCCCCCAGCTCATCAACGTCCTCAAGGGCGACATGAGCCTGGTCGGGCCCCGGCCGGAACGGCCGGTCTTCGTCGAACAGTTCAAGGAGAGCATCCCCCGCTACATGTCCCGGCACCTGGTCAAGTCCGGCCTGACCGGGTGGGCCCAGGTCAACGGGCTCCGGGGCGGCTGTTCGATCCGGACCCGGGTGGAATACGACATGTATTACCTGGAAAACTGGTCGCTCTTTTTCGACCTCAAGATCATCCTGCTCACCCTCTTTTCCCACAAGGTCCACCAGCTCACCCGGGGGTTTCCCAGAGCATAGAGCAGAGGGGCAGGAGACAGGAGACAGGAGACAGGGTTCAGGATTCAGGGTTCAGGAAGAGCCGTAAACCGTAATCAGTGATCCGTGATCCGGCGCCTTGATTTGCGGGGATTCGCGAGATTCGCGGTTAATCTGTGCGACAGTTCCTTCAGGCTTCAGCCTG
>CAZIEA010000169.1:0-5497 GCA_964538495.1 uncultured bacterium | reverse complement strand
AATCCCTTCTTGGCGTCTCTGCGTCTTTGCGTGGGAAAAGCGGTGGTTCTACATGCCTACATGTGAATGAGGAGGCCTTTCCTTCAGCCTACCCTCCTCACCACAGAGTTCACAGAGCAACCATGAGGGCACAGAGAAGGGTTCAGGGTTCAGGAAAACCGGCGTAATCCGTGGTCAGTAATCAGTAATCCGTCACCTTGATTCGTGGGGATTCGCGAGATTCGCGGTTTCAGTGCGCAAACCGGAATCCAGAAGCCAGAATTCAGAATCCAGAATGCCCAAGAATAAAACCATGAAATCTGTGGACGAATCCCTTCTTGGCGTCTCTGCGTCTTTGCGTGGGAAAAGCGGTGGTTCTACATGTCCTACATGTGAATCGTGCGCCGGTTCCTTCAGCCTTGAGGGAGGCTGATCCGGCCCTGAAAGACGAACTCGGCCGGCCCGGTGAGGAAAACCCGCCCGTCGGCGGCCCAGCGCACCCGCAGATCCCCCCCGGGCAGGCGGACCAGGGCTTCCCGGTCCAGCCGCCCGGAAAGGTGTCCGGCCACGACGGCGGCGCAGGCCCCGGTGCCGCAGGCCAGGGTCAACCCCGCCCCCCTTTCCCAGACCTCGACGGAGATTTCCCCCCTTCCCAGGATCCGGACGAATTCCACGTTGGTCCGGTTGGGGAAAAGCGGGTCCGCCTCGATTTCGGGGCCCACCGCGGCCGTCGGGCAATCCTCTCCTCCTCCGGGAAAGATCACGCAGTGGGGATTGCCCAGGGAAACGCAGGTGATGGAAATTTCCCGCCCGGCCAGGACGACCGGCCGGTCGATCACCCGGCCCGGAAGGTTGACCGGGATTTCGGGGCCCTCCAGGCGGGCCATCCCCATGTCCACTTCCACCAACCCGTCGCGGATCCGGGGGCGGACGATCCCGGAGAGGGTCTCCACCTCGAATTCGTCGGAATCAACCAGGCCCTTTTCCCGGGCGTAGCGGGCGAAGCAGCGGATCCCGTTGCCGCACATCTCCGGCTCGGAGCCGTCGGCGTTGAAGACGCGCATCCGCAAATCCGCCCCCTCGGATTTCTCCACGGTCAGGACCCCGTCGGCCCCGATCCCGAAGTGCCGGTTGCAGAGGAACCTGATCGTTTCCGGGTCGGGGGCGAATTCCCCGCCCAGGTTTTCGATTATCACGAAATCGTTCCCCGCCCCCTGCATCTTGGTGAATTCCAATCTCACTTTTGTCTCCCCGTTTTCAAGGCAACTCAGGGAAAACATACTATAATAAAAAGAAACTCTCTTCTACCCCGTGCACAAAAGGATTTTTTACCCGGGCGAGACTCTCCTGCAGCCCGTTTTTATTTACCGTAAAGGGTATGATGAACATGAAGGTAAAAATCCGTAAAATTCGAGAACGAAATATGCGCAGGAGCATGATAAGCGCCGCGTTTTCCGGGTGCGCGCTCTGTTTTTTGTTCCCCGCTCCGGCCCGCGCGCAGCCCGAGATGCTGCGCTGGTTGGCCCCGCTCGGGCCGCCGCTGACCGTGTCCGCCGGATATCAGGGCGAATATTCCCCGGCCCAAGCGGTTACGGACCAGGACGCCGATCTGGGCTGGGGCCGCCACCAGGCCCGTTTGTTCGTTCCCCTGGAACAGACGGACCGGAGCGAGTGGGCGTTCACGGCGCATGGACGGCTTTTCGCTCTCGACACCGGAGCCGTTTTGCCGGCTACGGGGGACCGCTTGCCTTCCGAGCTCTGGAACCTCGGCTTCGGCGTCAACCACCGCCGCCGGTTCGACAACGATTGGATCGTCGGCGGCAACCTCTCGCTGCTCACCCCCAGCGACAGGCCTTACTACGGTTGGGATGAAATGGCGGTCCTGCTCAACGGTTTCCTCCGCGTCGGAGCCGGGGAGAAAAATGCCTGGGTGTTTTTTCTGAACTATTCGACCAACCGGGAATTTCTCCCTCACGTGCCGATTCCCGGGGCCGGATACTGGTACAACCCCTCCCGGGATTTCAGCGTTCTGGCCGGGATCCCGCTCCTGCTGGCCGATTTCAGCCCCGCGGACGGGCTCAAGCTCCGCTGTTTTTATTTCCCCATCCACACCGTCTACGCGGGGATGGAAGTTCGGGTCTTGGGGCCGCTTAACCTTTTCGGCTCCTTTTCCTGGGAAAACGAGGAATACTTCCGCGCCGCCCGCGAGGATCGCCGGGACCGGCTGTTCTACTACGAAAAACGTCTGACCGCCGGGCTTAAGTGCGTTTTCGAGCGCCGGCTGGAACTGACGCTTTCCGGCGGCTATGCTTTCGACCGCTTCTTTTTCGAGGGCCGGGATTACGACGATCGCGTGGCCAACCGGGTTGAATTCGGGGACGGGCCCTTTTTCGCCTTGCGCGGCGACTATCGCTTCTGACGGGTCGCCACTCCCGGTTGAAATCATATTTACTGAAATCAAGTCAGGGGTATATTGACTTGGAAAAAGAACGGCGTGAACTGTCCGACTATTCAGGGAGGCAATTATGAGCAAAGAGAATCCATTCAAGAAAACCAAGCGGTTTGTCCGGACTTCGGCGACCCTGAAGGTCCTCTCTATCGTTTTGCTGGTGCTGCTGCTCTTGATGCCCACCTCCATGATCAAGTCTCTGGTGAAGGAGAGGGAATCGCGAAGAGAGGAAGTGGTCGAGGAGATCAATCAGAAGTGGGGAGACAGCCAGACCATCGCCGGACCGTTTTTCACGGTTCCGTACAAATCCTATTACAAGGACGAAAAGGATCAACAAAAGTTCGTTTTCAAATACCTGCACATTTTGCCGGAGACCTTGAATATCAAAGGCGTCCTCAATACCGAGATCCGGTACCGGAGCCTTTATGAGGCGGTTTTATACACCGCCGATCTCAGTTTCAGCGGCAACTTCCTCCTTCCTTCTCCCGGGCAACTCAATATCGAAAGCCCGGACATTCTTTGGGATAAAGCGGTTTTCTCGATCGGGATTACCGACATGAGGGGAATCCGGCGCAATATCGAAATCAAGTTCAACGACGCCGTTTTCAAAGCCGAGCCCGGTTTGAAGACAGCCGACATCGCTCCGGCCGGGGTCGGAGTAACGCTGGATATTTCCGGGCCGCTCAAAAGCAGCGCTTTCTCCTTCGACCTGAGCCTGAACGGGAGCCAGCGGATAGAATTCGTCCCCCTGGCCGAAACCACCACGGTCGAGTTGAAATCTAGTTGGCCTTCGCCCAGTTTTGACGGGGCTTTCCTGCCGGCCGAAAGACGGATCGATAAAAACGGATTTTCGGCCGCCTGGAAAGTCCTGCACCTGAATAGAAACTACCCGCAATATTGGCCGGGCAGCCAGTACAAGGTCGTTTCCTCGGCCTTCGGCTTGAAACTGCGCATCACCGCCGATATCTACCAGAAGACGATGCGGATTTCCAAATACGCGGTGATGTTCATCATCCTGACTTTTGCCGCGTTTTTCTTCACGGAGACGATCACCATCCAGAGAGTCCACCCTATCCAATATCTCCTGGTCGGACTGGCGATCCTGTTGTTCTATACCTTGCTGCTCTCGCTGTCCGAGTATATCAATTTCGATTATGCCTACATCCTTTCCGCGCTGGCCGTCACCTCGGTCATTACGGGTTACGCCCAGGGCATTCTGAAAAACCGGAAATTCACGGCCGTCGTTTTCGGAATCCTGGTGCTTCTTTATGCCTATCTTTACATAGTCCTGCAGTTGGAGGACTATGCCTTGCTTTTGGGCAGCCTCGGACTCCTGCTGATTCTGAGCGCGATAATGCTCATCACCAGGAATATTGACTGGTACGCGATCGGGGCGGAAAAAAACATCGAGGAACCGGAAGACATCCCCTGACCTCCGGCGCCCGGGTCCGGGCCCCGGTCAGGCCAGGAAGGAGGGGACGCGCTCGCCGCGCACGAGGTCCCGGTAGGTCTCGCGCCGGCGGACCAGCTCGAAACGGTCTCCGTCCACCATCACCTCGGCCGGCCGGGGCCGGGAGTTGTAATTGGAGGCCATCGCGAAGCCGTAGGCCCCGGCGCTGAGGACGGCGAAAAGATCTCCGGGTTCGGGCCGGGGAAAGCGCCTGCTCTCCCCCAGGATGTCCCCGGTCTCGCAGATGGGGCCGACCGCTTCGGCCTCGACCTCGGGGGCGGCGCGGGGGACCACCGGAAGAATCTCGTGGTGAGCCCCGTAGAGGGCGGGGCGGATCAGGTCGTTCATCCCGGCGTCGAGGACGAGGAAGTTCTTTTTCGCCTTGCGCTTGAAATATACCGCTCTCCCCAGGAGGCAACCGGAGTTGCCGGAGATGTAGCGGCCCGGTTCCAGCACGATCTTCGTTTCCAGGCGGCCCAGGGCCTCCGAAACCGCCCGGGCGTAAGCGGCGGCCGGGGGGGCTTCCTCGCCCCGGTAGCTGATCCCCATCCCCCGCCGATGTCGAAATAGGCGAGCCTCATCCCTTCCCGGGCGAGTTCCCGGACCGCCGCGGCCAGTTTTCCGACCGCTTCCCGGTAAGGATCGACCCGGAGGATCTGGGAGCCGATGTGCATCTGGATTCCGACCGGGTTCAGGTTCGGGAGTCTCTTCAGCCCGCGGTAAAAGTCCAGGGCCGCTTCCAGGTCGAGGCCGAACTTGTTTTCCGGCTTGCTGGTGGTGATGTAGCGGTGGGTTTTCGGATCCACGTCCGGGGTGACGCGCGCCGCGACGGGAGCGGCGGTTTTCATCCGCCCGGCCAGGGCGTTTATCCTTTCGGCCTCGGGATCGGACTCCACCGTGAAGTAGAGGATCCGGGCTCGCAGGGCCGCTCTGATCTCGGAGTCGGTTTTCCCCACCCCGGCAAATACGATTCTTTGGGCGGGGATTCCCGCCGCCATCGCCCGCCGCAGCTCCCCCCCGGAAACCACGTCCGCCCCCGCTCCCAGGCGGGCCAGGACGGAGGCTACGGCCAGGCTGGAGTTGCTTTTGAGGGAATAGCAGATCAGGTGGGGGCGTTTCCAGCAGCGGTCGATCTCCCGAAAGCGTTCCTCGAGATGGCCCCGGCTGTAAACGTAGGTCGGGGTGGAAAATTCGGCGGCGATCCGGGAAAGGGGGACTTCCTCGCAATGGAGTTCCCCCTTCCGGTAGCTCCAGAACCCGCTGTTGATTTTCAGGGTGTTATCCACAGATTTTCACCGATTAACCGCGAATCCCCGCCAATAGAAACTAAGTTTTCGCGGATGGCCGCAGATTATTTCTTTTCCACAGATTTCACAGATTAACTCAGATTTTTACGCACTCTGGATTCTGGCTTCTGGATTCCGGTTTGAGCACTGAAACCGCGAATCTCGCGAATCCCCACGAATCAAGGTGACGGATTACTGATTACTGGCCACGGATTACGCCGGTTTTCCTGAACCCTGAACCCTTCTACATGTCCTACATGCCTACATGTGAATGCGGTGGTTCCTTCAGCCTTCAGCCTTTTTTTACCATGAAGATCATGAAGAAACATGAAG
>CAZIEA010000168.1:0-5536 GCA_964538495.1 uncultured bacterium | reverse complement strand
CCCCTCGGCGGGGCGCAAAACCGCCAGAACCGCTTCTCCCGCCAAAAGCGCCGGAAGCGCCCAGGCCCCCCAACCCAGCAGGAGCAGGAGCCCGAAAGCGGCCCAGGCCCCGAGGAGACCGATGTAGTTGAACACCGGGGCCGGGCCCGCGGCTTGGCCGACGTCCCCGGGCTGATAGGAATAGAGGCTGAAAAAAATCAGGATGGCGCCGGCAAACAGAACCAACCCCCGCGCGAGGGAACGCTGTTTATCCGGCGCCATCCCCGACCACGGCTTATTGGCCCCGCTCGGCCAGCACGGCCTTGCGGCTGAGCTTGATCCGGCCCAATTTATCGATATCGATCACCTTCACCTCGATCTCCTGGCCTTCCCGAACCACGTCCTCGACCTTGTTCACCCGGTGCTCCCCGAGTTCCGAGATGTGAACCAGGCCGTCTTTGCCGGGAATGATCTCGATGAAGGCTCCGAACGGCTTGATGCTGACCACTTTGCCGGTGTAGGTCTGCCCGACTTCGACTTCGGCGACCATGACCTCGATCGAACGGCGAGCCCGATTGGCCGCCTCGAGATCCGAGGATGAAATCTGGATCATCCCGTCATCATCGATGTCGATGGTCACGCCCCACTTCTCCATCGCCTTGATGTTCTTGCCCTTGGGCCCGATCACCAGCCCGATCTTGTCGGGGTCGATCTGGATGGCGATGATCTTGGGAGCGTAGGGGGAAATCTCGGGGCGCGCCGCGGAAAGCGCGGTGTCCATCCTTTCCAGGATGCTCAAGCGCGCCTTCCGGGCCTGCTCCAGCGCCAGGCGCAGGATATCTTCGGAGATCCCGCCCACCTTGATGTCCATCTGCAGGCCCGTGATCCCTTCCCGGGTTCCCGCGACCTTGAAGTCCATGTCTCCCATGGCGTCCTCGTCTCCGAGAATATCGGTCAGGATCACGGTCCGGTTTTCGCTCTTGAGCAAGCCCATGGCGATCCCGGCCACGGCGGCCTTGACCGGAACCCCGGCGTCCATCAGGGAAAGACTGCCCCCGCAGATCGAGGCCATCGAGGAGGAACCGTTGGAGGAAAGGACATCGGACACCACCCGGATGGTATAAGGGAACTCCTCCTCGCCGGGAAGAACCGGGACCAGGGAGCGCTCGGCCAGGTGGCCGTGCCCGATCTCGCGTCGCTTCGGGCCCCGGTCGGGCTTGGCCTCGCCGGTCGAGAAGGGGGGAAAGTTGTAGTGGAGCATGAAGGCCTTGGTTTTCCCTTCCCCTTCGTAGAGTCCGCCGATCCGCTGCCGGTCGGCCATCGTCCCCAGGGTGGTGATGACCAGGGCCTGGGTCTCGCCGCGGGTGAAAATGGCCGAACCGTGGGTGCGGGGCAGCACCCCGACCTCAGGAGTGATCTGGCGGATGTCCTCCAGCCCCCGCCCGTCGATCCGGGTCCCGGTTTCCAGCACCATCTTGCGCATTGCCTTCTTGTGGGCCAGGGCGAAAGACGCCTCGGCCTCCCAGTCCTGGAGTTCGGGGTTTTCCTCCCGCAGTTTGGCGAATATCTTTTTCCGGAGGGCGTAGACCGCCGCCCCGCGTTCCTTCTTGATCTTCACCTTGAGCACCGCTCCCAGTTCCTCCCCGGCCAGGTTCGCAACCCGGGCGCAGAGTTCGGCGGAAGCGTCCTGAAGCGGGAATTCCAGCTTCTCGGGGGAAACCTGGTCCCGCAGGCTGTCCTGGGCGTCGCAACTGGCCTGGATGGCCCGGTGCCCGGCCATGATCGCCTTGAGCAGAACTTCCTCGGAAACCACCTCCGCGCCCCCCTCGACCATCATGATCGCTTCCCGGGATCCGACCACCACCACGTCCAGTTTGCTTGTCTCCAGTTGGGTGTCGGTGGGGTTGATGACGTACTCGCCGTCGATCAGGCCCACCCGGACCCCGCCGATGGGACCGGCAAAGGGAATCCCGGAGATCATCAGGGCGGCGGAGGCGGCGTTGACGCTGAGAACGTCAGGCTCGTTTTCCGAATCGGAGCTGAGAACCCAGGCCACCACCTGGACTTCGTTGCGCAGGCCCTTGGGCAGGAGCGGGCGCAGGGGACGGTCGATGATTCTCGAAGTGAGAATCTCTTTTTCGGTCGGCCTTCCCTCCCGCTTGAAAAAACCGCCCGGAATTTTCCCGGCGGCGGAAATCTTTTCCCGGTAATCCACGGTCAGGGGAACGAAATCAGTCCCCGGCCGCACGTCCTTGGCGGCCACCACCGTCACCAACACCACCGTTCCCCCGCAAGTGACGGTCACGGCGCCGTTGGCCTGGCGGGCCAGGTGTCCGGTTTCGAACAGGACATCCCTGCCCCCTAATGCACACTTCACGCTTTTCTTCATCTTCTTCCTCTGGTTACGGTTTTCTCTTCGATCGGTTTTTCATGTTCAAGGCGAGATTTTTCCGCCCGGGCGGAGTCAGGCAACGCGCCGGGGCGGACGGCCGCGGGGAACTCTACTTTCTCAAGCTGAGCTTGGGCAGCAATTCCCGGTAACGGTCCGGAGCGGTCCGGTTCAGATATTTCAGGAGCTTGCGCCGGCGGCTGACCAGGATACCCAGGCTGCGCTGGGTCCGGAAATCCTTGGGATGCTCCTTCATGTGCTCGGTCAGGCCCTTGATCTCTTCGCTGATGAGGGCGATCTGGACCTCGCTCTTGCCCGTATCCCGCTTGTCTTTTCCGAACTCAGCCACGATCGCGGCTTTTTTCTCGGCGTTGCTCAATTTTCACTCCTCCTTCAAGGATTCGGTTTTATCCCGGTTAAAAATCTCCCGGGCCTGGACGGCATCAAGGCGCATTTGCCCGGTCAATTCTTCAACTGAATTGAACTTTATATCCTCCCGCAGGAGTTTTTTCAAGCGGACTTTTATGTCCCGGCCGTAAATGTCCCCTTCCCAATCCAAGATATGCGCCTCCGCCCTGGTTTCCAAGCCGTTTCCCAAGGTCGGGCGCGCCCCCAGGTAAAACAAGGCCGGGTAATCCCCCCTTCCGAAATCGGCGAGCGCGGCGTACACCCCGGGAGCGGGGGGGAACTGTTCGGGGACAAAGTTGGCCGTGGGCCACCCGATCCCGGTCCCCAGGGAATCCCCCCTCACGATCCGACCGGTCAGGACATGGTCCCGGCCCAGGAAAACCGCCGCGGTTTCGACTTCCCCGCGCGCAATCAATTCCCGGATCAGGGAACTGCTCACCGGCCGGCCCGCAACCTCGACCGGCGGCACCACCTCGAGCGCGAAACCGCCCGAGGCAGCCAGGCTCCGGAGCAGATCGGCGTTGCCTTCCCGGCCCCGCCCGAAACGGTAATTGAACCCGACGCAAAGCCCCCGGATCCGAAGCTTTCCGACCAGGATCTCCTCGACGAAACTCCGGGCGTCGAGATCGGCCAGCTCCCGTTCGAAACGGGCCAGCCAGCAAACCTGCACGCCCCGGGCTTCCAGGAGAGAAAACCTCTGCTCCAGGGTGGTCAGAAGAGGACCTCCCCTGGACCGGCTCCAGCGGGTGTGGGGGGTAAAGGTGATCGCCCCGGAAATCCCCCCTTCCCCGGCCAGGGCTCCGAGGCGGCGCAGGATCGCCCGGTGGCCCAGGTGGACCCCGTCGAAATTGCCGATCGCCACCGCGAGCGGAGGCTCGTCCGGCCCCCGGGGCGAAAATCCCTCTATGATCTTCATTTCAGGGTTCAGGGTTCAGGGTTCAGGACGCGCAATTTGTGCACCTGATGGACTCTGATTTCTCTGATTATTTCTCCAGAAACAGGAGTCAGGAGTCAGGAGTCAGGAGAACCAACGTAATCCGTAATCAGTGATCCGTAATCCGTAGAAAATCAGGATACAGGAAACAGGAGTCAGGAGAACCAACGTAATCCGTAATCAGTGATCCGTAATCCGTCCGCTGGAGCAATCGGAATCCAGAATTCAGAATCCAGAATGCGCAAAAATGAATCTGTTTAATCTGTGAAATCTGTGGACGTTTCAGCATAGAGCATAGGGCATAGAGCATGGGGGCAGGATACAGGAAACAGGAGTCAGGAGTTGCGAAAACCAGTAAGCAGTGGGTAGTGAGCAGTAAGCAGTCGCCCAAATTCGTGTAATTCGCGTAATCCGTAGTTCAATCTCTCCGCTTCGCCCCCTGCGGGGGCTTCGCGCTTTTCGAATTTCGGGTTTTGAATTTGTTTCGAATTTCGTCATTCTGATTTCGAGTTTGATTTTGCGTCTTGGCGTCTCTGCGTCTTGGCGTGAGAAAAGCAGGTTTTCTACATGCCCTACATGTCTACATGTGAATAGTGCGGCAGTTCCTTCAGCCTTCAGCCTTCAGCCTTCAGCCTGGTTTACGCCTCACACCCCACGCCCGGATTACGATTACGACAACGATAACGACAATGAATTAACCTACATGCCCTACATGTTCTACATGGTGAAACAAGCGCCGCCGGAGGCCTAAGAAAGATTGTTCAGCGAGATCAGGGAATCGGCCAGGGGACGAGAGAGCACTTCCTCCAGGGGGCGGGCCTGCTCGATCCGCCAAGGCCCCACCGCGGTCCGGCGCAGCCATTCCAGGCAAGCCCCGCAGCCGAGTTCCCGGCCCAGGTCATGGGCCAGGGTCCTGATGTAGGTCCCCTTGGAACAGGTGACGGCGAGCTGGAGCAAACCTCCGGAACAGCCGAGCGATTCCAGCTCCGCGATCCTGACCCGGCGGGGCTCCCGGGGCACTTCCTTCCCTTCCCGGGCCAACCGGTAAAGCGCCCGGCCGCGGTGCTTGAGGGCGGAAAACATGGGGGGAATCTGCAGGATTTCCCCGCGAAAAGTCGCCAGGGCCCTGGCGAGGCGCTCGGGGGAAATCTCCCCCGGATCCCGCTCGGAGAGGGTCTGACCGGTAATGTCCTGGGTGTCGGTCTCCCGGCCAAGCCTGACCCCGGCCAGGTAGGACTTGTCGCCCCCCAGAAATTGCCCGGCGCTCCGGCAGGCTTTCCCGACCAGGATGACCAACAATCCCGTGGCCTCGGGATCCAGGGTCCCCCCGTGCCCGACCTTGCCGGGGCGGAAACAGCGCCGGATCCGCGCCACCACCCCGAAAGAGGTGATCCCGGGGGGTTTGTCCACCAGAACGATCCCGTCAGCCTTCTCGTCGGACTTTTCCGTCATAGGGTCGGTTCAAGGGTTCAGGGTTCAGTTCGTGCGAAATTTTTGCACCTGATTAACTCTGATTTCTCTGATTACTTCTCTTGTCTCGTTGTCGTAATCGAGCCATAGCGCATAGCGTCAAGAAACAGGGATCAGGAGGCGTAATTTGCGGGGATTCGCGAGATTCGCGGTTTCCTTCAGCCTAACTTCCTCACCACAGAGTTCACAGAGAAACTACTTCAGGCCACAGAGAATTACTTTTCTTTTCTCACCATGAAGATCATGAAGGACATGAAGGAAAATCTGTAAAATCTGTGGACAGATTGTTTCTTGGCGTCTTTGCGTCTTGGCGTGAGAAAAGCAGGTTTTCTACATGCCCTACATGTCTACATGTG
>CAZIEA010000167.1:0-5578 GCA_964538495.1 uncultured bacterium | reverse complement strand
GAGGAAAGCAGATTTTCTACATGTCCTACATGTCTACATGTGAATGCGGTGGCGGAGCCTTCAGCCTTTAGTCCTCAGCCTGCTTTTCTCACCATGAAGAGCATGAAGAAAAAATCTGTGTAAATCTGTGGCCGGATTGTTTCTTGGCGTCTTGGCGTGAGGAAAGCAGATTTTCTACATGTCCTACATGTCTACATGTGAATGCGGTGGCGGTTTACTTTGGCGGAGATTCGCGAGATTCGCGGTTCAATCCGAGTTCAGAACTCGACGCGGAAGGGCTTTTTCAGGGCGAAAGCCAGGATCAGGCTGAGGACGAAGTAGATCACGATCCAGTGCAGATCGAGCAGGAGGCAGTCCAGGTACCGGGTGGGGATTTCGATCTCCACTCGGTTGATAACCGAATTCGCCGGCAAGCGGGGCTGCCCGGGATACTCAAGCGCGTTGAGCAACCCGCCCTTGGCGCTGACCGGGTAGACCGGCCGGTTGTCCCCGCTCAGGTTGAGGGGGCGGCGGAACTCCTCCCCCGCCACCCGCAAGACCAGCTCGGCGGGGGAAGAGTCCTTCACCCTGAGCTTCCAGTTCAGCTCGGAAAGCTCCTCGATCCGCAGAACTTTCGAGACGACTTCCAGCCCCCCGGACGCCTCCAGGGAAGGGGCGCTCCGGAAGAGATCGGTCCCTTTTTCCACCTCCGCCTTCACGATCAGCTCGCTTCCCGGCGCCGGGCCGCTCCGGCCGTAGCGGATTTCCATCTGGCCCAGGAGCAGGACCACCGGCCCCAGCACCACCAGTAGGGCCGGGAGGCTGAAGGCGAGGTAGCCGGCGATGGATTTTAGGACCCGGCCCAGCGAAGCCACGATCAGCCCCGGGCTGTCCCGGAAGAGGTAGATCTCCAGGAAATGCCCGAAGACCCGGTTCTTGTGCTTGGTGATGGCCGCCTGGTTGGAGACGAACTTGTAGACCAGGAGGATGAAGACCGCCGTGAGCAGGGAAGCCAGCAAGATCCCCGCGCCGGGCCCGAGGGGATCCAGCAGGGCGCCCGTTACGGGGGTGAGGATGTCGGTAAATGCCGCCATCGGTCTTCCTTTAGCCCAGGTAGCCCAGCCCGCGCAGGCGCTCCTTGACCTTTTCCTCGTCGTCGGTCTCCCCGACCCCGGCGGCGGTTTTCTCCAGGACGTGGACGATGAATTCCTCGGTCCCGGAGTAGCCGGCGGCGGAGGCGCAAGCCGAGAGCTTCTCGTAAAGGTCGTCGTCGATCTTGATCTTCCTGGCCATCGTCTTCTCCTTTTTTAACCGCCGCCACATTCACATGTAGACATGTAGAACATGTAGAAAATCAAATGCTGTCCACAGATTTCACAGATTTACACAGATTTTTTCTTCATGTTCTTCATGATCTTCATGGTGAGAAAAGCAGGCTGAAGACTGAAGGAACTGTCGCACTGATTAAACCGCGAATCTCGCGAATCCGCACAAATCAAGGTGCCGGATTACGGATTACGGATCACTGATTACGGATTTCTCTGTCTCCTGTCTCCTGTCTCCTGGTTTTCTGACCCTATGCTCTATGCCGAAGAGCCCCCGCAGGGGGCGAAGCCCGTGCGATTATCACGCCAAGACGCCAAGGCGCCAAGGCGCCGGATTACGGATTACGGATCACTGATTACGGATTTTTTGTCTCCTGTCTCCTGTCTCCTGTCTCCTGAACCCTGAACCCTGAACCCTGAACCCTATGCTCTATGCTAAATATAGGGCAGAGAGCGCATTCCGCCGCCGCCGGGGCGGAAGACGCTGGTGCCGTTCATGTCCTCCGGGACCGGTAGGCCGAAGTACTCCAGGATCGCGGGGGTGATGTCGTAGAGGCGGGGATTCTCCCGGAGCAGGGGCAGGTTGGAAAAGAGGACCCCGGGCACGATCTCGGTCGCCCCGCAGTGGTCCGCGCTCCATTTTTCCATATTGGTGGTGACCAGCTCGTCCGTGACCTGGCCGAGGGCGCTCTGGTAAGCGGTGCGGTAGCCCCAGTCGTAGCCGACCAGGAGGTCGGGGGCCTCTTCGGCGAATTCCCCGGAGTAGACTTCGGCAGCGCGGTGGACCCGGCGGATCACGGACTTGCCGTTTTCGGGGTCGGTGAAGGCCTCGAGCTTTTCCTTTAGTTCCCGGATCAGGTCCTCGACTTGCGCCTCCGCCACCGCGCCCCGGCTTTCCCGCCCCCGGCGGTTGATGTAGAGCCCGTTCAGGCCCAGGGCGTAGGCCCGGGTTCGGGAATAATCTATGCTCCCGTCGGCGCGCGCGGTCAGGTAACCGTTTTGCTTCAGCCAGGTGTTGAGGTGGAAATTGCGGTAAAGGGGGCCGAAGCCGTGGTCGGACATCACGATCAGGGCGGCTTCGGAGCCGAAACGCTCCATCACCTTGCCCACCACCTTGTCCATCTCCTCGTAGATCATGGCGATCCGGTCGCCCAGCCTCTCGGAGGTGGCTTGGTCGTAGATCGGGCTTTGGGGGTCGCGCAGGGACCAGAACATGTGGCTGCCCAGGTCGGTGCTGGAGTAGTAGTAGAAAAAGAGCCCGGCGCGGTATTTGGCGAAAAGCTTATCGAAGATCAGGTTGCTTTCTTCCAGGACCATGCCTGCCTGGACCGCGAACTCGTCCATGGTGAGGGTGCCGTTGTCCAGGGCCTTGGTGTCCTCGGGCATCCCCTGGGTGTAGAAGAGCCCGGCTTCCCCGGCCACTTCGCGGGCGAACCCCGCGGGCAGGTCGATGGGCAGGTCCGGGCTGACCGGGTCGACGTTGAGGGGGGTGACGTAGAGCTTGAAATCCTCTCCGGCCTCTTTCAGGTAGAAGCGGCAGATCCCGGTGATTTTTCCCCAGAAGGGCAGGGGCAGGGCCTGGAACTCGACGGTCAGCCACTCGCTCCACTCCCCCTGGTTGAGGATGACTGAGCGGTCGGGCAGGTCGATCCGGGCCACCGGGTTCTCGGGATCGACCCGGACGGTGAAGGGGATCTCCATCACCGGGTTCCCCTCCAGGAAGCTATTGGGCGGCCCCTCCAGGGAACACCGGATCAGGTCGTCCTCGGGATAGACGAGCTTCATGATCGCCCCGCCGTAGTCGTCGGGGATGTCGGCGGGGTCGGTGGGGAAATACTGGTAAGTCCCGTAAGTGCCCAGGAGGTCCGGGGTCCCCATCCCGGAGACGCTCTGGGTGTTTTTGCCCGCCGGGGGGAAGTTGGAAGGGATGCGGAAGACGACGGCCGGGATGGAGGCTTCCTCCAGGTATTCCCAGAACGCCTTTCCCCGGCGCAGGAGCAGGACCTTCCCGCCCGCGAGGGGGATGCGGTACTTGCCCAGGGAGACGATCTTGCTCTTGTCCGGGGGGACCGCCCGGGAAACCGAGAGGAAGGGCTGGTAGTCCTCCGGGGAACGGTGGATGAAATCGAAGATCCCGTGCCCGCCCGGGTTTTTCCCGGTGATGAAGTTGGACCAGGCTACCGGGCTTTGCGGGGGGATGCTCGACCAGAGGTCCCGGAAGCCGCCGGTGAGAGAAAGCTTTTTCAGGTGGGGAAGCTTGCCCTCGGCGAAGAGTTCCCGCACGATGCGCGGGTCCATCCCGTCGAAGGCGAGGATAACCATCTTTTTCCCCTCCGGTTTGCCTCCGGAGCAGCCGGCCCCCGGCAGCAGCGCCCCCAGCAGGGCGGCGCCGAGGATAAGGGTGTGGAATCGGGTCTTCATGAGCCTGCCTCCGGGCCGATCCCGAGGGGTTTTCCGTCCATGTGGGGCGGGGGTTTGATCCCGAAAAGATCCAGAACCGTGGGGGCGATGTCCTGGATCGAGGGGGTTTCGTTCCCGGCCGGGCGGTTGCAGAAAAAGACCCCGGGCACGAAGCGGTGGTCGATGCAATGGTCGGCGCTCCAGGCCTTGATGTTGTCGATGAAGACCTCTGGCTCGACTTTCCCCGCCACCGATTCCCAGGAGTGGCGCCAGCCCGGGTTGAAACCGAGGATGAGGTCGGGGGCGTTTTCCCGGTAAGGGCCCCGGTAGATCTCGGCGCTGTCGTAAACCTGGGCCAAGGCGTTTTTCCCGCTCTGGGGGTCCCGGAGGGACTCGAGCTCCGAGATGATTCGTCTTTTGAGCTCTAGGGCCTCTTCGGGGGGGACGATCCCGTGTTTTTCCCTTCCCCGGAGGTTGAGGAAAAGCCCGGAGAGGCCGAAGGCGTAGGCTTTGGTCTTTTCCCAGTCCACCCCCTCGAGCCAGCCTGCGCTCCCGTCCGCTCCCTCCTTCAGGGTCAGGTAGCCCCGGTCGCGGAGCCAAGCGTTGACATTGACCCCGCGCCGGAAGGGCTTGAAGCCGTGGTCGGAGCAGATGATGAGCACGTCATCGGGGCGCAGCTTGCCCAGGAGCCGCCCGATCATGGCGTCCATGTTGCGGTAAAGGTCCTCGATGGTCTTGGGCTTGGGGGTCTCGTCGGTGTGGGCCAGGGCGGGATGCCCGTCGTCGGTGTAGCGCCAGAACTCGTGCTGGATGACGTCGGTGGTGTCGAAAACGCAGCAGAGCAGCCCCCGGCGGACCCTTTTCAGGGAACTGAAGAAAATCTCCTCGAGTTTGGCGTGGATCCCGTAGGTCTGCTGCAGGAACCCGGCATCGGTCAGGGCCCCCTCGTTCAGGGCCCAGGTGTCCTGGGGCAGGCCCAGGGTGGCGAAGGGGCCGTGCAGCTTGGCCAGCAGGACCGAGTAGATGAAGGGGTGGGAGACGGCCATGGCGGGCTTGCCCGGGTTGATCTGGACCGGGGAAAGGTAGAGTTGGAGCGAATCGGGGGAGATCTTTTTCAGGAAGAACTGGGCGATGCCCTGGATCGAGTGCCGGCCCGAGCGGAATTTGACCGTGACCCAGTCGGAGAGCTTGCCTTCTTCCAGCAGCACCCTCTTGCCCGAGGTCTGCGCCAGGAGCCCGCCCTCGACCCGGCGCAATTCCAGGAGGGAGCGCAGTTGGCCGCCTTGCTTCCGGGGGTCTTCCGGCCCCGGGATGTAGGTCCGGTAAACCGGGCCGCCCGCGAGGGAGATCCGGTAGCCTTGGGTCAGGTCGCCCGGGACGGAATCGGTGGTATAGAAGATGAAGGTGCCCTGGGACCCCTTCAGGTCCGGGGTGCAGAGCCCGGCCAGGAGCATCCCCTCGGAAAATTTTTCCGGCGGGAAGGTGATGGGAACCTTGAGGACGGCGCTCATGATCCCGTACTCGCCCAGGATTTTCCAGAAAGGGACGCCCTTGCGCAGCATTTTGACGCTGGTTTTGGAGTGTTTCCCCTGGCCGGAAACGCCGATCTCGGCCGAACTCAGCAGGGGCAGGTAAGTCCGCCGGTCCGGGCGCAGGAAATCGAAGATATTGTGGCGGCCGGGGTTGCAGCCGGTCATGAAGGAGGACCAGGCCACCGGGGAAATCGGGGGGTTGCTGGTGGCCAGGGGGCGGAAACAGCCTTTTTGGCGCAGAGAGTCCAGGTGTGGGAGCTGGCCGGCCTGGAGAAACTCTTCAGTCAGCTCGGCGTCCAGCCCGTCCAGGCCCACGATTACGACCCTTCGGGCCTTGGCGGG
>CAZIEA010000166.1:0-5599 GCA_964538495.1 uncultured bacterium | reverse complement strand
TTGCTCTCCCAGGCCGCCCCGTAGAGGGGCAGGGTGAGGGTCTCGGGCCCGCGCGAGGAGTAGTTGATCGCGGTCAGCTCCCACCAGGTGCTGTCGTCGATGATGGCGTACACCCGGCACATCGTTTCCCCGGTGACATAGATGTCGCTCTTGAACTCCAGCCAGGGGTTCTCGTTCAGGCTGAGGTCGATTTCGGGACTGCGCAGTTCTGAGGCCAGCCACCCGCCGCAGGCGGCGCGGTCGGCGTCGGCGAAGTCCCCGGCGCCGCCGGTGTTGTTGGGGTTGCCGGCGATGGTCCCGGACTGCCAGGAGCAGACGGACATCGGGTTGTCGGTGATGGTCCAGCCCGAGAGAGGCCAGTTTTCGAAGTTCTCCGAGAAGTAGAGCACCTCGGTCCAGCCGTCCAGGCACCCGATCTGCCAGGGGGTGGGGGTCACGGTCGGGGTCCTGGTAGGCGGCGCGGTCGGGGTCTTGGTTTTGACCGGGGTAGGGGTCGCGGCGGGGGTGCGAGTGGGCGGCGCGGTGGGGGTCTTGGTCTTGACCGGGGTCTTCACAGGAGTGGGAGCGGGTGTTTTGGCCGGGGTCTTGACCGGGGTTTTTGCCGGGCTGGGGGAAGGCGAGGGGGCGGGATCGTCCCAGCGGGCAATGTAGTTGGCGCTCACGCCGCCGGCTTCGGTGAATTCACCGCCGGCGAAGAGAACCCCCCGGCTGGGGCAGGACAAGGCGTAAACGAAGTTGTTCATCCCCGAACTGAGAGCGCTCCAGGAGCTGCCGTCCCACCTGGCGATGTAGTTCGCGCTTGCGCCTCCGGCCGTGGTGAATTCCCCTCCCGCGTACAGGTAGGCGCCGTCCCAGGCCAGGGCGAGGACGTTGCCGTTCATCCCCGTGCCCAGGGCGCTCCAGGAACTCCCATTCCAGCGGGCCACGCGGTTGGCCGTCCCCCCCCCGGCGGTGGTAAACCTTCCCCCGGCAAAGAGGTTTCCCGAGCTGTCCCCGGCCAGGGCGTAGACTTCCATATTCGTCCCCGAACTCAGGGCGTTCCAGGAACTCCCATTCCAGCGGGCGACGTGGTTGACCGTTGGAGCCCCGGCAACGTCAAAAGCGCCGCCGGCGTAGAGGTTGTGCTCCGAGTTATTGTAGAGCAGGGCAAAAACCGTATCGTCCATTCCCGTGCCCACGGCGCTCCAGGAAATCCCGTTCCATTTGGCGATGTAGTCTGCGCTTACGCCGCCGGCCGTGGTGAAGGCCCCCCCGGCGTAAAGGTCGGCCCCGTCCCAGGCGAGGTCTTCCGTCAGGCCGTTCATCCCCGTGCTCAAGGCGCTCCAGGTGGCCACGTCCCACTTGGCGATGCCGTTGACCGTCACGCTTCCGGCCGTGGTAAAGCCTCCCCCGGCGTAAAGGTTGCTGCCGTCCCAGGCCAGGGCCTTCACCGCGCCGTTCATGCCCACCCCCACGCCGACGCTGCTCAAGGCGCTCCATCCGCTTCCGTTCCATTGGGCGATGTTGTTTACCGTCACGCCCCCGGCCGTGGTGAACCAGCCCCCCGCGTAGAGGTTGGCGCCGTCCCCGGCCAGGACGCTCACCGCGTCATTCGCCCCCGCGCCGAGGCCGGACCAGCCCGCGGCCGCAGCCGTACCCGAAGCCATCCCCGTGGCCAAGACCAGACCCGTTACCAGGGTTATTCTCGCGGAATGTCTCACCACCCACCTCCCCGTGTCTTGTTGCCGTGTAATCACATTTTACCCTTGCCCGGGCCAGTCCGCCAGCCCCGAGCGGCTTTTTATCCGCCGGCCTGTCTAAAATTCATACAGGGGTTTTGGGCGTGACCGGGCACGATAATCCGTGATCCGTCAACGACCAGTAAGCAAGAACCGGGGAAACCCGTAATCCGTAATCAGTGATCCGTAATCCGGCGAAACCCGGGATACAGGAAACAGGAGCCAGGAGTCAGTGTGTCGTATCGTCCCTCGCTGCGTTCGGGACTTGCAGTATCGCCCCGCCTTCGTCGGGGCTTGTAGTATCGCCGCGCCTCCGGCGCGGCTTGGCGTCATTCGCATAGACTCAGGTTCCAGGGTATCTAGAATGCGTAAGAATCTGTGAAATCTGTGGACAAATCGGTTCTTGGCGTCTCTGCGCCTTGGCGTGATGCTTTGCGCGCCTGATCCCGATAGCGATACCGATACCGACCCCGACCTTGAGCTTGGGCGTCGCCCCCTGCGGGGGCTTCCCGGATATTTTTTGAGTTTCCTTGTCCACGGGTTTGCACCCGTGGCTATTGCCGCTTCGCCCCCTGCGGGGGCTCCCTTCCGGTGCCCGGATTACGGATTACTGGCCACGGATTACCGGTTTTTCTGAACCCTGAGAGCAGGGCTGAAGCCCTGCGCTACGACTGCCCGCGGTTCACGGTTTACACTTACTGGTCACTCCCAGGAAGCTTCCCGCAAGCGCTTGAACTCCGCCCGGAAGGCCGCGGCCGCGCCAGGGTCGTGGATGACCAGGAGGTTCTCGTCGTTGGCCTCGCGGGCGTGGCGGGAGGGGTTGAAGGAGCCGGTGGCGACGATCCCGCCGTCGAAGACGAAGAACTTGTGGTGCAGGTAGGAGAGGTTGCGGTCCCAGGCCACGTCGATCCCCGCGTTCTCCAGGAGGCGGTAAACCCCGTAGGGGGAGTCCTGGCCTTTTTCCAGGACCCCCCGGACCGCGACTCCCTCTTTGTGCTTGCGGATCAGGGCCTCGGCCACCTCCGTCAGGGTGAAGACGAAGCAGGCGAACTCCACGCTTTCCCCGGCTTCCTCGATCAGGCTGACCAGCCGCCGGGCGCAGTCTTCCTCGGGGGAGAAGAAGATCTCCATCTTGACGCCGCCCGCGAATATCCTCTTGCCCCCGCCCGAGGCGGGCGAGGCGGCCCCGAAGCGGCCGTTCCACATTTCCAGAAATTCCTCGGCATAGATTTCGGCGGCCCCGCGCGAGGCCAGCACGACCAGGTTGTTGTTATCGCGCGTAAAGGAGCTTTCGGTCAGGTTGCAGGAACCGGTGAGGACGAGAAACCCGTCGATGACCATGAACTTGTTGTGCATGAAATCTCTTTTGGCGTAATCGGTCCGCAGGACCCCGGCCCGGCGGAGGCGGTGAGCTTGGGACCTTGAGGCCGCGGCCGAGAGGTCGTCCATCACGATCCGGACGTCCACCCCCCGCGCTTTCGCCCGGAGCAGGGCTTGGGCCGTGCCCGGATGGTCGAAGCTGTAAAAGGCCGCCCAGACCGAGTTCCGGGCGGAATCGACGAGGCTTTCGATCGCCCCGGCCAGGTCGTCCCGAGGGGAGAAATAGACCCGCAACCAGGGCGGGAGCGGCGGTCTCTCCGGTTCCGGGTCCCTCCCGCAGCCCGCCGCCAGCAGCAGCAGCGCCAGCGCCAGGAGGACTTTTTTTCGGCCGCGGGGCATCTTCCTTTCCACGGATTTGACCCTCTACATGACCTACATGTCTACATGTGAATACGGCGGCCTTTCCTTCAGCCTCAGCCTAACTTCCTTACCACAGAGCACACAGAGAAAAGGCAGAGGCCACAGAGAATTACTTTTTTTTCTTACCATGAAGGACATGAAGAGCATGAGGGTAAAATCCGTGAAATCTGTGGACAGATTTAATCTGCGTAAATCTGCGTAATCTTAGTTTCGGTTCAGCGGCGATTCGCGGTTCCATAGTTTTGACTTCAGTTGTCCTCCTCGTCGCTCCAGGCCGGTCCGGAAGGGGAACCGGCGCCGGGCCGGCGGGGATCGAGTCCGGTCAGGATCCGGGGCTCGGGCCCGGCGCAGAGGGTCACGGCCCCGTGAATCGAGGTCCGGTAGACATTGATGCCCCGGATTTTCAGCTTTTTCCCGCAGTCGGCGGGATAACGGCCGAAGTGGGCCTGCCCCTGCTGGAGCACGGCCCAGCGGGGCTTGAGCGAGTTGAGAAACGCGTCCGCGACCTCTCTTGCCTTCCCCTTTTTCGGGAGTTTGACCAGGTCCGCCTCCGGCAGCCCCCGGAAACGGACCAGTTGCTCCTGGGCGAGGGGGCCGATCTCCCCGGGGATCAGGATCGCGACTCCCGCGACCCGGGTCTGGAAGGTCACGGTCCCTTTCCCGTCGGGGGGGAAAGGCCCCTCGGGAGGCCAGAGCACCGCCAGTTTCATTCCCCCCGCCTCCAGGAGATCTCCCCGCCGGACCCGACGGAGCGGGATATTTTCCTCCGCCAGGAAGCGGCGGAAGGCGGCGCCGGTGACGGATTTTTCCTCCCCGGCGGCGGTCGCCACCGCATCCACCCGGACCTGGGCCAGGAGCTTTTTCAGGGTGTCGAGCCGGTCGGGAGATTCTCGGGTCAGGATGAGCAGTTCGAGCTTACCGATCCCACGCTGGGACAGGGCGGGTAGGACGATCTTTTCCACCTCCCCGAAGGGGTCGACGTCGGGCCCGGCCAGGACCGCGCCCCGCTCGCCGGCCAGGAGCACGAACTCTCCGCCGGGGCCGTTAAAGAAGACCGCCCCGGGCCGGTTCGGCGAGCCGCGCAGGAACGGGTAAACGAAGGCCCCCGCCAGGGTGATTCCGGCCAGGAGCAGGGGAATTTTCCGCCGGGCCCGAAAGACTTGGCTTCCGAGCAGGAGGGCGAGGTAAAGCCCGAGGGCCCAGGACGCCGGGAAGCGCCCGACGGGGACGGAGGCCCCGGGAAGCCCGGAAGAGAACTCGACCAGGCGCAGGAGCGCCTGCAGGAGAAAGCGGTTGGGATAATTGAGCAGGAGCGCCGCCTCCGGGCGGATCAGCCCGGCCAGGACGGCGAGAAAACCCAGCCCGGCGCAGACCCCGACCAAAGGCACGATCACGAAGTTGGCAGCCAGGGCCCAAGGGTGGATCTCGTGGAAATAGAGGGCGCTCAGGGGCAGGACTCCGAGCTGGGCAGCCAGGAGCACCGACAGCAGCCGCCTGAGCGGGCCGGGGACTTTCGCCAGGGCCTGGTTAAACAGGGGCGCCAGGGCGATGATCACGGCCACGATCAGGAAACTGAGCTGGAAACCCGCCTGGAAAATCTCCGGGGGGCGGACGAGCAGGATCGCCGCGGCGGCGGCGGCCAGGGCGGTCCAGGGATGGGGCGGCTCCTTAAGGACATAGCCCAGGGAATAAATCGAGGCCATCAGCCCGGCTCGGACGGCGGGGGGCCTGGCTCCGGTGATGAAAACGTAAGCGAGCACGAGCGCGATCAGGCAGGCGTGGCGGCGGCGCAGGGAGAGGGCGCTCAAGGCCAGCGAACCGAGCAGCCAGATGAAGCCGACGTGCAGCCCGCTTACCACCAGGGTATGCAGGACCCCGGCCTCCCGGAAAGCATTCTTGAGGGCGGCCGGCAGCTCGGAACGGTCCCCCAGCAGGATTCCGCGCAGGATCACCGCGCCGATCGAGCCCGTGCTTCCGCCCGGGCCGGGCAGGGAATATTCGATCAGTTCCCGGAAGCGTTCTCGGGCCCGGAGGGCCGCCGCGGCCGGGAAGCTGCCCCGGCTCGGTTCGAGCAGTTTTATCGCCCGCGGGTCGTAAACTCGGGCCACGGCGCGGATTCCCTGGCGGGACAGGTATTGCGC
>CAZIEA010000165.1:323-5695 GCA_964538495.1 uncultured bacterium | reverse complement strand
CCCCAGCCATACCAGCACGCCGCCGGGGCGGTTTTCCGGGCGGTGGAGAACCGGATCAACCTGGCCCGGGCCACCAACACCGGCTACTCCTGCCTGATCGACCCCTGGGGCCGGGTGACCGGGGAGGTGCGGGGCCGGGATGGGAGAGTCCTTTACGCCTCGGCTTGGGCCCGCCTGGAGGCGCGCCTAGTCGCGCCCGGGACCTTTTACACCCGTTACGGCGACCTTTTCGCCCTCTTCTGCCTCTTTGCGGGGGCGTTGCTGACGGTGGTCGGGCTCTACCAGGGAGGCCCGCCGCCTCATTCACATGTAGACATGTAGGGCATGTAGAAAACTCACTTTCCTCACGCAAAGACGCAAAGACGCCAAGACGCAAAATTTGGGTTTGTTTTTTGGCTCTATGCTCTATGCCCTATGCTCTATGCTGAAACGTCCACAGATTTCACAGATTTTACCTTCATGTTCTTCATGGTGAAAAAATAGGCTGAAGACTGAAGGAACCGCCGTTTCATCACGCAAAGACGCAAAGACGCCAAGACGCAGGAAACCGATCTGTTCACGGATTTTCCCGCGAGTCTTATTCCCCTATGGGTCTTATACGTCCGATGGGTCTCATGGGTCTTATCCGTCATAGGCCGGCACGATACGACCACGAACTTCGATTACGATTACGACAACGATAGCGATAACGGCCGCGCCGCTCTGGGCCGAGAAAAAAATCTGTGTAAATCTGTGAAAATCTGTGGAAAGAGTCCTGAACCCTGAAATCTTGATTCCCTGTGCCCGAGAGGGGGGAAAAGGCGTATACTGCCCCGGGTTCGCAAGAGGAGAAAAAATGGCTTCGGAGCTGGCGCAAAATCTGCTTGAGATCAAGGAAAGGTACTCGAGGATGAGGGAGAACCTCGGCCTCGAGGAGCGTACCGCCCGCCTCGGGGAGCTGGAGGCCCGGCTGGCCCAGCCCGGTTTTTGGGACCGGGCGGAGGCCGCCCAGGAAACCGTGCGTGAGCTCAAGACCATCAAGGAGCTGGTCGGGCCCTGGCGGGAGGTGGGCAAGGGGATCTCGGATCTGGAGGAAATGCTGGAGCTGGCCGAGGAAGACGAAGGGATGGCCGCGGAACTGGCGGCGGAGGTTGCCGAACTGGGCAAAAAGGTGGACGGGCTGGAATTCAGCCTCATGTTCTCCGAACCCCAGGACGCCAAGAACGCCATCTTCAGCGTGCAGGCCGGGGCCGGGGGGACCGAGAGCTGCGACTGGGCCGACATGCTCTGGCGGATGTACAGCCGCTGGGCCGAGGCGCGCGGCTATGGGATCGAGGTCTACAGCACCAGCCCGGGCGAGGAAGCCGGGATCAAGAGTCTGACCGCCTCCATTTCCGGGGATCACGCTTACGGTTACCTCAAGGCCGAGCGGGGAGTGCACCGGCTGGTGAGGATCTCTCCCTTCGACTCCGGCGCCCGCCGCCACACTTCCTTTGCCTCGGTGGACGTGATCCCCGAGATCGACGACGATATCGAGATCGAGATCGCGGACAAGGACCTGCGGGTGGACACCTACCGCTCCAGCGGGGCGGGCGGGCAGCACGTGAACAAGACCTCCTCGGCGGTCCGGCTCACCCACCTTCCCACCGGGATCGTGGTGGCCTGCCAGAACGAGCGCAGCCAGCACAAGAACCGGGCCACCGCCATGAAACTTCTCCGGGCCCGGCTTTACCAGAGGGAGGAGGACAAGCGCCGGGCGGAGCTGGCCACCCACCACAGCGAGCAGCGCGACATCGCCTGGGGCAGCCAGATCCGCTCTTACGTCTTCCAGCCTTACACCATGGTCAAGGACCTGCGGACCGGGTTGACGGTGGGAAACATCCAGAAGGTGATGGACGGGGACCTCGATCCCTTCATCCTGGAATACCTGAAATCCCGGGCCGGGAAAAAGACCCCGGCTGTTTCCACCGCGGAGGACGAGCCGTGAGCGAGGATTTGCGCGGGCCGAGGGAGGCCAAGCTTCAAGCCATCCGGGATCTGGGGCAGGACCCCTTCGGGGGCAGGTTCGAGCGCGACGAGACGGCATTCGGCTGCCGGGAAAACTATCTCGAGGGTCGCTCCGTCCGCCTGGCGGGCCGCCTGAGCGCGATCCGCGCTCACGGCAAGACCGTGTTCGCCGACCTCCGCGACGCCACCGGGCGGATCCAGATTTACCTGCGTCGGGACAAGCTGGGGGAGGAGGCCTTCAAGCTGGTCGGGCTGCTCGACCTGGGGGATTTTCTCGGGGTGGCAGGGGAGCTTTTCACCACCCACAAGGGCGAGATCAGCGTCCTGGTGCACAAGGCTCAGTTCCTGGGCAAGGCCCTGCTCCCGCCGCCGGAAAAATGGCACGGCCTCAAGGACACCGAGCTGCGCTTCCGGCAGCGTTACTTGGACCTGATCGCCAACGCCGAGGTCCGGGAGATTTTCGCCCGCCGCCACGCCATCGTCCGCGAGATCCGCCGTTTCCTCGAGGCCCGGGGTTTCACCGAAGTCGAGACCCCGATGATGCAGCCGCTGGCGGGGGGGGCGGCCGCGAAGCCTTTTGTCACCCGCTACGAGGCCCTCTCCGCGAAGATGTTCCTGAGGATCGCCCCCGAACTCTACCTCAAGCGCCTGCTGGTGGGGGGGATGGAGAAGATTTTCGAGCTCAACCGCAATTTCCGCAACGAGGGCCTTTCCCGCCGCCACAACCCCGAATTTACCATGCTCGAGGTCTACGAGGCTTTCGGGGACTGCCGGACCATGATGGACCTGATCGAGGAGATGGTGACCGCGGCGGCCGAAAAGGTCTGTGGAGGGTTGCGCATTCTCCAGCAGGAGGAGAACCGCGTGGTGGACCTCTCCCGGCCCTGGCGCCGGGCCGACTACCGGGACCTGGTCCGGGAATACCTGAACCGGCCCGACTGGTTCGAGCTCCCGCCGGACCGGATGCTCGCGGAGGCCCGCTCCCGGGGCCTGGAACTGGCGGAGGGGACTCCGGCGCTTTTAATCACTCACGAGATTTACGAAAAGCTGGTCGAGCCCACCCTGGTCCAGCCCACCTTCGTCCTGCGCCTGCCCCGGGCGCTAGTCCCCCTGGCCAAGGCCTGCGCCGACGACCCGGAGTCGGTGGACGTTTTCGAGCTCGAGATCAACGGGCAGGAAATCGCCCCCGGCTACTCCGAGCTCAACGACCCCCTGGAGCAGCGGAAACGCTTTCTCGATCAGGCCGCCGCGGCGGGGGAGGAAAACATCGACTTCGACTTCCTGGAGGCGCTCGAGCACGGGATGCCCCCAGCCGGGGGGATGGGGGTGGGGATCGACCGGTTGGTGATGATCCTGACCGGCGCCCCCAGCGTGCGCGAGGTCATCCTCTTCCCCCAGCTCCGTCCCCGGGGCTAAGAATTCACATGTAGGACATGTAGAGAATCAAATTCGAAATCAGAAACTCGAAATTCGAAACCGCAAGGTGGTTTGAGAAATTCGAATTTGGGTTTTGTTTTAAGATTTCTGACTTCGAATTTCGATTTTTTTGGGACTCTATGCTCTTTGCCCTATGCTCTATGCTTGAACCTGAACCCTGAACCCTGGAAGAAGATGCTGCCTTACCCGATCTGGATCAGCTTGCGCTACCTGCGCTTTCGAGGGAGCCGCTCCTTCGTCTCCGCCATCACCCTGATCTCGATCGCCGGGGTGGCGGTCGGGGTGATGACCCTGATCGTGGTGATGGCGGTGATGAGCGGCTTCGACCGCCAGCTTAAGGAAAAGTTCCTGGGGATTTATGGCCACGTGGTCGTGACTTCCGCCGGGGAGATCAGGGATTACCCGGAGCTGGAGAAAAAGCTCTCCGGGATCGAGGGGGTGGAGGCCGCCGCCCCCTTCATTGCCGGGCAGATCATCGTCCGGACCAGAAACCGGGCGGTCGGGATCAACCTCCGGGGGATCGACCCGGAAGCGGAAGTCCGAGTCGGCAAGCTGGGGGATTTCCTGGTCGCGGGGGAACTCGCCCCGGGAGAGGACGGGATAATCATCGGCTCCCAGTTGGCCGATCTCTACCGGCTGGAAGTCGGGGACCGGGTGATGCTGATTTCTCCCGCCGAGGGGCTTGCCCCCGGCTCGGCCGGGGACGGGCGGGAGAAGTTCACCGTGGGGGGAATTTTCAAGTCGGGGATGGCCCAGTACGACCTGGAATTGGCCTATGTCTCGATCCCGGCCGCCCGCCGCCTGTTCGGCCTGGGGCCCGGGGTTTCCGGAATCAGCCTCAAGGTCGCCGACGTCGAGCAGGCCCACGCCATCCGCAACCTGATCTCGGGGATGCTCTCCCATCCCCCCTATTACATTCGGAGCTGGATGGAGCTGAACAAGCCGCTTTTTTCCGCCATCCAGGTGGAGAAGAACCTGATGTTCATCATCGTCACCCTGATTGTCGTGGTGGCCGCCCTCAACATCGCCAGCACCCTGATCGTGATG
The DNA here is from genome assembly GCA_964538495.1 of uncultured bacterium. Lineage (GTDB taxonomy): Bacteria > Auribacterota > Erginobacteria > Erginobacterales > DAOSXE01 > CAZIEA01. The sequence goes on along the minus strand of CAZIEA010000165.1, from coordinate 1,225 downwards.
GTCAAGGAAAAGACCCGGGCGATCGGGATCTTCAAGGCCCTGGGCATGCCGGAAGCGCGGATCCGGCGGATCTTCGTCCTCAACGGGCTCCTGATCGGTTTTTCCGGGACCGTGCTCGGGGTGATCGGAGGGGCGCTCTTGACCGCCAACATCAACCATGTGGCCGATTTTCTTTCCGCCCGTTTCGGGATCCAGGTCTTCCCGCCCGACATTTATTACTTCGACCGGATCCCGGCCCGGCTCGACCTCGTCGAGATCCTGATCATAACCGGGAGCGCCCTCCTGATCAGTTTCGCGGCCGCGCTTTACCCGTCCTGGCGCGCCGCCCGCCTGGAACCGGTGGAGGCCCTGCGCTATGAATGAGTCTTCCCCGGGGAAAGCCATCCTGCTGGAGGCGGTTTCCGTGCGCCGGAGCTTCATGTCCGGGGACCGGGAGCTCCCGGTCCTCAGGGGGGTGGGTCTGGCGGTGGCCCCGGGGGAGTTCCTGGCCGTCACCGGCCCTTCCGGGGCGGGCAAGAGCACGCTTCTGCACATCCTGGGGGGGCTCGACCGCCCCGACGCCGGCGAGGTCTTCCTGGGCGGAGAAAACCTTTACCGGCTTTCCCGCAAGGCCCGCTCGGCGGCCCGCAACCGCCGCGTCGGGTTCGTCTTCCAGTTTTTCCACCTCCTGCCCGAGTTCACCGCCCTGGAGAACGTGCTCCTGCCGGGCGCGATCGCCTGCCGGGCCCGCTCGGGGGATTTGCACCGCCGCGCCCTGGAGCTTCTGGACCTGGTGGGCCTTTCCGAACGGGTGCGCCATTACCCGCCCCACCTCTCCGGGGGCGAGCAGCAGCGGGTGGCCGTGGCCCGGGCCCTGATTAACGAGCCCCTGGTCCTTCTGGCCGACGAGCCCACCGGCAACG
>CAZIEA010000165.1:0-313 GCA_964538495.1 uncultured bacterium | reverse complement strand
TGGAGTTGCTTACCCGGATCAACCGGGAGCTCAAGCAGGCCACCGTGGTGGTCAGCCACGACCCCGGGGTGGAGGAGTGGGCCGACCGGACCGTGCGCATGCGCGACGGCCTGCTGGCCTGAGAAAAACCGTCGGATCGTCCCTCGCCGCGCTCGGGACTTGCAGTATCGCCGCCCCGGCAGGGGCGGCTTGTAGTATCGTCCCGACTCCGTCGGGACTTGCAGTATCGCCGCTCCTCCCGGAGCGGCTTGCCCGCGCCAACCATCAGGCACCAGGTTATTTGCTATTGCTGCTGATTCGGCGCCCCCTATGG
>CAZIEA010000164.1:3380-5695 GCA_964538495.1 uncultured bacterium | reverse complement strand
CTGAACCCTGAACCCTGAACCCTGAACCCTGAACCCTACTGGATAGGAGATACCGGATGCCGGAAGTGATTTACATAAGGCGCAGGGAATTCGGGAGGGTCCAGGCTTACGATCCTTCCGGGTTCGAGCCCTCCCCCGGGGAGACTTGGATCGTGGAGAGCGAGCGGGGGGTGGATTACGGGGCCGTGGTCAACCGGCTCCCCGAGCCGGGTGCGGACGGAAACCGCCGCTTGATCCGGAAAGCTTCCCCGGAAGATCTCGCGGTTATCGCCGCCAACCGCGCTTCCGCCCGGGAAACCTTCCGGGTTTGCCAGGAAAAGATTTCCGCCCAGAACCTGGAAATGAAACTGGTGGCGGTGGAGTATTCCTTCGACCGCAGCCGGCTGCTTTTCTACTTTACCTCGGAAGGCCGGATCGACTTCCGGGAATTGGTCCGGGATCTGGCCGGAATTTTCCGGACCCGCATCGAGATGAGACAGATCGGGGTCCGCGACGAGGCCCGGATGATGGGCGGGATCGGTCCCTGCGGCCGGGAGATCTGCTGCGCCGGCTTTCTGCACGAATTCGACCCGATCAATATCAGGATGGCCAAATCCCAGCGGCTCTCGCTGGACCCGGAAAAAATTTCCGGGATTTGCGGCCGTCTCTTCTGCTGCCTCAAGTACGAAGACGCTTTTTACCAGTCCTGCCGGAAGCTGTTCCCCAAGGAGGGGACCGTGGTGGAGACCGAGCAGGGGGAAGGGAAAGTGGTGGATTGGAACTGCGTCAGGTCCTCGGTCACCGTGGCTCTGGACGACGGTCGTAAACTGACCTTTCCCGTGGAAAAGGTGAAAAGGGCTCAAGCCGCCGATGACCGGTAAGTTTTACATCACCACCCCGATTTACTACGTCAACGACCGCCCCCATATCGGGCACGCCTATACCACCGTGGCCGCCGATGTCCTGGCCCGGTTTCACCGAGCGGCGGGGGAGGAAGTCTTTTTCCTTACCGGGACCGACGAGCATGGGGTGAAGATCTGCAAGTCGGCGGCCTGTCTCTCCACCACCCCGGGCGAGCTGGCCGACCGGGTGGTGGTCCATTTCCTCTCGCTCTGGCGGGATCTCGGGATTACCAACGACGATTTTATCCGGACCAGTTCTCCCGCCCACAAGGAAAGGGTGGGGGAACTGGTGCGGAAGCTTCTGGACCGGGGGGAAATTTACCGGGGCCGGTACGAAGGCTGGTACGACGAGGGGCAGGAGGAGTATGTCCCCGAGAATACCGCCGCCGGGAACGGATATTTGAGCCCGGTCACCGGTTCTCCCCTGGTTCGCTACAGCGAGGAAGCCTGGTTCTTCCGGCTTTCCGCCCGGGTTCCGGCCCTGATCGAGCATATCGAGAAAAATCCCGATTTCATTCTCCCGGTTTCCCGCCGCCACGAGGTTTTGAGCAAGCTCCGGATCGAGGGGGCCGGCGACCTCTGTATTTCCCGCAGCGCCCGCAAGCTCATGAACTGGGGGGTCCCCATGCCCGACGACCCTTCCCAGAGCGTTTATGTCTGGGTGGATGCCCTGGCCAACTACCTCACCGCCCTGGGCTGGCCCTCCGCGGGCCCGGGCGAGGAGGGACGTTTCCGGCGTTTCTGGCCGCCCGACGTCCAGCTCCTGGGCAAGGACATCCTCTGGTTTCACGCGGTCTATTGGCCGGCCTTGCTCCTGGCTCTGGACTTGCCCCTGCCCGGGACGATATTTGCCCACGGCTGGTGGCTTTCGGAAGGCCGGAAGATGTCCAAGTCCCTGGGCAACTTCATCTCGTTTGAAGAGATCGCCTCCCTTTGCCGGGCTTACTCCGCGGATGTCTTCCGCTATTACCTGCTCCGCTCGGTCCCCTTCGGGCAGGACGGGAACTTTTCCCGGGAAGGCCTTTTCCATGCCTATAATTCCGAGCTGGCCAACGGGGTGGGGAATCTCCTGAGCCGGACCGTGAACATGATCGGGCGCTATTGCTCCGGGAAGATTCCACCGGATTTCATCCCCGGCGAGCCCGAGGCGCCCGTCCTGGCGGCGGCCGGGGACCTTCTGCGGGAGGCCCCCGGGGCGATGCGGGAGCTGCGCTTCCATGATTACCTGGAAGCGGTGGTCCGCCTGGAACGCGAGACCAACCGTTACATCGAGGTCACCGAGCCCTTCAAGCTGGCCCGCGACCCCGGACGGCTTTCCCGGGTAAGCCAGGTGATGCGGGTCTGCGCCGAGGCCTTGCGGCTGATCCTGGGCCACCTCGCTCCGGTCATGCCCGAAAAAGCCGCCGCCGGGCTCGCCCAGCTCGGCCTTTCCGC
>CAZIEA010000164.1:0-3370 GCA_964538495.1 uncultured bacterium | reverse complement strand
GCTTCGATTCCCGGGGAGAATGGGGTTCGTTCCCGGCCGGGATCCCGGTGGCGCCGGGAGGAGGGCTTTTTCCCCGCTTGCGGGAGGTCCCCGGGCCATGAAGATTCTCCTGACCGGGGCGGCCGGCTTCATCGGGAGCCACCTGGCCGAGGGTCTCCTCGGCCGGGGGGACAGCGTGGTTGGGCTGGACAGCTTCAACGACTACTACGATCCCGCGCGGAAGCGCGCCAACATCGCCCCCGCCCTGAAATCGCCGCGCTTCCGGCTGGTGGAAGGGGACATCCGGGACCGGGGCCTTCTCGAGGAGCTTTTCCGGCGGGAGGGTTTTCAAACCGTGATCCACCTGGCGGCCCGGGCCGGGGTCCGTTCCAGCCTGCGCGACCCTTTGCTTTACGAGGACGTCAATGTCGGGGGGACGCTCAAGCTCCTGGAAGCGGCCCGGCAATACGGGACGGACCGGTTTCTTTTCGCCTCTTCTTCCTCGGTTTACGGCTCCAATTCCCGCCTGCCCTGGAAGGAATCCGATCAAGTGCTCCTGCCGGTCTCGCCTTATGGCGCGACCAAACTGGCGGGAGAGCACTTCTGCCGGGTTTTTCACCAGGCCTACGGCCTTCGGGTCACGATTATGAGGTTTTTCACGGTTTACGGCCCCCGGCAGCGCCCGGACATGGCCATTCACAAGTTCACCCGCCTGATTCGGGAAGGGCGGCCGATCCCCTTTTTCGGGGATGGGACCTCCCTGCGCGACTATACCTACATCGAGGACATCGTTTCCGGGCTCCTGGGCGGGCTCGCGGCGGAAATCCCTTACGGGGTTTTCAACCTGGGCGGGGGGCACAGCATCTCCCTGGCCGAGTTGGTCGAACGGCTGGGAGAGCTTCTGGGCAAATCGCCCGTCCTGGAACGCCTCCCGGCCCAGGCCGGCGACGTGGAGGTTACTCAAGCCGATGTTTCCGCCGCCGCCGCCCTTCTGGGTTACCGGCCCCGCACCCCGGTCGAGGAAGGCCTGAAGAAATTTGTGGCCTCCTACCGAATTTCCGGAGAGGGTTGAGTGGACCTCGGCCGCGTTTTCCGCTTCGGGTTTGTCTTTCCCGCGGCCTTTGCCTTCGCCGCCGGCCCGGTCCCGGCCCAGCAGTTCGATGCGGGCGCGTCCCTGGCCTCCTCGGCCGCCAACCCCGGGACGTTCGCCTTTTATTTCGCCGCCACCCCCAGCCCCACGGTGCCTCTGCGCCTCGCTCCCACCCCGGCCCCGGGAGATACCAGCCCGTTGCGCTGTTCCGGGGACCGGGTGCGCTACCTGGAGGAGGGGAAGGTAATCGTGGCCGAGGGAGGGGTGGAGTTGACCTACAAGGATATGGAAATCCGGGCCGGGAAAGTCACCGTTTTCGTGGACCGCAAGGAGGCTTATGCCGAGGGGGGGGTGGTTTTTCGCCAGGGGGACAACTACCTGGAAAGCGAGCAATTGCGCTACGACTTCATCCGGGAAGAAGGGATGCTTTCCCGGGGCAGCGGCTATTTTTACCCGGCCCGCGGCGCCGCCGAACGGATCGACTCCCGGGAAAACCGGGAGGTTTCCCTCCAGGACGGCTGGGTCTCCACCGACGATTATACCGAACCCGATTATTACCTGGGGGCCGGCGAGATCACGGTGGTTTTCGGGGAAAGCCTCAAGATCTGGAACCCGGTGTTTTACGTGGGCGGGGTCCCGATTTTCTGGCTGCCTTATTATTACCGCTCCCTGCGGGGGGACTGCCACGGCTCTTTCCTTTACCCCGGCTACCGCAACACCTGGGGGCTTTACCTCTTGAGCGGGTATAACTGGTGCGCGGACGGACTTAGGCTGACCGGGCACCTCGATTACCGCTACCAGCGCGGCGGCGCCGTCGGGCTTGACGGGGCCTTCGAGCTGACCGAAGGCGGGGAGGGGAACTGGCAGACTTATTATCTTGATGACCTGGCCTATGAAAATCCCGATTCCGGGGAAAAAGAACACAAGGACCGCTCCCTGGCCGAGATGTGGTACCGCCAGGAACTGCCCTGGGATGTCCGGGGAGACCTCTCCCTTCACTACATGTCCGACCAGGATATCCGGCGCAACTTCTTCGAACGGGAGTACCGGGCCGACTCCCAGCCCGTTTCCTATGCCTACCTGAAGAAGACCACCTCCGATTTGGAGTTGAGCCTGGAGATCCGCCCCCGCCTCAACAAATTCGAGAAGGTCTACGAAAAGCTGCCGTCAGCCCGATTCCAGGTCAAGGAAATCCCGCTCGGGGAGAGCGATTTCTACTACCGGGGGGACAATTCTCTGGTTAATTACCGGCGCCTGGACGCCGATATGTCCTCTCCCACTTACGAGAGCCTGCGGGGCGACACCTTTCACCAGTTGAGCTACACCCGCAAGCTGTTCGGCTGGCTCAACCTCAACCCCTACCTGAGTCTGGAGGGGACTTATTACTCCAAGGCCCCGGGAAACTCCTCTTCCGGGCCCACCCCGGATCCGGACGTCTCTCCCACTCCCATCCCTGATCCCGGCGACGAGCGCTCCGGCGTGGGCAGGTTGGCCTACGGGGCGGGCATCGGTTTATCCACCGCCATCTACGGGGTTTTCGATTCCCAGAACGAGGCTTGGGGGATCAACCGGCTCCGGCACGTGATCGAGCCCATGCTCGACTACGTTTACCTCGACCCCGATCAGTCACCCGCCGATCTCTACCAGTTCGACTCGATCGACAGCATCGCCCGCACCAGTTACTTTCTGCCCTCGCTGCGCAACCAGCTCCAGACCAAGCGCGGCCGGGTGGGGACCGAGAACAGCTGGACCATGGCCGACCTGACCCTCTCCATCCCCGTCTTCACCTCGCCTGACCGGGATAACGGCGGGGATGTTTTCGCGGATTTTTTCGCCGACCTCAAGCTTACCCCTTTCCCCAATGCCGGGTTTCAAAACAAGGTCTATTACGATTTCTACGACGGGGCGATGAACCGCTACGACCTGGAAGCCTGGCTGAGCGGGGAGGACCGCAACGACTGGCGCCTGGGCCTGCTCTACAACTATCGCCGGGAAAGGGCGCGCAGCCGCCTGTCAGCGGATGTCTATGTCCGTCTCAACCCCCTCTGGCGGTTCGGGCTTTACGGGCGTTACGACCTGGAAGAGCAGATCTGGGAGGAAAGCTCGATCACCATTTACCGGGATTTGCACTCCTGGGACTGCAGCCTTACCCTGCGCCGGAAAGAGGGCGCGGACGAGAACTCGATCTTTCTCTCCTTCACGCTCAAGGCTTTCCCCGACACTCCCTTGCACATCAGCAACTAACTACAGGCTGAAGGAACTGCCGCCGCATTCACATGTAGACATGTAGGACATGTAGAA
>CAZIEA010000163.1:5142-5800 GCA_964538495.1 uncultured bacterium | reverse complement strand
AACCAGGCCCGGGTGACTTCCCGGATCGCCCAGAGCCCTCGCGTTTTCCGGAACACCCCGATCTCGGCGGTGCCGTTGCCGTCGTAATCGGCGCTGCAGGGGAGATCGGTGGAGACTCCGTAAGCCACCTGGGTCAGGCCCCGGATAAACCATCTCCCCAGCGCCGGGCGGAAGACCGCGAGGTCGGCGGCGCCGTTGCCGTCGTAGTCGGCGGGGACGGGAAGGTCGGCGGCCGCCCCGTAGGAAACCCGGGTCAGCCCCCGCACGAACCATTTTCCCGCGGCGGGGCGGAAAAGAGCGGGCGCGGTGGTCCCGTTTCCGCTGTAATCTCCCGTAACCGGGACGTCGCCGGCGGCGCCCCAGGCGAAGCGGGTCAGCCCGCGCACGAACCACCGGCCGCGCGCCGCCCGGTAGAGGGCGAACTCGGCTGTCCCGTCGCCGTCGTAGTCTCCGGGCGCCGGCTGGTCTCCGTTAATCCCGTAAGAGAACGCGCTTACCCCGCGCGAATCCCAGCGGCCCGCCGCGGGCCGCCACAGGGTCATGTCCCAGGTTCCGTCGCCGTCGTAGTCCGCTCCGGCGGGCTCGTCCCCCGCGGCGCCGAAGGCGACGGAAGTCAGGCCCCGCACCAGCCAGAGGCCGCCGGCGGGGCGGGAGAGGG
>CAZIEA010000163.1:0-5132 GCA_964538495.1 uncultured bacterium | reverse complement strand
CGTCGCCGTCGTAGTCGCCGGACGGAACCCGGCCCGGAATCGGTCCGGCCAGGCGGGCCAGGGAACCGAGGGCGGCCCGGGTGAACTCCACGGCGTAGACGGGGTTGCAGTTGTCCCGGGTGTCGGCAGCGGTGTGGTAAAAGGGGTTGAAGTCGGAGGTGGCGCCCACCCAGGTGTCCTCGATCCCCAGGACCGCCGGGTAGCCCGCGCTCCAGAAGCGGGCGTGATCGCTGGCCCCGGTCGAGCCCGCGGTGAAGGCGATCCAGGAGAGCCCGAGCTCATAGCGGTCGACGGTGTCCCCGATCAGCGCCCCCAGGTCCGCCGATTCGGCCACGGTCGCGCCGCAGTGAATCTCGGCCACCGGCGCGCCGTCGCCCTCGTAGGCGATCATGTCCAGGTTGATTGCGCCGCGGATGTCGTCCCCGGCCGCCAGGCAGTCCTGGACGTAATAGTAGCTTCCCCGCAGCCCTTGTTCCTCGCCCGTGAAGAGGACGTAACGGATGGTGCCCGCGAAACGGCGGCGACTCAGGATCTCGGCCGCCAGCAGCACCGCGGCGGCGCCGCCGGCGTTGTCGTCGGCCCCGGGGGCGACGGCGGCGTCGGGCATGTCGTCGAGGTGGGCGCAGATGACGTGGATCTCGTCCGGAGAAACCGCCCCGGTCTGGACCGCGAAGACGTTGCGCCAGTTGTAGGAATTCCAGGTGTATTCATGGAAGGAGGCGGCTAGGCCCAGGTTCTCGAGGCGCTCCCGGCAGTATTGCGTCGCCAGGCCGATGCCCTCCGTCCGGTAGGAGTTCCGGGTTGGGATAGAGACCGTCTCCCCGCCCACGGCGACCTCGTTGATCCCGCTCAGGTTCCCGATCAGGCCGGATAACCGGTTCCAGTCCACTTCGTCGATGAGCGAACGGATCGCGGGTTCTTCCCCCGGCCCGTCCTCCCGGACCATGGTTTTTCCCCGCCTCGCGGCGCGTCCGGGCGGCGGAAGGACGGATGCGATTTTCATCCCCGCTCCGGCCAGGTCGTCGGCGGCGGCCTGGGAGGCCCGGATCAGGGCCAGGTGTTCTCCGGCCCAGATGATCTCGCCGGCTTCGGCCAGGGCGGCGGGATCGGTCCCTCGGGGCGAGGTGACCAGGAAGAGTTCCGCGCCCGGGGCGGGGAAGTCCAGGCTCCGGGTTCCGGAGCGGGGGGAAGCAGAGGCGGAGACGGGGAGCGTGAAAACCGCTCCCCCGCGGCCGTTTTCGCCGAAAATCTCCCAGACCTCCGCCCCGTCCGGCAGTTCCGGCCCTATGACCGGGCCGTTTGAGGTGAAAAACAAGCTTTTCTCCCCGCCCGCGGTCCCGGCGGTCGGGAAAAGCGCCGCCGCCAGCAGGAAGGCCAGGGGGAGAAATGCCCGGTTCGGGGTCATTCCAGGGCGAACCCGATTTTCCCCTGGAAGTATTCGATGATCTTGGCGGCGGCCAGGTTGTTGACCTGGAAATTCCCGTAGCCCACGCTCCGGAGGATTTCCCCGATTTCCTTCATCATCTCCAGGCGCGGGAAAACCAAAGCCGGCGCGGTTTCCAGGGCCGGTTCCTCGACGGCCGCCGGAGCCGTGGCGGCTTCGGTGGTTTCGGCCGGCGATCCGGGGGCCGAGACCCTGCCCACCGTGACGTTTCCCTGCTGGCGCCACTTCTCGATGGTCTTGTCCCCGACTCCCTTGACCCGGTTCGCCACGTCCTCCAGGCTCGTGAAGGGTCCGTCGGCTTCCCGGGACTCGATGATGGCGGAGGCAGTCTTGTCCCCGATGCCCTTGATGGACATCAGTTCCGATTTCGAGGCTCGGTTGATATCGACGGCCTGGGCTGTCCCCGCCCAGGTTCCCAAGCCGAGCACAACGGCTGCAACGATCATGGCCCTCATTTTCTTCCTCCTCCCATTTCCGGGTTTCTTGACTATTTCGACTCCGCCCGCGCGGATTTTATTCAGGTGTTTCGCCGGCCGGCGGGGAAAATGTTCCCCGCTCCCGGCTCTTATTGTTAATATAATACCACATCAGCCTGGAACCGTCACAGGGGAGGTGAAAAATGAAAGCGGTGAAGTGGCTTTCGCTGCTGGGTTTGATCCTGCTGGTAGCGGTTGCGGCCGGTTGCGCCCCCGGCAATGTCAGGTTCAACGCCGCCGATCCGGCCGGTTTCTGGGCCGGGCTCTGGCACGGCTTCATCTGCGTCATTACTTTTGTCGTCAGTCTCTTCAGCGAAAAGGTCAACATCTACGAGGTCCACAACTCGGGGGGTTGGTACAACCTCGGTTTCCTGATCGGCGCCGCCTGCTTTTTCGGCGGAAGTTGGACCTCCGGGTGCGGCCGCCGGAAAAAGTCCTCCCGGGAGCGGGAATGGGAGGAAATCGGGGTTCGGGTGGAGGACAAGGTCCGGCGCGGGATCAAGCGCTGGCTGGACGAGTCGGAGAAGTCCGAGACCGACTGGGAAAAGATCGGCCGCAAGATCGAGGAAGAGATCAAGCGCGAGCTGCGCAAGTGGGCCGATAGCTGAGCCGGGGCTCAGAGCCGGACCGGGATGCCGCGGTCGGCCAGGTACCTTTTGGCCTCGCCGATGCCGTATTCCCGGAAGTGGAAGATCCCGGCGGCCAGGACCCCGTGGGCTTTGCCTTCCCGCAGGGCCAGCAGCAAGTGCTCCAGGTTTCCGGCCCCGCCCGAAGCGATTACCGGGATGGAGAGGGAAGTGGCAACGGCCCTGGTCAGTTCCAGGTCGTAGCCGTCCCGGGTGCCGTCGGCGTCCATGCTGGTGAGCAGAATCTCCCCCGCCCCCAATCTTTCGGCTTCCCGGGCCCAGTCCAGGGCGTCGCGCCCGGCTGCTTCCCGCCCCCCGTGGGTGTAAACCTCCCAGCCTCCGGAGGGTTTGCGCCGGGCGTCGATGGCGGTGACCACGCACTGGCTCCCGAAGCGTTTCGCCGCCCGCTCGATCAGGGCGGGGTCGCGCACGGCGGCGGTGTTGAGCGAGATCTTGTCGGCCCCGGCCTTGAGGAGTTCGCGGATCTCCTCCACCGAGGAGATCCCGCCCCCGATGGTGAAGGGCATGAAGACCCGCTCGGCGGTGCGGCGGACCGTTTCAATCATGGTGGCGCGGTGTTCGGCCGAGGCCGTGATGTCCAGGAACACCAGCTCGTCCGCCCCTTCCGACTCGTAGAAGCGGGCCTGCTCCACCGGGTCCCCGGCGTCCACCAGGTCCAGGAACCTGACCCCCTTGACCACGCGCCCGTCCTTGACATCCAGGCAGGGAATGATGCGCCGGGCCAGCATCAGGGCTTTCCCCCCAGGCGCAGGCAGTTTTTCACGATCCGAAGGCCCGCCGCCTGGCTTTTCTCCGGGTGGAACTGCATCCCGTAAACGTTTCCCCGGCTGACCGCGGCCGCGAATTTCCCCCCGTAGTCGGCCCAGGCCGCGACGTCGCGCTCGTCTTCCGGGACCGGGTAAAAGGAGTGGACAAAGTAAACGAACTCGCCGGGCCTGACCCCCGCGAAAAGCTCATCGGGCCGGGGGAACTCGAGTTGGTTCCAGCCCATGTGGGGAACGTGCAGGCCGGGCCGCTCCCCGAAGCGGACCACCCGGCCCGGGATCAGGTTCAGGCCCTCGTGCTCCCCCCCCTCCTCGCTCCGGGTGAAGAGAAGCTGCATTCCCAGGCAGATCCCCACCAGGGGCAGGCCCCTCCCCACCGAATCCGGGATCGCTTCCGTCCAGCCCTTCTCGCGCAACTCGGCCATGGCGTCCCCGAAGGCGCCCACCCCGGGCAGGACCAGGACCCGGCAGCCGCCGGCTTCCCCGGGGTCCCGGAGCAGCTTGACTTTCCCCCCGCAGTGCTCGAAGGCCTTGGCCGCCGAGAGGAGGTTTCCCATCCCGTAATCTATGATCCCGATCATAGCCGGGAATTATACAGGCTGAAGGCTGAAGACTGAAGGCTGAAGGAAAGGCCGCATTCACATGTAGACATGTAGGTCATGTAGGAGGATTCAAGGTTCGGGGTTCAGGCGCGAATCGCGCGAATCCCCACAAATCAAGGCGACGGATTACTGATCACTGATTACGGATCACGTGGTGCTGAAACGTCCTCGGATTTCACAGATTAGCGGTAAGGCCAAAGATTGCCCGGGGCCGCGATGTTCGATATAATTATTTACGGCTTTCAAAGTTTACTTAATCCGTCAGGGAGGATCCGGATGAATAAGGCCGTTGGTTGTATCGCCTTCTCACTTTTCCTGCTTCTTCTTTCGCCCGCTCCCGCCCAGAACTGGTACCTGTCCACGCACCTGGACGAGTTCGTCCAGGATATCAGCGTCGCCGCTTCCGGCGAGGTCTGGGCTGTCCTGGGCGAGACCTATGGCGAGGGCAGGATCTACCGTTACGCCGGCGGTTCCTGGTCGCTCCAGACCACCCTCTTCCCCGGAGGGACCTCCAAGCTGACCGCGGTGGAGGCCCTCGATTCCGCGCATGTCTGGGCGGGCGGTCAGAACGGCACCAAACCCCTCGTGTATTTCTTTAACGGGGCGGCCTGGTCCCGGCAGACCGAGATGCCCGGGATCTGGCTCGACGACATCTACGCCGCCGACCAGGACAACCTCTGGGCCGTCGGCGGGAATATCTACGTCACCGCCAACGGCGGTTCGGACTGGGCGATCGAGACGGAGGGCACCTATCACCAGTTAGCCGTGGACGGCGCCGGGACCGGCGACGTCTGGACGGTCGGCGGGTCTTACCCCCTCGGCAACCAAGTGCTCCACCGCCACGGCGCCTGGTCGGTCCAGACCGAGGTGGCCAACTGGGCGACGGAAACGGTCCGGCTCCTGGACGTTGCCGTCGTGGACGCCCTCGACGTCTGGGCTGCCGGGCAAGGCGGGGTGATCCTGCACTACGACGGTTTGGCCTGGAATGTCTCCACCCGGGTCGAAGGCCAGATCTTCCAGGCCCTGGCCGCCCGGGCCGATGGCCAGGTCTGGGCCGGGACTCAATCCGGCCGGATCTACCGCTTCGACGGTTCCGCCTGGAGTTTTCAAACGGATCTGGCGCACAGCCAGATCAACGGCCTGGATGCTTCCGCCGCCGAAGTCTGGGTCGCGGATTATTCCGGAAACATCTTCCGCTT
>CAZIEA010000162.1:3732-5800 GCA_964538495.1 uncultured bacterium | reverse complement strand
GCGCTGGATAAGTCCTTCAACCGGATCACGGTGGACGGCGACACCTCCACCAACGATACGGTCATCCTGATTGCCAACGGGGCCTCCGGCGCCGCGATAACCCCGGAGAGCCCGGCTTGGCCGATTTTCCGGGAGGCGCTGGAAAAGGTGGCCGAAGAGTTGGCCCGGATGATCGCCGCCGACGGGGAGGGAGCCTCCAAGCTCGTCCGCTTCGAGGTCTCTTCCGCCGCCACCCCGGCTGAAGCCCTGATGGTGGCCAGGGCGGCGGCCAATTCCCTCCTGCTCAAGTGCGCCCTCTTCGGCGAGTGCCCGAACTGGGGCCGGATCATGGCCGCCGTCGGCTACAGTGGGGCGGGAGTGGCCCCGGAGACAGTCTCCGTCTTTCTGAACGGGATCCCGGTCATCGCGGGAGGGCTTTTGGCCGGGGCCGATCCGGAAGCCGTCCGGGAAGCCCTGGCCGAGCCCCGTCTGGACTTCCGCCTTGACCTGGGCCGGGGCGTCCACGGCGACTTCTACTACACTTGCGACATCACCCCCGAGTACGTGGAAATCAACAAGGAGTAGCCTTGAGAAATCGAGCGCTGTTTCAGCACAGAGCGCACAGAGGCCATAGAGAATTTTTTTCAGCAAGAAGAACATGAAGACTCGTAATCCGTAATCAGTGATCCGTAATCCGTCGCCTTAATTTGCGTTGATTCGCGGGATTAGCGGTTAATCCATGGGGAAAGTTATGAACCTGGAAATGGAAAAAATCGTTCGGAAAGCCGAAACCCTGATCGAGGCGCTGCCCCACATCCAGGCTTTTCAAGGCAAGACCATCGTGATCAAGCTCGGCGGCAGCGCCATGACCAATCCCGCCGTCACCGCCGGGGTGCTGAGGGATATCGTTTTCATGGAAGCGGTGAAGATGAAGCCGGTTCTCGTCCACGGCGGGGGCAACCGGATCAGCGCCCGGATGAAGCAGAAGGGGATATCTCCCAAGTTCGTCCAGGGCCTGAGAGTGACCGACGCGGCGGCGATCGGAATCGTCCAGGAAGTGCTGGGGGAGATCAATGTCGAACTGGTTAAAACGATCGTTTCCCTGGGCGGCAAGGCCGAGGGGCTGGTGGCCCGGGCCGATCCCACCATCCGGGCTCGGCGGCACCTGCCGGTTCTTCCCGGAGAAAACGGGATCGAATCCCCCGCCGACATCGGGTTTGTCGGGGAAATCGTATCCGTCCAGCCCGCTCATATCCGCAGCTTGGCCAGGAAAAACATCGTTTCGGTGGTTGCGCCCCTGGGACGGGACGAGGAGGGAAAGGTCTATAACATCAACGGGGACATGATGGCGGGGGAGATCGCCGCCGCGCTCAAGGCCGAAAAACTGGTGTATCTCACCGATGTCGAGGGGATCATCCGCCGGGCCGAGGACGGGGGTGATCGGATCCTGCTCAGTTCCCTCAATTGCAAGGAGATCGCCAACCTCCTGAAAGAGGGGGTAATCACCGGGGGAATGATTCCCAAGGTCCGGAGCGCCCTGCGCGCCCTGGAAGGCAAGGTGAAGAAAGTGCACATCGTGGACGGGCGCCTGAAGCACTCGCTGCTTCTGGAGATTTTCACCGACCGGGGGATCGGGACCGAGATCATCAACGACGGAGCTGCCGCAAAATGAGCAAGACCGGGGATTTTATCGCCGAGTTCAACCGCTACGTCCTGGATACCTACACCCGCAACCCTTTTGTTTTCGTGCGCGGGGAGGGAAGCCGGCTTTGGGACATCGAGGGCCGGGAGTATCTCGACTTCTTCCCGGGCTGGGGAGTGAGCGGACTCGGGCACTGCCACCCGCGGGTGGTGGAGGCCGTCAGGGCCCAGGCCGGAAAACTCCTGCACATGCCCAATAACTTTTACAGCGAACTGCAGGGAGAGCTGGCCCGGCGGATCGTGGAGAAGAGCTTTCCGGGCAAGGTCTTTTTCGCCAACTCGGGGGCGGAAGCCAACGAAGGAGCGCTCAAGCTGGCCCGGCGGCACGGGGCCGCCCGGAACCGGCACGAGATCGTCAGCCTGCTCGGCTCCTTCCACGGCCGCACTT
>CAZIEA010000162.1:0-3722 GCA_964538495.1 uncultured bacterium | reverse complement strand
GCCGTGACCGCCACCGGGCAGGAAAAGTATCATTCCGGTTTCGGCCCCATGCTGCCGGGCTTCAAGTATGCCCCCCGCAACGACCTCGAGGCCTTCCGGGAGGCGCTCACCCCGGCCACGGCGGCGGTCATCCTGGAACTCGTGCAGGGGGAAGGGGGCGTCTACCCGGCCGATCCCGCCTATGCCGCCGGGGTGCGGAAGATCTGCGACCGGGAAGGGATCGTGATGATCGTGGACGAGGTCCAGACCGGGATGGGAAGGACGGGCGACTGGTTTGCCTGCCAAGCTTACGGAATCACCCCCGATGTCATGACCCTGGCCAAGGCCCTGGGAGGAGGGATGCCGATCGGGGCCTTCGTGGTCCGGGAGGAACTGGCCGGGGTCCTGACCCCCGGCACCCATGCTTCCACCTTCGGCGGCAGCCCGATTGTCTGCGCCGCCGCGTTGGCCGTTTTCGATGCCATGGAGGCCGAGGGAGTCCTGGAAAACGTCCGCGAAATCGGCCGTTACCTGAAAAGCCGCTTTCTCTCCTGGGCGGAGAAATATCCCCTGATCCGGGAGGTCCGGGGGCTGGGGGTCATGCTCGGAATCGAACTCGACCGGCCCGGAGCGGGGATCACGGCGGAATGCCTGCGCCGGGGGATGATCGTCAACTGCACTTCCGGAAACGTCTTGCGGGTGATGCCCGCCCTCAACGTCAGCCGCGCGGAGGCCGAGCAGGCCTGCGAGATACTGGAGGCGGCCATCGCCGCCGAGCAGGGGAAGACAGGCTGAAGGCTGAAGGAACCGCCGCTTCATTCAAATAGCGTAATCCGTGGTCAGTAATCAGTAATCCGTCACCTTGATTCGTGGGGATTCGCGAGATTCGCGGTTTAACCTGTGAAAATCTGTGCAATCAATGGAGAGAGGAATCAGGTCAATCAGAGTTAATCAGGTGCAAAAACTTGCGCCTCCTGACTCCTGTATCCTGGTTCCCGACGGATTACGGATCACTGATTACGGATTACGGTTTTCATGACTCTATCGGCACATAACCTATTTTTGGGGAGGTAGGACAATGAGCAAGGTAGTGCTTGCCTATTCGGGAGGGCTGGACACCTCGGTCATCCTGAAATGGCTCCAGGAGGAGAGGGGACTCGAGGTGGTGGCCTACATCGCCGACGTCGGGCAGGCCGAAGAAGTGGAAGAAGCCGCCGAGAAGGCGAAAAGGACGGGCGCCTCGGCCGTCTACGTCGAGGATCTCAAGGAGGAATTCGTCCGCGATTTCGTTTTCCCCGCTCTGGCGGCCAACGCCGTTTACGAAGGCTCCTACCTCCTGGGCACGGCCCTGGCCCGGCCCCTGATCGCCAAACGGCACGTCGAGATCGCCCGGAAGGAAAAGGCCGAGTTCGT
Source organism: uncultured bacterium (assembly GCA_964538495.1). Taxonomy (GTDB): domain Bacteria; phylum Auribacterota; class Erginobacteria; order Erginobacterales; family DAOSXE01; genus CAZIEA01. The sequence goes on along the minus strand of CAZIEA010000162.1, from coordinate 2,330 downwards.
TTCCCACGGCGCCACCGGAAAGGGCAACGACCAATGCCGCTTCGAAATCACCTATCAGACCCTGGAACCGTCGCTGCAGATCATCGCTCCCTGGCGGGAGTGGGATTTCAAGGGCCGTTCGGACCTGATCGCCTACGCCAAGTCCCACGGCATCTCCGTCCCGGTCACGGCGGCCAAACCCTACAGCATGGACCGCAACCTCCTGCATATCAGTTTCGAGGGCGGCATCCTCGAGGATCCCTGGCGGGAGCCCGATCCGGAAATGTACGTTCTGAGCGTTTCCCCGGAAAAGGCCCCGGACCGTCCAACCTACCTCGAGATCGAGTTCGAGCGCGGGGCGCCCACGGCCGTAAACGGAAAGCGCCTCTCCCCGGCGGCCCTGCTGGGAGAACTCAACCGGCTGGGAGGGGAGAACGGGGTAGGGCGGATCGACATCGTGGAAAACCGTTTCACCGGGATGAAGGACCGCGGGGTCTACGAGACCCCGGGCGGGACCATCCTGCACGCGGCCCATCGCGCCCTGGAATCGATCACCCTGGACCGGGAAGTCATGCACTTCAAGGACGGCCTGATCACCCGCTACGCCGACGGCGTTTATAACGGATTCTGGTTCGCGCCCGAGATGGAACTCTTGCGCCGGACCGTGGAGGCCACCCAGGAAAACGTCAACGGCTGCGTCCGCCTCAAGCTCTACAAGGGGAACTGCTCCATCGTGGGGCGCAAGTCTCCCACCACTCTTTACTCTCCCGGGATGGTCTCGTTCGAAAAGGCCGGGGGCTACCGGCAGAGCGACGCCACCGGGTTCATCCGCCTCAACGCCCTGCGCCTGCGGATCAAGGCCCAGCTCGAGGCCGAGAGGAAAGCCGCCGGGGGGGGCGGGAAAAAGCCATGAATTCCAAACTCTGGGGGGGCAGGTTCGGCAAGGCCACCGATCCCCTGCTCGAGCGTTTCAGCCGCTCCATTTCCTATGACGCCATCCTGGCCGGGGCCGACATCCGGGCCGGAATCGCCCACGCCGAAGGGCTGGAGCGGATCCGGCTCTTGAGCGCCGGGGAGCGGGACCTGATCGTAAAAACCCTGGCCAAGATCGGAGAGGACATCGACTCGGGAAAGCTCGACCCCGGCGCCTCGGAACACGAGGATATTCATACCCTGATCCTGAACGAGCTCGCTCTCCGGGCCGGGGAAGTCGCCAAAAAGCTTCATGCCGGGCGCAGCCGCAACGACCTGGTCTCCCTGGATACCCGGCTCTACCTGCGGGAAGCCCTCTGCGGGATCCTGGCCGAACTGGCCACCCTCCAGGCCGCCCTGGTGGTCAAGGCCGGCGAATACGAGGACGTGATCATCCCGGGGCTGACCCACACCCAGCACGCCCAGGTCGTGCTTTTTCCCCATCATTTCCTGGCCTACGTGGAAATGCTGGAACGGGACCGGGGCCGGGTTTCCGACGCCCTGGCCCGGATGGACGTCCTGCCCGCCGGGAGCGCGGCCATGGGGGGGTCCAGCCTCCGGCTCGACCAGCGCTTTCTGGTGAGCCGCCTCGGGTTCCGGGAAGTCTCCCGCAACAGCATGGACGCGGTCGGCGACCGGGATTTCGTGATCGAGACCCTTTCGGCCCTGGCCGTCGTCGGGATGCACCTTTCCCGCCTGGCCGAAGAACTGGTCTGGTGGAGTTCGAGCGAAATCGGGTTGGTCGAGCTGGACGAAGCCTATTCCACCGGGAGCAGCTTCCTGCCCCAGAAGCGCAACCCCGACTCGGCCGAGCTGATCCGGGGCAAAACCGGGCGGCTCTACGGAAACCTCGTCGCGGTCCTGACCGTGATGAAGGGGCTGCCGCTCACTTATAACCGGGACATGCAGGAAGACAAGGAGCCCCTCTTCGACTCCCTTTTCACCGTGGCCGATTCGCTCTCGCTCATGGCTGGGATCGTCCTGACCCTCAAGGTCGACCGCGCCGCCGCCGCGGATGCCCTGGTAAACGACTTTTCTTCCGCCAGCGACCTGGCCGAGTTCCTGGTTACCCAAAAAGTTCCCTTCGCCGAAGCCCATGCCGCGGTGGGCCGCCTGGTCCGCTGGTGCCTGGAGGAAGACAAAGCCTTTCCCGGCCTGACCCTGGAGGAACTGCGAAAATTCCACCCGGGCTTCGAGAAGGCCGCGCTCAAGCTCCTGACTCCGGCCGGGTCGCTTCAGGCCAAAAAAACGCTCGGGAGCTCCAACCCCCGGCGGGTCCGCACCGAGCTGGAGCGCTGGTGCCGCCGACTCTCCGACTAAAGACAGGCTGAAGGCTGAAGGAACCGCCGCATTCACATGTAGGCATGTAGGACATGTAG
>CAZIEA010000161.1:0-5890 GCA_964538495.1 uncultured bacterium | reverse complement strand
CGCGGCCATGCGCCGGGGCCGGATCGTGGACAACACCATAGCCCTCCTGGGGGGAGGGCCCATGACCCCCCAACGGGCGGGCCAGCTTCCTTCCGACGACCTGATCGAGCTTTGTTACGGCGGAAAATTCACCAAGGAAGAACTGAAGGAGGAATTGACCAAGCGCGGGGGGCTGCAATCCTACCTGGGGACTTTCCGGATGGAGGAAGTCGAGAAGGCCGTCGCCGCCGGGGATGAAAAGGCGCGCTTGGTGGCCGAAGCCATGGTTTACCAGATCGCCAAGAGCATCGGGGAGATGTTCGTGGCCGCCGGCGGCGACGTCGAGGCCATCGCCCTGACCGGGGGACTGGCTCGCTACGATTTCGTGGTGTCGGCCCTCCGCCGCCGGGTCGGGCGCTTGGCCCCGGTCCTTATTTTTCGGGAAGCCCTGGAGATGACGGCGATGGCCGAAGGGGTGATTCCGGTCCTGGAAGGCTCCGAGAAAGCCCTGCGCTACCCCGGCTTCGGGAGCGAAACCGCAGGCTGAAGGAACTGCCGCGCTATTCACATGTAGGCATGTAGGACATGTAGAAAGTCAAAATTCGAAATCAGAATTCGAATTTGAGTCTAACGCCAAACCTCGTGCCTCACGCCGCCAACCTCGATTACGACAACGATTTTCGACTACGATTACGACAACGACAACGACAACGATAACGACTAAATTCGGGGAAAGAGAAGATGAGAAAGAAAACGGGAAACCACTGGGTGTTCCGGGCCCGGGTGATCGACCGGTCGGGGGCCCTGACCAGCATCGCCTCGGCTTTCAGCAACGAGGGGATCAGCCTCAAGACCGTGGTCGGGCACGGGTTCGAGGAAAAGGCCGGGATCGACGGCAATGTGGTGGTCACTTTTTCCTGCGCCCGGGAGGCCAAGGACGTTCTGGCCCGCAAGATCCGCCGCCTGAAAAAAGTGATCGAGCTCGAGGAGCATCCCTACGAGTCCGACCGCCTGCGCAAGTCGGCCATCATCCTTGCCAACCGCGAACTGATCCCGGCGGACATGGCCACCGAACGGGTGCCTTTGACTTTCGAACTGGTCCACGCGGGGACCTCGGGCCGGATCTACTTCCTGGCCGGCGCTCCCAACAGCCTGGACGGCGTGCTCGAGCGTTTGGAGTCCGAGGGCGTGGTCGAGGATATTATCTACTCGATCATGGGGCTTTGAGGCGCGCTTTCCGGATCACGATCCCGTAAACGGCCAGGTTGAGCAGGAGCACCGCGGCGCCCAGGGCGGTCTGGAGAGCGCGCGTCAACTCGGCCGGGTAGATCAGCGCCAGCAGGTAATGCTCGATGAACCCCCCCGCGTAGCCCGCGGCGCCGGCTTTCAGGCGCAGCCGGTTTTCCAGAGGCGTGAGGGGGCAGACCCAGCCCGCGAAGGAGATGAGCGCCCCCCAGAAAAAGGCGGGGACGTGAAGCCAGGCCCAGCCGCGTCTCCAAAGGACTAGACATCCCCCCAGGGGTACGAAGAGGATGAAGGCCAGGTGAAGCAGGACCGTCAAATAGGCCAGGGCCAGGTAGATCATGGGGACCGGGTAAGCGCCTTACATTTCCGGGACTGTCTCCGGGTAGAGGTGACCGGTATTGCTGATCCGGAAAACGTAAATTAACCCCGGCCTAAGCCGGGCGTAAACAACATTGCCATAGACGGCCCGGATTCCGTGCGCCTTCAGGGATTCCGGGTCGTTGGCGAGATCCCAGATCCCGTTCCAGAAGGTGGTTCGCTCGGTCCGGCCGAGGCGGCGGAAGATATCCTGGTATCTCTGCGGCTCGGTCCCCATTCCCTCGATCGGGAATCCTTCGGCGGGGCTTGTTTTTTCCCCATAGACCCGGCGCCAGAGGTAGAGAGAGCGTTCCCGGCCGTCCATCACCAGCGGGGCCGGGAAGGTGACGACCAGGGCGTCGAAATGGATAATGTCCCCCTCGATGGTGTAGTCCTTCTGCAGGATTTTCTTCAGTTTGTCGTCCCGGGCCGTTTCCACGAAGCGAAGGGTGGTCAGGAGAGCTCCTTCCGGGGTGGTCTCCTGTTTCAGCACCCTGGCGTAGCCGATCTGGTCTTCCGCCGTCAGGCCGGCGATTGCCTCCTTGAGCCGGGTGCTTTCCCGGAGCAGGTCGTGAATGGATTTAGACGCATAAAACAAGATCCCGCCCCAGATTGCCAGGACGACAAGAACCAGAATGACGATCAACTTGATCATGGACCCGTTGCTCCCGACCCGTCCGCCCCCTTTTCGGTTTTGACCAGGCCGGTCAGGGCCCGGCGGGGGTTTCTGAGGGCGGCCTTGGTCAGGCGGTATTCCTTCATCCCGGCCAGGCGCAGGCCGTAGGGGAGTTCCTTGAGCTGCTCCCGGCAAAAAACGGAGAGGGTCTTTCCTTCCCGGGCCGCCATCTCCGCCGCCAGCTTCGCCGCCCCCGCCGTGAAGGCGAGCCTGATTCCGTGTTCCGCGGCGAACGCCTGGATGAACTCGGCCAGTTCCGGCGCGGCGGGGGTTGCGCGGTTTTCGGCCAGGAGCCGGCGGAGGGCCCGGGCGGGGTTCCTGATCAAACCGGCATCCGCCCGGAAAGCGGAAACCGTGGTCGAGGGAAGTTCGTATTTGAAATCGCGCAGGACCCGCTCGCAGACGGTTAAGAGGCCGCGGGCGCCGGTGTTTTCGGTGCTCGCCTGGCGGGCGATTTCCCGAAGCCCGTCTTCCGTGAAATCCACCGCGATCCCGAAAGAGGCGAAGGCGCCGCGGTATTGCCGGATGACCGAGCCCTCGGAGCGGGTCAGGATCTGGTAAAGGTCCTCTTCCCCCAGGCCTTCCAGGCTGACCCGGACCGGCAGCCGGCCGATGAATTCCGGCTCCAGCCCGTACTTGATGAAGTCCCCGGTGATGGCCAGCGAGAGATACTGGTCTTGCCGGCGCCTGGATTCCGCGGAGGCCCCGAAGCCCAGGGCCTGGCTGGTGAGACGTTTCCGGACCAGCTCGGAGAGTTCGTCGAAGGCCCCGCTGACGATGAAAAGGATGTTGCGGGTGTTGATGACCTGGGAATTGATCTTGCCGGTCTGCTGGTATTCAAGCATGGCCTCGATCTGGGCGGTGGCGTCCTGGGGATCGCGCAGGGGGACCTCGGTTTCCTCCATGAGCTTGAGGAGGTTGCGCTGGACCCCGGCCCCGCTGACATCGCGGCCGGAGACGTTGACGGCCCCGGCGATCTTATCCACCTCGTCGATGTAGATGATCCCGTATTCGGCCAGGCGGATGTTGCCGTCCGCCTTGCGGACCAGCTCCCGGACCATGTCTTCCACGTTGCGCCCGACGTAGCCGGTTTCGCTGTATTTGGTGGCGTCGGACTTGACGAAGGGCACCCCGATCAGACGGGCGACGCACTTGACCAGATAGGTTTTCCCCACCCCGGTGGGGCCGAGCATGATCACGTTCTGCTTGGTGTAATCGTAGTCCACTTCCCGCCCGAGATCGGCCGTGGAGTGGTTGTAGTGGTCGCAGACCGCCACTGCCAGGACCTTTTTGGCCTCTTCCTGCCGGATCACGAAACGGTCGAGGTATTCCTTGACCTGCTTGGGGGTGTAATTGAAATCGAGGCGGAAATCCGCGTCGGCGCCGGGCTTGTCCGCCCCCGGCGCCGGCCGCGGTCGGGCCGGGGTTGCCAGGGTGATGACCGGGTTGCCCCCGAACTTTTCCCGGATAAACTCCCCGACCTCGCGGGCGAGTTCCTGGAAGTCGGGCGGCGGGCTTTTCTCCAGTTCTTTGTCCTTTTCCTTCTCGTTCATCTGCTTTCCCCCTGAAGAACTGTCGTATCGTCATTCCCGCGGAATGACTTGCCGTATCGTTCCTCGCGCCGCTCGGAACTTGTCGTATCGTCCCTCGGCTTCGCCTCGGGACTTGTCGTATCGCCGCTCCTTCGTCGCGGCTTGCAGAATCCGCTGCCGCCAAGCCGAAAATATTCTCTGTGGCCTCTTTTTTCCCCTCTGTGCGCTCTGTGGTGAAATGGCGTCTGAATTCTGGATTCACGGATTACGGATCACGGATTACGGTTTACTGTTTCCCCCGCCCTCCGCGCTCTCCGGGAGCCCACGCTCTCAGGAGGTTAAGGGCATTGCCGGAAAACAGTTTTTCCAGGAATTTTTCTTCCAGCCCCAGGCCCCGCCAGAGCTCGATCTCCCGGGCTTGGTCGGTCCAGGGGGAGTCGCTCCCGAAGAGGATTTTCCCGGGATCGTGGCGTTGGAGGATGGCGCGCAGGGTTTCGCTCCGGCAATATCCCGCGGCCATCGAGGTCTCCAGGTAAATGTCCTCCCCGGCCAGGTGTTGGAGCACCTCTTCCCAGAGGTTCCAGCCCCCCAGGTGGGCCGCCACCAGCTTGAGGCGGGGAAAATCCCGGCGGACCCGGCGGATTTTTTCCGGCTCGGCCCGGCGGTTCCCGGGGTAGGCTATATCGTAGCCGGCGTGGACCAGCAGCAGCAACCCCCGGGCCTGGAGTTCCTCGTAGAGGGGGTAGACGGCGCGGTCGTCGAGATCGAACTCCTGGTACATGGGGTGGAGCTTGATGCCGGCCAGAGAGGCCGCGGCCACCTTTTCCGCCTCCCCGGCAAAGTCCGCCGAGCGGGGGTGGATCGAGGCCAGGGGGATTATCCTTTCCCCGGCGACGGCAACGGACCATTCCAGGATGCTCTCGAACTGGGCGGGTTTGGTCGCGATCGAGGCCACCACCGCAGATGTCACCCCGGCGCGGTCCATGGCGTTAAGCAGTCCGCCGACGGTCCCGTCGTGGAACACCGGGAAATCCCCGGCCCCGGCCTGGAGTGAAGCCATCGCTCTTTTCGCGATCCGGTCCGGGAAGGCGTGGGTGTGAAAATCTATGATCATGGCGGCATTATAGCAACCGGAGGCTGAAGACTGAAGGCTGAAGGAACCGCCGCCGCATTCACATGTAGGCATGTAGGACATGTAGGAGGGTTCAGGGTTCAGGGGCGCCTCGGGGTCGGTATCGGGATCGGAATCGGGATCGGGCGAAATCAGACTGAAGGCTGAAGGAACCTACGCACCAATTGAACCGCGAATCCCGCGAATCCGCACAAATCCAGGCGACGGATTACTGATCACGGATTACGGGTGTCCTGAACCCTGAACCCCGAACCCTGAACCCTGTCTTCTGAATTCTGACTCCTGGCTCTATGCCCTATGCTCTATGCCAAAACGTCCGCAGATTTCACGGATTTTACCTTCATGTTCTTCATGCCCTTCATGGTAAGAAAAAAATCTCTGTGGCCTGAAGGTTTTTCTCTGTGAGCTCTGTGGTAAAAAGCGCGTGCCTTCCCACGCCAAGACGCCGGGGAAGATTAAATTCATTTGACTTTCCGGCCTTCCGGCGGATTAAGTAGAAAAGCGAAGGCGCCAGGTTTTCAGGCCGACATGCCGAGCAAATTCAAATCCCAGGCCCGGATAATCCCGGTGGAGAATGCCGTCGGGGCGGTTCTCGCCCACGACGTGACCGAAATCGCCGCGGGCCGCAAGGGCCCGGTCTTCCGCAAGGGCCATGTCATCCGGGATCAGGACATCCCGGCGCTATTGCGGGCGGGGAAACAGAACATCTATGCCCTGACCCTGGATCCTTCCGAGGCGCACGAGGACGAAGCCGCCGAGGAGCTGGCGCGGGCCTTTTCCGGTCCGGGCGTGGAGCCGGCCGGGGCGCCTTCGGAGGGGAAGGTCATCCTGCGCGCGGCGCGCCGCGGCCTCTTCAAGGTCGACAAGGAGGCCCTCATCGAGGTCAACCTGATTCCCGACGTCTGCTGCTCGTCCCGCCACGGGAACACCGTGGTCGGTCGTGGCGATGCCCTGGCCGCGGTCCGGGCC
>CAZIEA010000160.1:537-6114 GCA_964538495.1 uncultured bacterium | reverse complement strand
GTGGGGGACGTGGATCAGCTTCCCTCGGTCGGGCCGGGCCGGGTCCTGCAGGACCTGATCGATTCTGGAACCGTTCCGGTGGCCCGGCTGAAAACCATTTTCCGCCAGGCCGAGGCGGGCCGGATTGTCCTCAACGCGCACCGGGTCAATGCCGGACAGCTTCCGCTGGGGCCGCCGGGCGGGGAGGAGAGCGATTATTATTTTATCGAGTGCGAGGACCCGGCCCGGGGAGTGGAGATCATTTGCGACCTGGCGGCCCGGCGCATCCCCCGCCTTCTGGGTCTCGACCCGGTGGAGGACATCCAGGTCCTGGCCCCGATGCGCCGGGGGGAACTCGGGGTGACCAACTTGAACGCCCGGCTCCAGGCCGTGCTCAATCCCGGGGAGGGAGGGGTGGAATTCGGGGGATTCAGCTTCCGGGCGGGGGACCGGGTGATGCAGACGGTCAACGACTACGAAAAGGATGTTTTCAACGGGGACATCGGGAAGGTGGCGCTCGCGGACGAGGAGGCTCTCGAGGTGATTGTCCGTTTCGAGGGGAAGGAGGTTTCCTATTCCCGGGCCGACCTCGACGATCTCGCGCTTGCCTACGCCGTCAGCATCCACAAGAGCCAGGGGAGCGAATACCCGGCCGTGGTCGTTCCCCTGCATACCCAGCACTATATGCTGCTGAAGCGCAACCTTCTCTATACCGCGATCACCCGGGGGAAACGGCTGGTCGTGATCGTGGGTTCGCGCCGGGCCCTGGAACTGGCGGTCTCCCAGGTGGACACCGCCCGCCGGGTCACCTTGCTCGCTTCCCGCCTCCGCCGCGGGGCAGAGGGCATAGAACATAGAGCACCCTGAACCACATGAAAAGACTGCTCGCGATTTTGCTGCTGCTGCCGTTTCCGGCTCCCGCGGCCCCGCCGATTCCCGGCCCGACCCCGGTTTCGGTCAGCGAGCTTAGGATCGTGTTCGCGGACGTGGGGCACGGGGACTGCGTCTGGATTACTACCCCCGACGACGGTATCCCCGGCAACGGGATTTACGAGGGCTACCACATCGTCATCGACGCCGGCCCGAGCTCGAAGCGGATTTTTCCCCTGCTCAAGGAAATCGGGCTGCGCCCCGGGACTCCCGTCGAGTGGATGATCTGCTCCCACGCCCATAACGATCATTACCGCGGCCTGATCGGGGTGCTGGAGAACTGCGAGGTTCACAACATCGCCGAGCCGGGCTACCGCTCCGGGGGCCAGGCCTTCGCCGCCTTTTGCTGGTTCTGCCTGCTCGAGCCGGGGGCGAACTTCTACTCCCCGGCGATTGGGATTTCCGTCCTCCCCGGGCTCAAGTCCTTGAGCCAGGCGGTTCCCTACAAGCTGGATTGGGGGAGGGAGCTCGAGGTCGAGATCCTTCACGCCAACCCGGCCGTGACCGAGGACACCATCAATTTGAGCTCGCTGGTCCTGCGCCTCGCCTACGGGGATTTCAGTGTCATCTTCACCGGCGACATCGAAGGGAAGTCCCGCTCCGCCGGCCCGGAGCGGGCTGCTGGGGCGGAGGAATTTCTGCTCCGGACCTATGTCCGAGATGGCGAAAACCGCCTGGCCTCCACGGTTCTGAAGATTCCCCACCACGGTTCCGAGACCTCCTCGACCCTGCCTTTCATCCGGGCGGTGGGGGCCCGGGAAGGGGTGATCTGCGCGGGGAACCGCTACGGCCTCCCCGACGAATCCGTGCTCGGCCGCTACGAGAAGGCCGGCTGCCGGATCTGGCGGACGGACCGGCTGGATGCGGGCAAACCCGGCTCCGAGTGCGAAGGCGACGACCACATCCTCTTTACTTCCGACGGCAAGGGCTATGCCGTCTCCTATCTGAAGCCTGACCTCCGAGAGTGCACTCCGGCCGCTCCGGCGGCCCCCCCGGCGGGGATGCACTCCGCGCGCGACCCGGCCGGGGAACCTTGAGCGTTGCCGCGACCGCGCCGCCGGTCAGGGCCGGGGGTGGAAGGGCGTGGGGATGACCAGCGGGGAAGGGGTGAATTCGGCGGGGAGGCGGATTTTCCGGTAGAGGGCGCGGCAGATCAGGCACTTGAGTTCCTCGATTTCCGCCGGGGAAAGCCCCTCCAGGGGGACCTGCCCGCCGGCGATCATCTCGTGGCCGCCCGCGTTGCCGTGCTTGCCGATGGCCGCGCGCAGGATTTTTCCGGCCTGGGCCTTGGGGTGGGTGGTGCGGAGCGAGCAGTAGAGGCTTCCTCGCCAGACCCCGGTCACGAAGCTCCAGGAGGCGCGTTTAAGCGAGATCAGGAGGTCGGCGAACTGGGCCACGAAGTCGGGGTAGGCGATCTCATCCAGCATCGCCCCCACGTATTTCTTGTAGATGAAAGCTTTTTCCAGGGCCTCGTGCAATTGCTGGAAGAACTCGCGGCTGTGGACCGGGTGCTCGATCCGGGAAATCAAGCGGTGCCGGACTTTGGAAAAAAGGAAGACCGAGGCTTCGATGTCGCTGCGGGTGACGTCCCGGCCCAGGTGCTGGGTTTCCGAGACCAGGCCGTAGTAAAGGGCGGTGGCCAGGTCCCCGGGGATTTCCAGGAGAGCCTCGCGCAGATATTCGACCAGGATGGTGGTGGTGGCTCCACAGTCGGGGCGGATGTCGAGATAGTCGGCCCGGGTGGTTTTCAGGCGGGGGTGGTGGTCGATGACGACGACGGGCTCGACCCCGGCCGGAAGCGGGTTATTCCCGGTCCAGGGCTGGCAGTCCACCATCGCCACCGCCTGGTACCGGCGAAAATACGTCCGGCGGGCGGGGACGGCGTTGATTTTGAGGATGCGGTTGAGGGCCCGGTTTTCCTCCCGGCCCAGGATGCCGCCGTAGACGATCCGCGCTTCGATCTGGGCCTTGGCCGAGAGCAGGTATTGCAGGGCCCAAGCCGATGCCAGGGAATCGGGGTCCGGGTTGTTGTGGATGAGGATGAGCACGGTCCCCCGGTCCCGGCAGGCCGCCAGGAGACGGGAGACCTTGCCTTCCGGAAGCGGGGCGTTCTCAGGTTCCGGGTTCACCGTAGCCCTCGGGATTGAGAGACTGCCAGCGCCAGGCATCGGCGCACATCCGTTCGATCCCCCGCCGGGCTTTCCAGCCCAGGAGTTTTTCGGCCCGGGAGGGGTCGGCCCAGCAGGCGGCGATGTCCCCGGGGCGCCGGGGCAGGACCCGGGCGGGAATTTTCTTCCCGCAAGCCTTTTCGAAGGCCGCCAGAACCTCCCGGACGCTGTAGCCCCGGCCGGTGCCGAGGTTGACGGTGAACAAGCCTCTGCGGTTGGAAAGGACTTCCAGGGCCCGGAGGTGGCCGAGGGCGAGATCGGTGACGTGGATGTAATCGCGCACCCCCGTTCCGTCCGGGGTGGGGTAATCGTCCCCGAAAATCCGCAGTTCCTGGCGGCGCCCGACCGCCACCTGGGCGATGTAGGGCAGAAGATTGTTGGGAATCCCCCTGGGATCCTCCCCGATCCGGCCGCTTTCGTGGGCGCCGATCGGGTTGAAGTAGCGCAGGAGGGCGATGTTCCAGGCGGGATCGGAGGCATGAAGGTCCCGGAGGATTTCCTCGATGAAAAGCTTGGTCCGGCCGTAGGGGTTGGTGGCCCGGAGGGGGAAGTCCTCGGTGATGGGGACGCTCGCGGGGTCGCCGTAAACCGTGGCCGAGCTGCTGAAGACGAGGTTTTTCAGCCCGTGAGAAGCCATCAGCTCGCAGAGATTGAGGGTTCCGGCGATGTTGTTGGCGTAATAGCGCAGGGGGGCCGAGACCGACTCTCCCACGGCCTTGAGGCCGGCGAAGTGGACGACGGCGTCGAAATCCCCGCCGGATAGGACTTTGTCCAGGGCGGCCCGGTCCAGCAGGTCCACCCGGTGAAAATCCAGGCTTTGGGCGGCGATCTCCTCCACCCGCTTCAGAGCGGTCTCGGAAGAGTTGGCAAGGTTGTCCACGACGCTGATCCGGTGGCCGGCCCGGAGCAGTTCCACGCAGGTATGGCTTCCGATATACCCGGCCCCGCCGGTGACGAGAATTCTCATCTTGGTATCCTTTCCCCGGATGATCCGCTTTCGGCAATCTCACACGATGCCGCCCTTAAAGTCAAACAGGAAACCCCGAACCGGCATTTCACGGATTACCGCTCGCCGCCGACTGCAACTAAGATTCCGCAGATTACCTCGGATTATTTTTCCCACAGATTTCACAGATTTCTCCTTCATGTTTCTTCATGCTCTTCATGGTAAGAAAGGAGGTAATTCTCTGTGGCCTCCGACTTTTCTCTGTGAGCTCTGTGGTAGGGAAGTTAGGCTGAAGGCTGAAGGAACTGCCGCCTCATTCACATGTAGACATGTAGGACATGTAGATAAATTCGAAATCCGAATGACGAAATTCGAAACCGCTGGACCGGCGAATTATTTGGGAAATTCGAATTTGAGGTTTGTTTCGGATTTCTGACTTCGAATTTCGATTTTGATTTTTTCTTCCGGATTACGGATCACTGATTACGGATTACGGGTTTTTCTGACTCCTGACTCCTGTTTCCTGTGTCCCGGTTTTCGACGGATTACGGATCACTGATTACGGATTACGTGGGAAATCTGTGGACAGCCCCCCCGGGGAATTCAAAAATGGGGCCCTGATGAAAGCGTTTCTCTACAATCCGCCCGGGGGGAAAGTCCAGCGGGGGGAAGACCGCTGCCAGGCCGACGTGGACGGGAGCGCCACCGTAACCCTGCGCCCCCCCAACGACCTGGGTTATCTGGCCGCCATCCTGCGCTCCCGGGGCTGGGAGGTTAAACTGCGGGACTACCCGGCCCGGGGGGAGGGGGAGGAGGCATTCCGGTCGGATCTGGAAGCTTGCCGGCCCGATCTGGCGGTTTTGAGTTCCACCGTGGGCACCCTGGAAACCGACCTTAAATCCCTGGCGGCGGCCCGGGAGATCGTCCCGCGGGCCTGCCTGGCCATGAAAGGGGCCCCTTTCACCGTTTACCCCCCGGAATTTTTTTCCGGGGAAAAATACCTCCCCCTCGACGCGGGCTTGATGGGCGAGGCCGAGGCCGTGATCGGGGACCTGGCCGCCGTTCTGGAAGCGGGGCGTCCGCCGGCGGCGGTGCCCGGGATCCTGGCCCGCTCCGGTTCGGGGATGGTCCGGACCGGCCCGCCGCGCTTGGTCGAGGCCGTGGACGATCTGCCTTACCCGGCCCGGGACCTGATGGACAACCGGCTCTATACCCTTCCTTCCGGTCGCCCCCTGGCCACCGTTCAGGTGGCCAGGGGCTGTCCCTGCTCCTGCATCTACTGCCTGACCCCGGTGCTTTCCGGCCGCCGCCTGCGGGCCCGGTCGGTCGGGGGGATAGTCTCTGAGATCGCCGAGTGCGTGGAACGCCACGGGATCCGGGACTTTTTTTTCCGGGCCGACACCTTCACCCTGGACCGCGAGTTCGTGCTTTCCCTCTGCTCGGAGATCCTCTCATCGGGCCTGAAGATCCGCTGGGTGGCCAACAGCCGCGCCGATACCTTGGACCCCGAGCGGCTGGAAGCGATGCAGGCGGCGGGCTGCTGGTTGGTGGCCC
>CAZIEA010000160.1:0-527 GCA_964538495.1 uncultured bacterium | reverse complement strand
GGCAGCGACGAAAGCCTACGCCGGGTGGGGAAGGGGACGACGGCCGCCCGGGGCCGGGAGGCCGTGGCCGCCGTCCGGGCGGCCGGGCTCAAGTCCCTAAGCTTTTTCATGATCGGCTTTCCCTGGGAGGGCGAGGCGGACATTCGGGAAACCATGGATTACGCCCTCGAACTTGACTGCGACTTTGCCGAGGTCCACATCGCCTGTCCTTACCCGGGCACGGAGCTTTACCGGCTGGCGAAATCGGCGGGGCTGATCCGGGAAGGGTCGGGGGGAAATTACTTTTCCCGGCCCCCGGCGGGAACCGGGGCCGTGAGCCGGGAGCGTTTGCTCGAACTGCGGGCCCTGTTCCTGAAGCGGCTCTACCGCCGCCCGAAATATATCCTGCGCACCCTGCTGGGGGTCCGGAGCCCGCGGGAGGCCCTGGTCTACCTCCAACGGGGCCTGGGAATACTCAGGCTGAAGGCGAAATCAGGCTGAAGGCTGAAGGAACTGCCGCCTCATTCACATGTAGACATGTAGGACAT
>CAZIEA010000159.1:4254-6124 GCA_964538495.1 uncultured bacterium | reverse complement strand
TTTTTTTCTTCATGCCCTTCAATCTCTTCATGGTGAGAATATTTATTCTCTGTGACCTCTGTTTCCCTCTGTGATCTCTGTGGTAAGGAAGTTAAACCGCGAACCTCGCGAATCCACACAAATCAAGGCGACTGATTACGGATTACGGATCACGGATTACGAATTTCCCCGACTCCTGACTCCTGTTTCCTGTATCCCGGGTTTCGACGGATTAGGATTTTTGCCGGGCTATGCGCTTTGGGCTCGGCTCTATGAAGGAAAAGTAACGCTAAGAATGTCGCCGGCCTTGACCCCGAACCACTCGGAGGCGCTCCCGAGATTGAGCGAAATCTCGAAAAACCCGCCACTCCCCGGGATTCCGACCGGGGAACCCGGATCGGCCCCGGAATAGTTCCAACGCAGCGGAACCGGGATTCCGGCCACCTCGACTTCGCCCGCGACCGGCAAAAGATCGGATTTCAAGGCGGTAATCAGGTTGCCGAAACGGTCGACATAAAGAACCGGGACAAGCCACCGCCCTTCCCCTTCCTGCTCGGGCCGGGGAAGCGGGATCAGCACCGGGTCTTCCATCTTCTTCCCCATCTCCGCGGGAGAGCGACCGGAAGCCAGCTCGGCCGCCAACGGGGCGAAAATATCCCGGCCGTGAAAAGTCCCGCTGAGGGGGGAAAAAAACAGGTCTCGACGGGTAACCCGAAAAGCCTTCCACTCCCCGGCTTCCTCCAATGCCCAGGAGAGAATCCCGTTGTCCGGAGCCAGAAATATCCTCCCGGCGGCTTCCACCGCCAGCACCGCCCGCTCGCCTCCCACCCCGGGGTCCACCACGGCCAGGTAAACCGTCCCGGGTGGGAAAAAAGAAAACGAGTTGAGCAGGATAAAAGCCCCGGAGCGGATATCGCCCGCCGGCACCGAGTGAGTAATATCAACGGGGCGGGCGGTGGGACAGCGGGAGAGGATCACTCCGCGCAAGGTCCCGGCATACCAGTCTCCCTCCCCGAAATCGGTGAGCAGGGCGACGATTCCGGAACGGACCCCGCTCACTTGCTCTCTCTCCCGGGGTCCAGGGCGACCGCCTCGATCTCCACCAGGACTCCCCGGGGAAGGCGGGCGGCTTCGACGCAGGCCCGGGCCGGGGGGCGCTCCGGAAAGTACCCGGCGTAAACCTCGTTGAAGACCGCGAAATCCCCCATGTCCTGAAGGTAACAGTTGGTCTTGACCACCGACTCCAGGGAAGCCCCGGCCGCCTCCAGAACCGCCCGGAGATTGTCCAGCGCCTGCCGGCTCTGTTCCCGGATCCCCCCCTCGACCATGACCCCTTCCGGGGTCAGGGGGATCTGGCCCGAGACGAAGATCAACCCGGCGGCCTTGACCGCCTGCGAGTAGGGGCCTACCGCCGCCGGGGCCCGATCCGTGCTGACGATTGTTCTCATATTTTCCTCCCTGCCGTTTGTCCGGCTCTCCCGCCCTCCGGGGGCGGGAGAACCGGAGGTATCCCCGCCGCACCCGCAGACGAATAATGCCAGGACCGGGACGATCATTCCGGCCCCCGGAGACCGTTTTTTCAACCCTTGAGGAAACACTCGATTTCCCGTTCCACCCTCGCCACGTCCACGGCGGTATCCCGGCAAGGGCCCCGGGGCCGGCTGATCTCGACGCCGAGCGCGGGCTTGCCTTTTTTGCGAACCATGCCCTGAAAAAGCTCGTTGGCGCAGGCTACCGAGACCACCGCCTTGGTCTCGGGCCGGGAGAGTTCGCGCAGGGCGATCCCTCCCCCAGTGGCCACCACCAGGCGGACCCCGTAGCGGCGGGCCAGCTCCACCAGTTCCCCGATATGGCAGCGCCCGCAACGCCGGCATTCCCCCGGATCCAGGGC
>CAZIEA010000159.1:1141-4244 GCA_964538495.1 uncultured bacterium | reverse complement strand
CACTCGCTGTTCTGGAGGCAGCGCGGGGCCAGGATCAGGATTTCCCCGGGAGAAAAAACCCGGCGGCGGCGGCGCACCCAGAAATTGTTGAGCTTGAGCAGCAGCCTTTTCATCTTGCCGTGCCTTTAAGCTTAACCCGGCAACCGCGGAGAAAGGAAGCAGCATCAAGGGGACTCTTGCCCGGACACTGGAGCCGCTCGATCGCCACCGCCCCTTTCCCCGCCCGGATCACGAGTTCCCCCGAAATCGATACGATCTGGCCGGGCGCCCCCCCGTCCCATTCCAAAGCCCGGGCCCGGAGCACTTTGATTTCCCTCTCCCCGGTTTCCAGGGGAAGACGGGTGCTCGCCCCCGGCCAGGGGTTCAACCCCCGGACGCGGTTGACGATCCGCTCCGCCGGGAGGCTCCAAACCAGGGGAGAATCGGCTTTGCTCAAACGCGGAGCTCTCACCACCCCGGCGGGATCCTGGGACACGGCCCGGGCCGCGCCGGCGGCAAGCGCATCCACCGCGGCCAAGAGCAGTTCCGCCCCCAGTTCAAAGAGCCGTGCTTCCAGGGAATCGCGGTCCTCGCCGGGCAGGACCGCGACCGCCCGGGCGCCCAAGACGTCCCCGGCGTCCACTTCGGAAGTCAGGTAGTGCACGCTCGCCCCGGTCCGGAGGTCCCCGTTGATCAGGGCCCAGGCCACGGGGGCCGCCCCGCGGTAACGGGGGAGAAGCGAGGGATGAAGGTTGATCGCGCCCCGGGGTGGAAGAGCGAGAACCTGGGAAGGGATCAGGGCGCCGAAAGCCGCCGCCGCCAGCAGGTCGGGGGCGAGAAGCCGCAGGTTCGCGAGAAAGCCCGGGTCGTTCAGGCGCTCGGGCTGGAACACCCTGATCCCGAGATGGCCGGCGGCGGCCTTTACCGGGGGCTCCTGTGGACGAAGCCCCCGCCCGGCGGGGCGGTCCGGGCGGGTGACAACCCCGACCAGTTCGTGGGAACTCCCGGCCAGAGCCGAGAGGGCGGGGAGAGAGCCCCGGGCGGTGCCGAGAAAAACCACTTTCATCGCGACCGGCTCGAGAGCCCTTCCAGTCCCTTCACCAGGCTGCCCGGGACGATCCCCCGGCTCCCGAACCAGCCGCTTTCCATTTCCAGGGCATAGCTGTATTCGGCGGCGGGAGTATATCCCGGCTCTTCCCGGTAAGGCTCCATGGCCTGGATCTCGATTATCATCCCGTGGCGGTTGATAAAGGCGATTTCCAGGGGCAACGGGGTGTTTTTCATCCAGAAGCCGTGCCGGACCGGCACCGGATGCACAAAGAGCATCCCGGTGTCGGGTCCGAGTCCGGTCCTCTCCTGCAAGCCGCGCTCCCGGGTCGCGGGAGTATCGGCCAGCTCCGCGGTCACGGGATGTCCGCCCACCGTGAGCCGGATCAGGGGAAGTTCCGGCCTCTCCCGCCCGCAGCCCCCCGCAATCAGAAATAAAATCATCAGTAGCAAGCGCGGGGCAGGGAACATGAATTCAGGGTTCAGGGTTCAGGGTTCGTCGTAGCGCAGGGCTTCAGCCCTGCCCCCGTGAATCGCGTGATCCGTGATCAGTGATCCGTAATCCGTAATCAGTCGCCTTGATTTGCGGGGATTCGCGAGATTCGCGGTTCCATCCGTGCGATTCATGGAAAGCGTGTCACAGCGAACTGTAGCGGCGGGCCCCCAGAGCGCAGTAGACCAAATAAAGGGCGAGAAAGACCGTGATTTGCGCGGGAATGACCAGGGAAAAAAGATCCAGCAGCAGTCCGAGGAAAACCGGGACGGTGAGAGCGAATACCGCCACCGCGAAAGCCGCCCGGAAGGGGATTCGGGATCGGTAAAAGCGCCCCACGCTTATCACCGCCAGGCAGCCGAGCAGGACCTGGAGCAGGCGGGCGACCAGGTAGCGCAGGAAATGGATGATCACGATCATCGGGGCCAGGCTCCAGAGAATGAGTTTCTTGAGCCGGGGCAAGGACTCGTTATCGATGGTCCGGCTTTCCTTCTCGTGAAGCAGAAAACCGAGATCGATCGGCTCGGGCCAGAAGGGAAGCTGAAAGACGATTCGCTCCCGGGTAAAAATGATCCCCTCGGTAAAGGGGGAGCGGAAAGCGGGCCTGGTTTCTTCCAGGTCCACCCGGAAGACAAACCCGTCCTCGGCGGCCATGACGGCCTGGGCGGCGGCCTCAGCGGAGATTTCCCCGGCTTCCCGGGCCCGGGCCAGGGCCGTTTCCACCTTGGCCCGGTCCAGGGGAATTCCCGGATCGGGGAAAGCGGAGTCCGCCCAGGCCGCCGCCGCCGCGAATTCCCGGGCGGTTTGCCGCAACCGCTCCAGATCGGCGTTTTCGACTTCTTCGCCTTTTCCCGCCTTCTCCTCCAGGCGCGCCAAGGCTTTTCCCACTCCTGAGGCCGACATGCTCAGCCGCTCCCGGTAGGTCCCGGCGGCAAAGGGTTTGTCGCTGCGGAACTCGAACTTGGCTTCCGGGCAGGAAACTTTCCCGTTCTCGATCGTGATCGGGGGAATCTTCCCGGCCAGCATCACCGTGGTCCGGTCCAGGTAGCGGTAAACCAGGTAAAGATCGCGACCCGAGAGCAGCACCGTGACCGCGAGCACCAGAATGAGCAGGAAGGCGAACACGATCTTGAGCGGCTCCGCGGCCAGCTCGCGATAGGCCCCGAAATTGCCGGCCGCCCCCAGGAGCAATGCCTGAAACCGTTTCCAGCTCAAGCCGAGAAAACCCGCCGGCGGAACTTTGTTCAAGTCAGCGCTCATCTTTTCCGGCGCCCGCAAAAAAGCGGCATCACTTCACGATCTCGATTTGGGAGGGGGAACGGAGCATGATCTGCTTGGCTTCCTGGTGCTCCCCGATCTCGCCGGTGACCCGGACTTTCTTGTTCTGGAAGGAGGCGGCGGGCGGGAAACCGGAGTCCTCCCCGGAGCGGTTCTTGGCGTAATACACGAAGGTCAGACTGGTCCGGTAGTCCCGGTCCACGTTGAGCTTGACCGGCCCGGTCTTTCCCCGAGCCTCGGGGTCGTAAATATTGACGATGACGGCTTCCACGGTGACCTGGGAACCGACCGGGAGCTTCATCGCTT
>CAZIEA010000159.1:0-1131 GCA_964538495.1 uncultured bacterium | reverse complement strand
CCACCGGGGCGACAGCGCCGGCCGCCGGGGCGGCGGCCTCGGCATAAACCGCTTCGTACGCCCAGTCCCCATACATCGGATTGGGCAGAATTACCAGGTCCTTGCCGAAACGTTCCGCCACCTGCTCGAACCCGAGCTTGTCGGTATCGTAGAGATCGTGATCCTGATCGCCGCAAAGCATGAGAATCTTCAGGGCCGGAAGTTTTCCCCCTTCGGGGAGGCCCTTGAGCTGGCCTTTTTCGACGTCGGTGCGGCGCATGATCTTGGAGCGGTCCAGGGCATAGGCGCCTTCCCGGACCAGGACGATATCGCAGGGAATGCCGGCCTTTTTCAGGTTGGCCTCGGTGGCCTTTTTGACATTGCCCTTGCGGTTGGTGACGATGATGACCTTGCCCCCGAGTTTTTGGACCAGGGCGCAGAACTCCGCCGCCCCGGGCATGGCGACGGCGGCCTCCTCCTCACACCAGGTTTTCCAAGCCGCTTCCGAATAGTCGCTCTTTTGGGCCTGGAGGCGTTTCTGAAACTCGACGTTGCTGATCACGGTCTCGTCGGCGTCCAGGATCACGCACCAAGTCCCGGGCTTTTCCGCCGCCGCCAGCTCCTTCAGCCGTTCCATCGCCCCGAGGT
The DNA here is from genome assembly GCA_964538495.1 of uncultured bacterium. Lineage (GTDB taxonomy): Bacteria > Auribacterota > Erginobacteria > Erginobacterales > DAOSXE01 > CAZIEA01. The sequence goes on along the minus strand of CAZIEA010000159.1, from coordinate 504 downwards.
AAGACTGCAGGACACAGGCCTTGTAGGCATCGGCCACCAAAACCCAGGCCACGTCATTAGTAAGCCTGACCTGGGCTTGGGCCAAGAGAACCGACGGGAGCAGGAGCAAAACCACCGCCAAACCCAAACATCTGGTCAACTTTCTCATTCGGACCCTCCTTCGATTAGGTTGCGTGGCGTGGAGATTTAACCCGGGCAATTATAACCGTTTCCCCTCCCGGCTCAATCGCTTTCCTTTCGCCTTCATTCTTTATTCCCCGCCGAGCGGTAGGGAAGGTCCGGGGAATCCGGGACGGGGAAAGCCGCGGCGGCTTCCACTCCCCTCTCGAGCGCCAGGAGGGCGCGGGGCAGCCAGCGGCTGGAAGGGAATTCCCGCCAGAGCCGGGAGAGGATCTCCCGGCCCTTGGCGGGCTCTCCGCCGTCGAGCAGGGCCAGGGCCAGGTAATAACGGGCCCGGGGAGAACCCGGGTCGAGATTCAGCGCGCGCCGGTAATACTCCAGCGC
>CAZIEA010000158.1:0-6215 GCA_964538495.1 uncultured bacterium | reverse complement strand
GGCTTCCCCCGCCCCGGCTTTCACTTACCGGGGCTGGGGGGCGAACCGCTGCGTCAGCGGGTCCATGCACGAGGTAACCCTCGACGGGGAAAGGTTCCTGCTCGAGGCCGGCGCCCCCTTCGGGAGCGACGCCGAACTCGCCGCCGGGATTACCCCGGAGCTGGCCGCGGGCGCGCAATTTTTGCTTCTGAGCCACGCCCACGCCGACCACTGCGGCCGCCTGAGCGAACTGGTGCGGAAGGGATTCCGGGGCCCGATTTACTGCACCCCGCCCACCGCTCTCCTGCTCTATCCCTCCGTGGAACAGGCCGCCAAGCACGGGGACCAGGGCCAGGAGACATTTTATTATTCCGCCAACTCCAAGAAAACCGCCCAGCGCAAAGGCGCTAAATACTGCGTCCACCTCTACCCGGACTGCAACCGGGGCAGCACGATCAAAAGCCCGCAAAAGTTGACCACGTCGCGCGCGGAGCTGGATCAACTCGGCGCCTATTATTGCGGGCATTGCGCCGCCCTGGACGCCGAACGGGCGCTCCAGGGCCTGAGCCCGGTCCCGACCGGGGAGGAGTTTTCCCCCGCGGGGAAATTGCGGGCGGTGTTTTATCCCACCCCCCACCTGCCCGGAGCGGCCATGGTCCTGATCAAAAATCCCGCGACCGGGCATTCCCTGCTCTTCGGCGGGGATTCCGGGAGCGGGTTTTCCCCCTTCCTGGGTCCGGAATCCCTGCCGTCCGGGGCCGACTGGGCCATCATCGAGGGCACCTACGAGCCCGAGCGCAACCAGGCCCCCGACGACAGCCGCGCTGATTTCCGCCGGGCCCTGGGAGAACTGCTCAAGGCCAAAAAGCGAGTCGTCATCCCCGCCTCCTCCCTGGACCAGAGCCAGCAATTGATCTACGAATACATGAAAGGGAAGCAGGAAGGCGTCATCCCGCCGGGAGAAATCCTGCTCTACTCCTCCAGCGCCGAGGAATTCACCCGGATCTACGAAAAAGAGCTTCCCAACCCGGGCAACGCCGCCTTTTTCAGCGCCGAATTTCTGGCCGGAATTCCTTTCCCCGGCCACTACCGTTCCAGCCGCGAGATCGCCGAAACCGGCTGCGGAACCGCGGCCATCGCCTCCACGGGGTTGGGGGACGCCGGCTTTTCCCGCGAGTTCATCCAGCGTTACGTCGGAGATCCGGAAACGGTCTTCATCCTGGTGGGAGACCAGGACCCCGAGGCCCGGGGGGGGAGCCTGATTCCGGCCCCGGAAGAGAACCTGGTCGTAGCCATCTTGAAGACCGGAGAGATCGTAAAAGGCCGAAAGCTGGCCGAAAATGTCGGAACTATTCTCATCGAGAGCGAGGGGAAAAACCGCGCCCTGCCCAAGGCGGCTCTCGCCGGAATCGAACCGGGAATCCCGACGCTTACCATCGACGGGAAAAGCTACCCGGTCAAGGCGCGGATCCTCCGGTTCAACTGCTTCAGCGACCACGCCCGGCCCGCGAAGATCCTGGAAAACCTCAAAAAACTCGCGGGCCTAAAAACCGTCCTCATCGTCCACTCCGAAGGCCCCACCGCCGAGCGCCTGCGGGACTACTACTCGCGGGAACTCCCCGGGGTGGAATTCGTCGTCCCTTCCCTGGGGAAGGAACTGGTCTTCCCGGCCCGTCCCCCGAAATGATCCGGGTTTTTTTCCGGCCCTCACTCCCGGCCGGACACTTCCAGCCGATCCACCCGAAAGGTGAGTTCCCGCCCGGCCAGGAGGCAGTGGGCGTCGAGGTATTCCTGCCCGGAGCGGCGGTAAAAGCGCCGGGGGAAGATCACGCGCTCGCCCGATCCGCCGTAGCGCACCCTGACCTCGAGTCCGGCCCCGATGGCTTCGGCCCAGAATTCAGGCACCACCGGGGCGATCCCCACCGGCCGGCGGTAGATGCCGCTCAGCCCCGCCAGTCCTTCCTCCGAGTCGATCCCGAGATCGGCGAACATCCGCTCAGCCACCTCCCGCAGAATCATCACGTCGGTCAGGGCCCGGTGAGGTTCGGGGGTTTCCACCCCGTAATGGTCGGCAATCTTGCGCAGGGAGTTCCCGGCGGGAAAAGAACAATGCGCCCGGGCGATCTGGAGGGTGTCGGCGATCTCCAGTTCCTCCGGAGGCATCCCGCTCTCCACCATGGCCTGGTCGAGAAAGGCCAGGTCGAAGGGGGCGTTGTGGATGACCACCCGGGCAGAGCGCATCATCGCCAGGACCGCCGGAAGAATCTGCCCGAAGGAAGGCTGCCCGACGGTCATTTCCCGGGTAATCCCGTGGATCGGGATCACCTCCCGAGGGATCTCCCTTCCGGGATCGAGGATCAGGTCCAAAGTCCCCTTGATCTCGCCGTCGCGGACCAGCAAGAGCGCCGCCTGGAGCACGCGGTCTCCGGTGTTCCAGGGGTCGTGCCCGGTGGTCTCGGTATCGAAATAGCAGTAGGAACCCTTCAGAACCGGCATCGCCTCGTCTCCCGGCGACGATTATAGCCCAGATCCCGCCCGGCGGTCGCGGATGATTTCCGGAATACCGCTTTCCACGAATTCAAACCGGGATTAGGCGAATTCAACCGCGAATCTCGCGAATCTCCGCAAATATAAACTAAGATTACACAGATTACCGCAGGTCATTTCTTTTCCACAGATTACACAGCACCCTGAACCCAGAACCCTGAACCCTTCTACATGCCCTACATGGTTGAAAAGGCGGCAGTTCCTTCAGCCTTTAGCCTGGTTTTCTACATGTCCTACATGTCTACATGTGAACAGCGCAACAAATTGGGCCTTGCCCGGGACCGGAAGGAGGTCTATTGTTTCTATCGGGAGAAGCATGGACAAGATCAGAGAAATCGCCGAGGTCCTGTCCCGGGTCCGCGACCCCGGGCTGCTCGAGGGCTTCCTCCGGGACATCCTCACCCCACGGGAGCGCCACGACCTTTCCGCCCGCTGGGAACTGGTCAAGCGGCTGGAGGCGGGTCACAGCCAGCGCCGGATCTCCGCCGAACTTGGGCTCAGCCTCTGCAAGATCACCCGGGGCGCCCGGGAGTTGAAAAAAACCGAATCCGCCCTGAAAAAGGTGCTGGCCGTCCGCGCCCGGAAATCCCCCGGGGCCTGAACGAATCACTTGGCCTGGCGTACCCCGGTGGCCCTGATCTCCGGCCGGGTGGCGGAGTATTCCATCAGGAGTTCCGAAAGCTTCATGACCTCGGCCTTGATCTTTTCCTCGTCCTGAACCACGAAGCGGTAGTCGTCCTTGAGCAAGCGGCCGTTGGCGATTACCCAGCGAACCTCGCTCCCGTCGGCGGCCCAGATCAGGTTCTCGACCACGTTATCCACCCGGGTCGGGGTCAAGTTGGGCCGGTCGAGATCCACCAGAATCACGTCGGCGTCGCGCCCGGGCTCCAGGGAACCGGCGTTGTAACCCAGGAACCTGGCCGGAACCACGGTGATCATCTCCAAAACTTGCTGGGCCGGCAGCAGGTGCGCGTTCTGGTGGAGCGCCTTCTGGTACTGGGAAGCGAGTTTGGCCGCCGAGAGGATGTTCTGGTTGTCGGCGGAGCCGGAACCGTCGGTCGAGATCGCCACGGGGATCCCTTTTTTCATCATCTCGACCACCGGGGGCATCCCGGAGCCGAGGATGGTGTTGGCCAGGGGGTTGTGAACGATTTTGGTCCCGGTCCCGGCCAGGATCTCGAGGTCCACCGGGGTGCAGTTGACCTGGTGGGCGAGAATGGTTTGCCCGTCCAGGACCCCGGCTTCGTGCAGGTACTGGACGGGACTGGCAAGGTACTGGGAGTAGAACCAGCGGGTGGTGTTGGGCTCCTCGGAACTGTGCATGTGAAAGATGGTCCCGTGGGCGTCGGCCCATTTCTTCTGGGCCCGGACCATATCGGGGCCGTTGGAAAAATCCTGGTCGGGGCCGGGGCAGATCTTGACCAGGGTCCGGTCCCCCAGAAATTTCCGGTACTCGTCCAGACGCCGGACCGCCAGCTCCGGGGTGTCCAGGATCCGGGGGTCATAGTTGCGGTCCTGGCTTCCCACCGCGATGGTGAGCTTGCTCCCGACCGCGTCGGCGGCCAGGATCATGTCCCGGACGTGGTATTTGCTGAAATTGCACTGGTGGTTCATGGAGCTGGTGATGCCGTAGTAGACGTCGTCCAGGAGCGCCTTATTAAAAGTGACCAGGTTGGCCGACTTCCCGAAAGTCTTGAGCAGCCCCTCGGCCTCCTCGGTAAGAAAGCCGGTAAAGAGGTTGACCGCGTGGTCCAGCCAATCGGTCAGGGGCTGATCCTTGGCCATCCCGATGATCGGGGGCTCGTGGTTGTGCCCGTGAGCCTTCACGAACCCGGGCAGGAGCACGCCATTGAGGCAGGGGATGTCCTTCTCCCGATAGTCCCGCTCCTTTTTCGCCCCGATCACCAGCAGGTCGCGGCCGCACTCCTCGATGATGCGCTGGCCGATCCCCTCGTAGTATTTTCCCACTTCCTTGATCTTGTCCGCGTCCAGCAGGACATAGCCATCCTGGTAGCGGGTCTCGAGCCCGATCTCCTCGCTCAGGGGGACCAGCAGCCTCGCCCGCAGGAGCTTGTAGCGTTTTTCCATCTTCGAAAACCTCCGCGCGAATATTTTGACTTTGACCGGACCGGGGAACCTTCACCCGAATGATCCTCTTAACCGGCCACTTAAGTGTAATTATATGCCATGACGGCGGCAATAGCCACCCCGGCGCCCGTGATAAAGACCGGTAATCCGTCGAAACCCAGGATTCAGAAGACAGATGAACCGACGTAACCCGTAATCAGTAATCCGTAATCCGTCAAAACCCGGGAAACAAGAGTCAGGAGTCAGGAGCCGCGAACTTTTGCACCTGATTAACTCTGATTTCTCTGATTACTTCTCCACCACTCCTTCAGCCTGCAGCCCAACTTCCTTACCACAGAGCTCACAGAGGAGAATCAGAGGCCACAGAGAAACTTTTTTTTCTTACTATTAAGAGCATGGAGAACATGAAGATAAAATCCGTGAAATCTGTGGACAATTCGGTTTTCTTGGCGCCTTTGCGTCTCTGCGTCTTTGCGTGAGAAAAGTGGGTTTTCTACATGCCCTACATGTCTACATGTGAATGCGGCGGCAGGCCCTTCAGCCGGAGAGGGCCTGCTCGGCCAGGTCGGCGGCCAGTTTGCCGAGAGCGGGGGCCGCGGTCAGGCCGGGGGACTCGATCCCGATCAGGTTGACCAGGCCGGGGAAACCATGGTCCGCCTCGTGGTGGACCTCGAAGTCCCGCTCCGGAGAGCCTTTCCGGTAAAGCTTGGGCCGGATCCCGGCCATATCGGGAGCCAGGTCCTCCTTCCTGAGGTCCGGCAGATAGCCCCGGGCGCCCTCGTGAAACTCCTCCAGGTGCGACTCGTCCACCCGGTGGTCGATCTCGTCCACGTAGAAGGCGTTGGGCCCGATCTTGAGCCCGCCCCCGAGGTCGACCACAGTGTGCAAGCCCAGGCTGATTCCCGTGGGGGGGGGATAGACCAGGCGCGAGGTCAGCCGCGCGCTCGCGCCCGAGAGGCGGAAATATTCCCCCTTGCAGGGGTAAATCGTGTAGCCGGAGGCGGCGGTATCCATCCCGGCCAAGGCCGCCACCTTCTCGGACGAAAGCCCGGCGGCATTAACCACCGCCCGGCTGGCGATCTCCATCTCCTCCCCGTCGGCGTCCCACACCCGCAGGCGCCAGCCTCCGGGGACCGGCGCCAGGGCGATCAACTCGCAGTTGTAGGCCGTCGTCCCCCCCGCGTTGACCCGGCGCTCGTAAAAGGCCATCAGCCGGTGGCTGTCGATGATCCCGGTTTCCGGGGATAAAAGCCCCCCGGCGGCCCGCACCCGGGGTTCCAGCTCCCGGACTTCCCCCGCCGTAAGCAAGCGCAGGCCCTCCACCCCGTTGGCCTCTCCCTTGCTTTTGAGCTTTTCCAGGACCGGAAGATCGGCGTTTTGGAGGGCGATGATGATCTTGCCGATCTTCCGGCAGGGGATGGAATGTTCCGCCGCCAGCCGGTAAAGTTCGCGCCGGCCCTCCAGGCAGAGCCGGGCCTTGAGGGATCCGGCCGGGTAGTAGATCCCGGCGTGAATAACCTCGCTGTTGCGGCTGGAAGTCTCGCGCCCGAAAGCATCGTGGCGCTCCAGGACCAGGACTTCCCGGCCCCGGAGAGCCAGCT
>CAZIEA010000157.1:0-6248 GCA_964538495.1 uncultured bacterium | reverse complement strand
CCCCCACCCCCGCCGAGCCGGAACTTTCCAGAAACCGGTAGCGGTCGAGGCCGGACAACGAGAATGGCTCCTCGGCTTCCTGGGCCTCTCCCGCCATTCCCCCGAGGCGGACCCGGAGGCGGTTTTCCAGGAGCCAGGCGGCGGGATGGCGAAAAAACCGGCAGAGGGTTTCGAGCTCGAGACGTTCAGGCAATTCCCGCCGCTCCAGGGGGCGGGAGAAAAACCCGGCCGCTCCGCCGCCGGCGGATTTCGCCGCTTCCAGGGCCCGGGCTGCCGCCAGGTTCTCCCGGGAATAGGAAAAAAGCCCGCCGTTCTCCCGGAAATAGTCCGGGGAGAAGGGCTGGAGACGGTGCAGGGTTTCGCAGAAAAGGAGTTCCCGGCCGTCGCGGCTTTTCCGCCCGGCGGGCAGCCGGAAGGACCGGGACAGGAAGTCGCGCAGTTCCCCGACCACGGGAGCGGGGGGGAGGATTTCGTTCTCTCCGGTCCCCCGCCCCACGTAGCTCAGGTAAAACCTTTCCCGGGCCGACATCAGGGCCTCGAGAAAAGCCCCCCGGTCCTCCCTGGTTTCCGAGCGGTCGCCCCGGCGGGGTTGCCGGCGCAGGAGGTCATAAGCCGGGCGGTCCCGGCGGCGCGGGAAGGCGCGATCGCTCAGTCCCAGCAGGCAGACCACCCTCCGGGGCAGGCAGCGCATCTGGCGCAGCTCGGAAAAGACCACCGCGTCCTTGAGCAGGGAATCCCCCGGGTCGGGCGCTTCCAGGCTCCCTTCCAGAAAAGCCAGGACCGCCTGGAGAGGGACCGCTTCCCCCTCCAGGGCCTTGTCCCCCGCCCGGGCAAGCAGTTCCAGGACCCGGCGAATCCGGGACAGGGCCGGGGCGCCGCCGGAGGCGGGGGAGAAGAAACGCCCCAGGACGGCTTCCAGCCTCCGGGCCCATTCCGAAAGAGAACAGGGCCGGGAAAAGGAATCTATGGTCTCCCGCAAGGCTTCGGCGAAAGCCGCCAGGGAGCCCAGGATGGGGGCGGTCTCCCCCTCCACCCCGTCCAGGGGGAGCAGAAGGGTCCCGTCCGGCATTTGCAGCGGCGCCGCGCCGGTGTCGGGGGAAGCATAACCCAGAAGCATCCGATCCAGCCCCTGCCGCCAGGAATTTTCCCAATAGGCGCAGCCGACGGCATTCTCCCGGTCCCGGGCATCCCAGCCCCAGCGGATCCCGGACTCGGAAACCCGGGCCCGGGCCTCCTCCGCCCCCTTCTCGCTCAAGCCGAAAGCATCCCGGACCGGGGCGGCCGCAAGCAGGTCGAGGACCCGCGAGGCCCGGAACCTTTCTTCCGGGATCCGGAGCAGGGAGAGAAAAGCCGCCGCCGTCCGGTCGAGCCCGGAAAAACCCCGGTCCACGATCGCGATCGGGATCTCCCGCCCCGGGTCCGACCCGGAGGCGAAAACCGCCTCGATGTAAGGGGCGTAAAGCTCCATGTCCGAAACCAGAACCTGGATTTGCCGGGGTTTCAGCCCCTCGAGCTGGGCAAAGGCCCGGAGAAGATAGTCCCGCAAGGCTTCCACTTCCCTCCCCGGGCTGTGGCAAATTCCCAGGGTCAGGGAAAGATCAGCTCTATCCGCCGCCGCGCCGGGGGGCCCTTCCGGCGCCCGGTTCCGGATGTTCTCCTGCGTCAGAGCCAGCAAGCTCCCGCTTTCTCTTTCCCGGAAAACTTCCTCGACCTGTCCCCCGCAGCGGTCCAGAACATCGCCGAGGAAAACCTGGGTGGCCGGCCCCAGGGAACTAAGGAGGGGATTGCCGGTCTCCAGGTAGGCCTCGATCTCTTCGGACCCCTGGAGCCGGAGCCGCCCGGCCAGCCGCTCCCGTCCCCGGGCGGAGAGGTCCCCGAACCACTCCTCCCGGCAGGGGTTGAACAGGTAAAAGCGGACCGGGAGGAACCCGGAAAGGATCTGAAAAAAATCGAGATAAACCGGGGGCATCCGGCTCACCCCGAACACGCTCAGGCTCCGGTATTTCCCGGCGGCGGCGGAGCCGGGGAGAAGGCGCTCCATCCGGAAAAAATCCCGGACCTTGGTTCCGGGGTCCTCGGCGACCAGCTCCCGCCAGAGCTCGGCCTGCCAATCGTCCCCCTCCCCTTTTTCCCAGGCGGCCAGGACCGGGGCCCGGTAAACCTGATAGTCCTCCAGCAGGCCGGCCAGAAGTCCGGCCAGGGAAAAGACCCGGCGCGGAGAGGGTTTCTCCCCGAGATGGGCGCGCAGAGGCGCGCAGGGGGGGCGGGCCGCGAAGTTCCCGGAAGCGAGCAGGCGCCAGATCCGCCAGGTCAGGACTTCCGGGGAATAAGGATGGAAACGGGGGTCGCGCTCGCCGCGGTGCTCCATCCGGTAAAGGACATCGTCCACGAATTCCTTAAGCAGGCGGAATTCCCAGTTGGCCTGGACCCGGAACCCGCCGGAGCGGTCGAGGAGGAAACGGTGCTTGAGCCAGGCCTCGGCGGTCCGGCTCCCCGCCACCACGCATTCGGGGCGGAAGGGATCGCCCGGCGGCGAATCCTCCAAATCGCGGAAAAACCGGTCGGCCAGAAGTTCCAGCCGGTCCCCCCAGGTCACGGAAATGCTCATGGAAACGGGGCCTTCAGCCCCCGTTCTTGGGGCCGGAACGGGGGAATTTGCTCTCCCATGCCTCCCGGTCGAAACCTTTCAGAAGGCCGGACGGGGTGCGCAGGACGGGGACCTGGCCTTTCCCGGTCAACCCCTTCAGTTCCCGGTAGGCGGCCTGGTCATTCTCGACGTCGCGGCCTTCCCACTCGATCCCCCGTTGTTTCAGGAAATCCATGGCGGCGTGGCAGTGGGGGCAGGAGGGCATATAGTAAAGCGTGACGTTGGGCTTCATTTCCGGGCCGTCTCCCGCAGGGAGAGCAGGGCCCGGTCGTAGTCGGGCTCGTCGCTCATTTCCGGGACCACCTGGACATAGGTGATCATCCCCTCCCGGTCGATCACGAAGACGGCCCGCGCCAGGAGCCGGAGTTCCTTGACCAGGACCCCGTAGCGGTACCCGAAGAAACCGTCCCGGTGGTCGGAAAGGACCTTCATCCCGGTGATGCCGTTGGCCCCGCACCAGCGTTTCTGGGCGAAGGGCAGATCCATGCTGATGACCACGATCCCCACCCCCTCGCCCAACTCCGAAGCGGCGCGGTGGAAATGCTTGGCCTCCAGGTCGCAAACCGAGGTGTCCAGCGAGGGCACCGAGGCGACCACCAGGGGCTTGCCCTTGAAGTCGTCGAAAGTGACCTCCTTCATCTCCGGATCGAGCGCCCGAAAAAAGGGGGCGGGCAGGCCCGGATGCAATTTCTCCCCGATCAAGGTCAGGGGAGCCCCCTTCATTGTGACCTCTCCCGGCCGCTCCGGAAGCTCGAAGCGCCCGTTGGCCCAGTAAGATTTCAGCCACCAGTCCATTGCCTCCTCCTTCGGGCCCGGGACCCGACAAAAAAGTTCGGAAAAATCCGCCGGAGAGCAACGGCGGATTGAACTTGCCGACAATTGTATTTTAACCCGGAACCAGGGCTTGGCCAAGGCGATTCTCCCGCCGGGATTCCAGGAAGAGGGGATAGAGTCCGGTAACATTCAGTAAACATGCTATTATATAAATATCTCTTGGCGCTCCCGGCTTTCATGATCTTACACAGTATCCCTGGTAAAACCGTTCTTGGATAATCTGGTGAATGCTACCCGATATAGCTCCCGGCGCCGTTTCGCGGCGCTTTCCCTGGCCGTCGCGCTGGCGATTTTTGCCTGGGGTTTCTTTTCCGGCGGCCCGCTCGCGGCCGCCGTTCCGGACGGGAAAAAGCTCGAAGTTGTCTTCTTCGACGTGGGCCAGGGCGACGCGAGCCTGATCACCACGCCCAGCGGCTTCCGGGTCCTGATCGACGGCGGCGAAGGGGAGGCTCCTTTCAATCAGGGCCAGGACCGCCGGGATATTCACTCCTATCTGCGCCGTGCCGGCATCGAGCGGTTGGACGTGATCGTTCTCACCCACGCCCATTTCGACCATCTCGGCGGCCTGATCCCGGTCTTAGAGGACAAGCGGATTGCCGTGGGCGAGGTCCTCGACTCCGGCGTGCCGCATCCTTCGCAATATTATTCCGCCTTTCTCCAAGCCGTCCAAAACCGGAAAGAGATCAAATATCGCCAGCCCCGCCTAGGGGAATTTTTACAGTGGGGCGCGGAGGTAACGGTACGGGTGCTGGGACCGAGCGGAAGGAAATTTGATAAATTGAATGATTCCTCCCTGGTGCTCAAGCTTTCCTTCGGAGATATTTCCTTCCTCTTCGTCGGCGACGCGGAGGCAGAGGCGGAGAAAAAGCTGCTCCGTCAGTGGGGATTCAGCTTGAGAAGCGCTGTTCTCAAGACCGGCCACCACGGTTCGGCCACCTCCAGTTCCGCCGAGTTTTTACGCTCCGTCAATCCCCGTTTGGCGGTGATCTCGGTGGGGGCGTACAACCGCTTCGGCCATCCCGCCCCCGAGACGATCAAGCAGCTGACCCGGGCAAGAGCAAAAATCTACCGCACCGACCGCCACGGCACCGTCACCGTCACCACCGACGGGAAGGAACTGTGGGTTAAAACCGAGAAGGAAGAGCAGGAATAATCGAGGGCAAGGCCGGGAACGATCCGAAGGTATCAGCTGTCGCGCCGGCGGCGGCTGAGCAGGACGAGGTCGCGCAGGGCCTGGGGGTTGCGGGCTTCCCGCCAGCGGCGCTCGAAGTGGTGGCCCTGGAAAATCTGGGCGATGGCCGCCAGGGCCCGCAGGTAGAAGTTGCGCTCGTCCAGCGTCCCCGCCAGAAGGAAGACGGTCCGTACCGGCGCGGCCTCCTCGGTGAAGCGCACCCCCTCCCGGCAGCGGGCCAGCAGGATGTCAAAGGCCTTTTCCCCGGGGAGAATGATGTGCGGGATGGCCAGGCCGGGGCAGAGAACGGTGGTGCTCTGCCTTTCCCGCTCCAGGAAGGCGGCCTTGAGCTCTTCCGGGGCCATGTTCAGGCGCCCGGCCATAAGGGCGGCCGCTTGCTCCAGAAAAGTTTCGAGATCGTGCGGGCCTTCGAGATCGAGCACCAGGCTCGCCTCGATGATGTGGTCGAAGCGGTCCTGCACCAGGAGGTCCCGTTCCCGGACGATTTCCTTCAGTTCGCTTTCCAGCCCCTCCCGGCCCAGTTCGCGGGTGGTGATCCGGTCGATCAGGTGAAGCAGGGCGGACTCCTTTTTCGCCCGGAACCGGCCGTAAAATATGTAACAGAGAATCCCTCCGAGAATCATGACGGCGGTGATGAAAAAGGATTTTCCCCCCATCTCCAGCAGCAGGAACCCGTAGGCCGCGATCCCGATCAGTTGGACCCAGGGATAAAAGGGACAGCGGAAGAGGGGTCGGTAGTTATGGAGGCGGCTTTCCCGCAGGGCGATGATGGAGAGGCTGACCAGGATGTAGGTGATCAGCAGGACCGTGGAGGCGGCCTTGACCAGGACCTCGAGCTGAAGGAAGAGGGAGAGGATGATAAAAAATCCGGTGGTGACGATGGCGACGTGGGGGGTGTGAAAGCGGGGATTGACCCTGGCGAAGACCGGGGGCAGGAGGCCGTCGCGGCTGGTGGCGAAGATATAGCGGGAGGCCGCCATTAGCCCGGCATTGGCAGTGGAGACGAAAGCCAGGATGGCCGCCAGGCCGAGAATGAGGGCGGCGCGCCCCATGAAGACGTCCGCCCCGTCCGAAATGGGGGTCAGAGAACCGTCCAGCTTCTCGGCCGGGAGGACCCCGGTGGTGACGAAGACCATCAGGGTGTAAAGGACCGTCACCAGGATCAGGGAGATCAGCATCCCCCGGGGAATGACCTTCCCGGGGTTTTTCACTTCACCCGAGAGGCTGGCGATCTTGAGCAGCCCCCCGTAGGCGACAAAGACAAAACCCGCGGTGGAAAAGACGGCGCCGAGCCCGCGGGGGGCGAAGAATTCGAAATTCGAGATCCTGACTTCGGGGATTCCCCAAAAAATATAAACGACCATGGGGACGATCAGCCCCGCCACCAGGAGCACCTGAAGGCCGGCGGCCTCCCTGACCCCGAAGATGTTGAGGGCCACGAAGAACAGGGTCAGGACGACCCCGATCAGGCGGATGTCCCAGGAAGGCAGGACCAGGGCGCTGAAGGCCGCCATTCCCAGCAGGGCAAACGAGGTCTTGAGCGCCAGGGAAAACCAGCTCAGCAGCCCCGCCACC
>CAZIEA010000156.1:3055-6282 GCA_964538495.1 uncultured bacterium | reverse complement strand
GAGTGGGGGAAGGCACTGCGGACGGGGTGGGGGTGATGGGGGCAAGGACGGTGAGAAAAGCGTCAAATGCCCCGGCCATGGATCCCTGGAATGGGTTCAGGGTGGGGAAGTCGGTGGAATATGTGTATCCGGCCAGGACCAGGTTGCCCGCGGCCCGGGCAACCCCATAGCCGGTATCGAAGGAGGATCCCCCAAAACAGGTGGAGAAAACCGGGACCCCGGCGGAGGAAAAGGAGGCGACAAAAGCATCGTTGTATTGAGTCGGATAGAGCGGATTGACGGTGGGGAAATCAGCCGACAATGTTCCGCCGATCACCGAAGCCTCGTTGTCCTCCAGACTGATGCGATAAGCTAAATCGTTCAGGGTCCCGCCTAAGTAGGTGGAGAAACTCAAGGCCAGATCGGTGTCAATCCGGCAGACAAAAGCGTCCGCGCCCCCGGCCAGCGCCGGTTGCCAGGCGGATTCGGTGGGGAAATCGGCGGAATAGGTGAATCCGGTTACCCAGACCGAGTCATTTCCCGCTGCGAGAGAATAGCAATGGTCTAATTCTGTTCCGCCCAGATACGTGGAAAAAACCAGGGCCCGGGCGGCGTCGAAACGGCAGAGGAAAATGTCGTATTTCCCGGCATTGGATGCCTGCAGCGGACTGATGGTAGGAAAATTCAGGGAATCGGACATCCCACCCACCCAGACATCTCCTCCGACGACGTTTATAGCATAACCTTCATCACTAACCGACCCCCCCAGATAGGTGGAAAACTGGAGGCTCCCGTCGGAACCGAAGGAGCTGACGAAAGCATCCGGGGTTCCCCTCTGTGCCGCCTGGAACGGAGAAACTGTCGGAAAATCAACGGAGAACGTTGTGCCCGCCACCACCAACTCTCCCGTCTCCCAGTCGGCCCCAGCACCAAAGTCCTCATAGCTCCCCCCCAGGTAGGTGGAGTAGGTGAGCGAACCGGCAGTGTTCAGGAGGCAGACAAAGACGTCGGAGGAGCCGGCATTGCCGGCCTGATAGGGATTCAGGGTGGGAAAATCCAAGGATTTAGTCTCGCCGACAACATAGATGCCGCCCAGCCGGAACCCGACGGCATTGGCATTGTCTTCATCAAGCCCGCCCAGGTAGGTGGAGAAGACTAGGTTCCCGGCGGAATCGAAGCCGGAAACAAAGGCGTCGTCGTCCCCCCCGCAGGCCGGCTGCCAGGCATTCATAAGGGGAAAATCGGCGGAGTTGGTGTATCCCGCCACGACTATCGCCCCCGAAGCCGTGGCGACGCTCCTGGCGAAGTCACTCGAACTCCCGCCCAGATAGGTGGAGTAGCCGAGCTTCATCCCCCCGGCGTCGGCGGAGCCGGCCAGGGCCAATACCGTCGCGAGCATCATCGCCGCAAAACATCTCATCCCGCTCTTCACGCCTTTACCTCCCTTGGTTCTCTATTCCGGTTGACAGGCGACGAGCAAAAAAAACAAGGGCGGCTTCTTCAGTGAAGCCGCCTCAAGCAAAGTTTTCGACAGCAACCACGGCCATCCCACCCTTTCCGGGCAACAAGCGCCGGGCCATTCGTGGACGCGATCCGGTCCGCAGAATTGATATAATTAAAACACCAAAAGCAGGGAAGACGCAATCAGCGATTCGCCGTGTGATTTGCCGGTATTTTCCTGGATACATGGAGTCGAAGTTTCCGGGGAAAACGGGGTTGAGATGACTGCCGGAGGCGGGGGCGCCCCCGGGCAACTACCATAACCTCGGCGGGATATTTTTCCCGCCTGCCGGGGATAGGAACAGCAAAAGACAGAGCAGGGGGTGGCCCAGCCATGAAAAATAGCAAGCAGGGTCAAGTGTTGCCTGTCCTTGTCTGTCATGCTGATCCCGTAAACCGGCGGAATTCCGGGAAAGGAGGCGCATTCATGAGTTCAGTTCTTGCAGCGGTATTAGCCTGGCTTGTGGCCTGTTCGGCGGCTGTCGCCGCGGGCGAGTCACCAGCGCGGGTGCGGCCGAGCAGTTTTGAAGTCAGGGAGATGCCGGCATTCCGTGTCGCTTTCGTCGAGCACATCGGCCCCTATCAGGGGGACGGCGCTCTCTTTGACCGGCTTTTGGATAAGCTGATCGCCTGGGCCGGTCCGCAAGGGCTGTTTAATTTTCCCGAGACTAAACTGATAATCGTCTACGGGGATGCATCCTCGCCCGGCTCTCAGCCGAGTATGCGCATGTGCATCGACATTCCGGAGGGCACGCCGGTTCCCGCCGGGATCGGAACAATGACGATCCCCGGCGGCAGGCACGCGGTTGGAAGGTTCGAGATCGCAAACGATGAGTTCGGGAAAGCCTGGGGGCTTATGTACGGAGATCTGCTGCCTTCCCGCGGCCTGATACCGGAGAAGAGGTCCGCCTACGAGATCAAGCTCAACGATTCGGACGCCCACCCCGAACACAGGCACATCGTGGATATCTGCATTCCGGTCGAGCCCTGAGACCGCGAGGCATTAGGGAGACCGCGGATGCAGCATTTTGACTTTGGGTTATCGGGCGACTCGATTTAAGCTGTTTCGGACTGGCGCGGCCTGAGGGCAATTCACGAACCGGGAGCAGCAAGACGGCGAATGCACTGGCAGTGGCGGGTTCCAATTCGAAGTACAAAATTGATGGAACCCCGGCTGGATTTTGGGCCGGACTATGGCATGGTCTTATTGTCCCCATTACCTTCATCATCAGTTTGTTTAATCCGAATGTCGGGATTTACGAGACCAACAATTCGGGGAGAGGTTATAACTTCGGCTTTGTTATCGGATTGTCTTCGTCATTTGGAGGCAGCGGGCACAGGGCGCAGAAGACTTTCTGATTCCGGCAACGGAGATGGGGAATGTTCTGCCGCAGAAATTCCGGGAGTCGGGCGTCATCCCGCGTGCGGGACAAGCAAGCCGGGAGAAGAACAAGCGCTTAATGTCGGATTACGTAAGAGTTGCCTACCGGGTTACCGGGTAGTCTCTCCACTGCCCGAAGTAGGCCCGGGTGACGCCCCGGACGGACCAGAGGCTCCGGGTCAGCCGGAATACCGCGGCCTGGTCGAGAATCCCGCCCGAGTAGGCCCCGGGCAGAGGGACGTCGCCATCAGCGCCGTGATAAAACGAGGCTCCGCCCAGGACCAGCCATTTCCCCTGGCGGAAAACCGCCGGGTGGTCCCGGACCGTGGGCGTCCCCTCCCAAACGTAGCGACCGGGCACCGGGATG
>CAZIEA010000156.1:0-2974 GCA_964538495.1 uncultured bacterium | reverse complement strand
CGAGCCGTCGCCGTCGTAGTCCGCGGGGACCGGGACGCGGCCGGCAGGCAAGTAGAACCGGGTCAGGCCCTTCACCGCCCAGAGCCCGTTATCGCTGCGGTAGATCCCGATGTCGGTCACCCCGTCGCCGTCGTAGTCCCCCGGGACCGGGAGGTCCCCCGTCTTCCCGAACCAGGAAACCCCCAGGCCCCGCACCAGCCACTTGCCCTCGCCGGGCCGGAAGACGGCGATATCGGACTTTCCGTCCCCGTTGTAGTCGCCGGAAGACAAAATCAGCAGGACCGGGCTGGGTGCAGGCGAGGGGGTCGGCGTGAGTGAGGGGCTTGGTGTGGGAGTAGGGTAGTGATAAGACCCGGAGGCGTAGTTGATGTAGTCCCACTCGGACCGAGAGCCGGCCCCGACGGCGTCCCCGAAATAGATTCCGGAAAATTCAGGATTATCGTTGGTTGTTCTTCCTCCTCCCTGGTAGCGGCCGTCTATGTAGAGGTACCCGTAGCCCTTTCCCCCCACGATCCGGTAGACGTGGAAATCGTCGGTAGTGTCCAGATCGAACACTTCCGTGAAACTCCGCGACATCCTGACCTGGGTCTCCGAGATATCGAGTGTGATGATACTTCCCGGCGGTTCTACAACCGAACGGAACCGCAACCTCCCATCGAGGGAGGGACTGCTCAACACCTTCATCCTGAACTCGACGGTGTAAAATTCGAGATCAAATGCCTTGGAGTAATAGCTCTTCCTCGGCCCGTCGGGGGTGTCGGTGTCGAGCAGGACGGTCCCGCCCTGGGCCAGGCAGCAGTCCGACCCCTCGCAACCCCAGCCGACCAGGTCGCGGGGGTTGATCCAACGCAGGGTTACCCCTCCGCTATGTGACCCGGCGCCTAAAAAATCCACGTCGGGAGGCGAGGCCGATAGACGGGCAGGCGGCAAGGCAACCGGAGTGGTTTTCTGCCGGGCACTCGGGGTAAGCGGTGCTGGGGTCGGAGAGAAATAAGCAAATGGCGTGGGGGTGGTACCGATGATCAACACGCCGGTCCCAACCCCGCCGGAATAATTCAAATATTCGTCATATGAGAAAAGTTTATAGTAATAAGTATTCCCGATAGTCAGACCGCTTTCTCGCCAGTATGAATACAAATTAAAGAGGGGGGTTCCAAGCCCCTGGTAGGCAACTTCCGCCTCGCCGATGAGGTCGCCGTCGTGGTAGGAGACCCCGTCGGTCGGCCGGGATATGATCGGGTCAGTCTCCCTCCTGGCGATCAAGACGCCTCGGAAAGTGAAAGCCGGGTCATGCTTGGGCGTGTCGTCGGCGTTCCACTCGTATTCCCAGGGCGGCTCAGCTTGCCGGCCGAAGGCCGGACTTACGAGGGAAAGGACCAGGAACAGGAGTATCTTTAGGATTCTCATCTCTCGGCCTCTCCTTTCGGCCTTAGCGCTGCCTTGGGAAAGTAAAAGATAGAATTTCCCTGAAAGGACCTTACTCCCGTTTCTTCGGACCGGACAAGGAGATTTTCCGGATTTTCTCCTGGCGGATGTTTCTCCGAAGTGATTCCGGCAGATCCGGGAGCCGGAGGTACTGGCTCAGTGGTGCGGGAGTCCCTTCTTTTATCCCGCAAAGCCCGAAACGCTCAATATCGGGTTTTGCGGGATTTTTTTTCTTGTGTTTTTTTATTTATGGAGTAATTATTAAATAATAAAGATAATTATTTCCGATTATGAACCTCTTAGAGGAAAAACTGAAATCCTTTACCGGGCTTTGCCGAGCCGCGGGCCTGGAGCCCGCGGATTCCCCGCGGGAAGCAACCTGAAGGCGCAGCAACAGGTGAAGAAAGGAGGTATGGCGATGGAACTGGTGTCACGGAAACTGGTGGAAAAGGCGGGCATCAACGTGGACGAGCTCGTGAAACTGCTGGTCGCCAACGCGGCGGCCGAGCTTACGACCTTCTACTACTACACCATCCTGAGGGTCAACCTGATCGGGATGGACGGCGAAGGCTTGAAGGAGATCGCGGAGGACGCCCGGATCGAGGACCGGAACCACTTCGAGGCCCTGGTGCCGCGCATTTACGAGCTGGGCGGCAAGCTCCCGGACGACATGAAGGAGTTTCACGACATCTCCGCCTGCCCGCCGGCGCGACTGCCGAAAAACGCGGATACGAAGGCCATACTGCAGGTGCTGCTCAAGGCCGAGCAGTGCGCGGTCAACGGCTATACCCACCTGTGCAACCTGACGGCGGGGAAGGACCACCGCACTTACGAACTGTGTCTGGCCATCCTGAACGAGGAGATCGAGCACGAGGCCTGGTTCGCCGAGTTCCTGGGGCAGGGCCCCTCGGGGCATTTCCGGCGCCGCGAGGTCGGTGAGTCCCCGTTCGTGTCCAAGTTCCTGCACCCCTGATTCTGGGTTCCAAACTGAGGGGGGAGGGGAGCCGCCCTGCCGGGCGGCTCCCCGTCTCCCTGCAACCGATATCGAGGCAGCCGCTATGGCTTTAGTGAAGCGCAAGGGAGAGGTGTGGCGTTGCGAGGTCTGCGGCAACGTCGTCGAGGTGATCGTGGCGGGCGGCGGGCAGCTGATATGCTGCGGCGGGCCGATGGAGAAGGTAAGCGGGTAGAAGTAGTTAGTTAGTCCACCACGGCCGCTCCACGGCCGGGATGTCCGACTGCTGCCCGAAATAGGCCCGGGTGACCCCCCGGATCGCCCAGAGGCCGGGGGCGGGGCGGTAGATGCCGGCGTCGGCCGACCCGTCCCCTCTGTAATCCCCGGAGACGGGGACGTCGGCGGAGCCGCCGAAGTAGCAGCGGGTGACCCCGCGGATCGCCCAGAGGCCGGTTGACTTCCGGAAGATCGCCGCGTCGCAGGACCCGTTCCCGCTGTAATCAGCGGAGACCGGGATGTCGGCGGAGCCGCCGAAGTAGGCCCGGGTGACTCCGCGGATCGCCCAGAGGCCGGTGCTCCGGCGGAAGATCGCCGGGT
>CAZIEA010000155.1:5037-6301 GCA_964538495.1 uncultured bacterium | reverse complement strand
CTCTCGCAGGGGACGGGGGAAGTCGCCTACACCGGGTTGGACCGGCCCCGGGGGGAATTCGGGTCCGACGACGAACTGCGCCGCGAACTCTTCGACGGCCGGGGGACGCTGCTGCCGGTAGGGACGGGGGTGGACGCCGGGGACCGCTTCGAGGCTCCGATGCGCTGGGGGCCCCGCTTCAACCCGGACTGCCTGGGGGGACTGCGGCGCATCTTCGCCACCGCCGCCAGGCACGGTTTCCCCGTGCTCATTCTCTTCAGCCCCCTGCCCGAGGCGGCCGCCAACGAGTTCGTGCGCCGGGCCATGGATGAGCTGGAGGTGAAACTGGACGAGGTCGTCCGGCCCTGGCCCGGGGTCTCCCTCCACCGGCCCTTCATCCGCTGGTATCCCGACGGGCTCTGCCAGGACATGCGCCACCTGACCCGGCCCGGCACCCGCCGCCAGAGCGAGGAACTGGCCGGGTGGATAGAGAAAAATTGGCTCAATCCTTAAATCTCCAGCATCCGCTCGATGGCCCGGCGGGCTTTTCCGGCGATCTCCTCCGGGACCGAGACTTCATAGCGCATGTCTTCCAGCGCCCAGAGGATTTTTTCCAGGGTGTTGAGCTTCATGTTCGGGCAGTCGGCGAAATCGCCGGCGGGGTAAAACCGCTTTTGCGGGTTTTCCTTCCGCAGCCGGTGCAGAAGCCCGATCTCCGTCCCCACGATGAATTCCTCCCCCCCCTCTTCCCGGCAGTAGCGCAGGATCCCGGCGGTGCTCAGGACGGCGTCGGCCGCTTCGATGACATCGGCCGTGCACTCGGGATGGACCACCACCTTCGCCCCCGGGTGCCGCGCTTTCCCTTGCGCGATGTCCCGCGCCCGGATCCGGTGGTGGGTGGGGCAATAGCCGTCCCAGAGCGCGACCTTCCGTCCGGCCCGGGCGGAGGCGTAGGCGCCCAGACTCTGGTCGGGAACGAACAAGAGCGGGCGGTCTTGCGGCGCCGCGCACACGACTTTTTCAGCATTGGCGGAGGTGCAGCAGACATCGGAGAGAGCTTTCACCTCGGCCGAGGTGTTCACGTAGCTGATCACATAGGGGTCGCCGAGTTCGCGCCGGCGGTTGGCCAGCTCCCGGGCGGAGGCCATGTCCGCCATCGGGCACCCGGCGTTGGGGTCGGGCATCAGAACTATGCGGCGCGGGTTGAGGAGCTTGGCGGTCTCGGCCATGAAACGGACGCCGCAGAGGAGGATGAACTCCGCCTCCACCGTCGCGGCGCGGCGGG